>NZ_JAAKOV010000005.1:0-202237 GCF_049171595.1 Aeromonas sp. 603607
CGCGGGTTCGAGTCCCGTCCGCTCCGCCACTAATTTGAAAGGCCTTCCCATCTGGGAAGGCCTTTTTGCTATGGGCGGTTTTTACCCACTAACCCCGATGGTTGCACACCAGAACCAACACAAAGCCCAGTCTCACGACCGCGCGTTGGTGTTTTTAGCGTGTTAAACAGCCAGTATTAGCATTTATCTGCAGGAAGAGAACTAAAAATCCTGTCATTTCCTCCATTTTCTATCTATATCAAGCCCTTATCTGATGGATTACTGGCTATTTTAACTGGTTTACTTTTGGCCAAACTCTGTTCATGGCGCGCGATTAGGGTTGTATCTCGCTTATAACTCGGTAGAGTAAGGGCATCTTGAGTTTGCCTGTCCCGCGCCGAGTTTGCCGGGTTCCAGGTGTAACTTGGCCAGTTTTTATCAACCTTAAGTCAGTGGTATCGATATGGAACAAGTAAACAAGTCCACCTTCAGCGATGTACTGGAATATGTGCGTATGTCCCGTCGCCAGAACAAACTCAAGCGTGAAATTGCGGATAACGAGAAAAAGATCCGTGACAACCAGAAGCGCGTGCTGCTGCTCGACAACCTGAGCGACTACATCAAGCCGGGCATGAGCATTGATGATGTGCAGGCAATCATCGCCAACATGCGTGCCGACTATGAAGAGCGCGTGGATGACCAC
Organism: Aeromonas sp. 603607; assembly: GCF_049171595.1. Lineage (NCBI taxonomy): Bacteria > Pseudomonadati > Pseudomonadota > Gammaproteobacteria > Aeromonadales > Aeromonadaceae > Aeromonas > Aeromonas sp. 603607. The sequence goes on from NZ_JAAKOV010000005.1 coordinate 683, forward strand.
ATCATCAAGAACGCCGAGCTTTCCAAAGAGCGTAAAGAGCTGAGCACCAAACTGAAGGGCATGAGCTCTCACAAGTAAGCGTTCAGCTTTTGCTTAAAAGACACCGGCCACTGGCCGGTGTTTTGTTATCAGCTCTGATCTCTGCCACTCCTGCAACAATCGGCTCCCCTTTTTAGAATTGCCCTGTTACCATCACTACAAAGCGGTCAATAGTTTCAAGCCATTGACTTGAAAAGACTAAGCTTGAGTGAAACACAATAAATTGCGCAACCATGGTGGGGCTGATATGGGCGCATCAGAACAGACGGATTTGACACAAGTGGCATCTCAAGATTCATCTGTCCAGACCTCGGACGGGAACCCAAAGCGCAAGCGTCGTCCCTGGTGGCGTTGGCTGTTCTGTTTTCTCTTTTTATTGTGCCTGGGGGCGGTGATCGCTCTGGTTGGCTATGAGATGAAAACCTCGAAGCTGCAATCTCAGGAGATCTCCCGCTATGCCGCCAAGCTCACCTATCAGGTCGAGCCAGGCCAGAGCAAGCAGATCGCTTTCCCTGAGGATGGCCCGTTCGACAAGCGGCTCGGCTATGTGCAACTGCCGATGATGCAGGAGCGTTTGCTTCAGCGGGGCTATGAAGTCAGCAAGCAGGTGCATTTCTCCGACGCGCTCTATGACTACGCCAGTCGTGGCTTCTTCGTGCCCTATACCGAGAAGGTGCAGGCTGGCCTGACGCTGCACGATTGCCGCGCAGAACCTTTCTATCAATTCAAGTATCCGACCCATCACTATCCTGATTTTGACTCCATTCCGCCTCTTGTCATCCAGTCGCTGCTGTTTATCGAGAACCGCGACTTGCTGAGCAACGAAGAGCCGTTGGCCAACCCGGCGGTCGACTGGCCCCGTTTTGCCAAGGCCGCGCTCTCTCAAGTGGGCAAGGCGCTCGATATGCAGGATCAATCTGCCGGTGGCAGTACCCTGGCGACCCAGGTGGAGAAGTATCGCCACTCGCCGGATGGCCTGACCCTGTCGCCGACCGAGAAGATCCGTCAGATGGCCTCTGCCAGCGTGCGGGCTTATCGTCTCGGGCCGGAAACCCTCGAAGCGCGCAAACTGGTCGCCTGGGCCTACCTCAACTCGGTACCGCTCTCGGCTGCGCCGGGATATGGTGAAGTGCATGGTCTGGGAGATGGTCTCTGGGTCTGGTTTGGTGCCAATGTCGATGACGTGAACCGTCTTCTGGACCCCGCCCGCAACCAGAACACACCGCTGGCCGAACAGGGGCTTGCCCTGCGTCAGGTCGTCTCGCTGATGATTGCGCACCGCCGTCCCTCTTACTATCTGGCTCAAGGGCGAGAGGCATTGGCTACCCTGACCGACAGCTACCTGCGCCTGTTTGTGCAGGAGGGAATGATCACGCCACCTCTGATGGAGGCGGCGCTCAAGGCCAAGATTACGTTTCGTGACTTCCTGCAGTCCCCGGCTATCACCCGGGTGAACAACAACAAGGGGTTGCAGGTTGCCCGTACTCGCCTGAGCCGTCAGCTCGGAGTACAGCTCTATGACCTCGACCGGATGGATCTGACCGCCGATACCAGCCTCAACATGCCGCTGCAGAACGAAATCTCCCGTTATCTGCAACAGCTGGCCGACCCGACGTTTGCCGCTCAGGTAGGGCTGTTTGGTGAGCGCCTGCTCTCGCCGGAGAAGACCGGCGATGTGCGCTACAGCTTCACCCTGTTCGAGAAGTCGCCGGAAGGGTTCAAGGTGCGGGTGCAGACCGACAACACCGATCAGCCGTTCGATATCAACGAAGGTTCAAAGCTGGAGTTGGGCTCAACCGCCAAGTTGCGGGTGCTGACCACCTATCTGGAGATCGTGGCCGAGCTGCACGACAACTATGCCGGGATGCCGGTCGAGAATCTGCGCAAGCTGGCTGCCGTCTCTCAGGACAACCTCAGCCGCTGGGCCATCTCCTATCTGATGACGGCTCAGGACAAGAGCCTGCCTGTGATGCTGGAAGCGGCGCTGGATCGCAAATACTCCGCCAGCCCCAACGAAGGGTTCTTTACCGGTGGCGGCATGCACACCTTCAACAACTTCCGCCGCGAGGATAACAATCGTATTCCGACGTTGCGTGACTCTTTGCGTGAGTCAATTAACTTGCCCTTTGTACGGCTGATGCGCGATATCGTGCGCTACAGCCTCTACAAGGAGGGCAACCGTGCCCAGTTGCTCAAGGATGACAAGGATCCCCGCCGTCAGGAGTATCTGGCCAAATTTGCCGACAAAGAGGGCCAGACCTATCTGCTGCGCTTCTGGCGCAAATATCGCGGCAAGACTCCCGAGGAGCAACTCGATACCTTCCTCGACGGTCTCAAGCCGAGTGAGGTACGTCTGGCGGCGGTTCACCGCTACCTGATGCCGGAAGCCAGCGAAACCGCATTTGCTGCCTTCCTGGCGGAGCGGTTGCCGCGAGAAAAGCTGAGTGCCAAGCGGATTAATCAGCTCTACGTCAGCTATGGACCGGGCAAGTATTCACTACCGGATCAGGGCTACATCGCCCGGGTTCACCCGCTGGAGCTGTGGTTGCTGGCCTATCTCAAGGAGTTCGACAAGGCCACCTTTGCCGATGCGGTGGCAGCCAGTCGTGACGAGCGGCAAGAGGTCTACAGCTGGCTGTTCAAGACCCGTCATCGCAGTGCCCGTGACAGCCGGATCCGCACCATGCTGGAGGTGGAAGCCTTCCTCGATATCCATCAGCGCTGGGCCAAGCTCGGTTATCCGTTCGACCATCTGGTGCCTTCGCTGGCGACCGCGTTGGGTAGCTCCGGTGACCGTCCGGCTGCACTGGCCGAGCTGATGGGGATTATCCAGAATGGCGGTGTCCGCTCGCCAACCCTGCGTATCGAGCACCTCTCGTTCGCCAAGGGGACGCCCTTCGAGACCGAGTTTGAGCCGCAGCACACCGAGGGTACCCGGGTGATGCCAGCAGAGGTGGCGGCCGCCCTGCGCAGTGCGCTCTCCAAGGTCGTTGAAGGGGGCACGGCAAGACGTATCGCCGGAGCCTTTACCCTGCCGGATGGCACTGTGCTGCAGATGGGGGGCAAGACCGGGACTGGGGATAACCGGATTGAAACAGTGGGCCGTTATGGCAACGTGACCAGCTCGCTGGCGCGCAACCGCACCGCGACCTTCGTTTTCTATCTGGGTGAGGATCACTTCGGTACCCTGACCGCCTATGTACCGGGTAGCCAGTCTGACAAGTTCCGTTTCACCTCGGCGCTGCCGGTACAGGTGCTCAAGGGGATGGCTCCCCTGTTGATGCCCTACCTGCAACCGGGCTCCCATACCCAGTGTCTGGCGAACCAGTGATGCGCACGAATTACCGCTCATCACGCAGATAACTGACCAGAAAAAACGGGGAGGCTGACAGCCTCCCCGTTTTTATTTCCTTATCGGGCGCCGCTGCGCTCGATTGCGATCAGGCATTCAGTACGAACTGCTCGATCACCTGAGCCACACCATCTTCATCGTTGCGGGCAGTGGTGTGCTGGGCGAGAGCCTTGATCTCGTCGGTGGCATTGCCCATCGCAACCCCGAGGCCTGCGTATTCGATCATGTGGCGATCGTTGCCCGCATCCCCGACGCAGATCACCTGATCGGCGGTCAGGCCAAGGTGCTCGGCCAGTGCGGCCACGCCGGTTCCCTTGTTGCTCTGCTTGTTCATGAACTCGAGGAAGAAGGGGGCACTCTGTACCACGGTATAGCGCTCATAGAGCTCTGCAGGCAGTCGCTCGATGGCCCGGGAGAGCTGGGGCGGCTCGTCGATCATCATCACCTTCATGATCTGCTCGTCGGCAGGCAGGGTGGCGAAGTCGATCAGATTGATCGGCATGCCGATCAGGCGAGATTCGTGCTCGGTGTAGGTGCTGACACGGGGACTGATGAGGCCTTGGGTTACCGAGAAACCGTGAACGTTCACTTCCAGCTCATCAGCCAGTTTGGCTATGGCGCTGGCGTCACTGCCGGTCAGCAGCTGGCTGCGGATGATGCGCTGATCGGCAACCTGTTGCACCAGGGCGCCGTTGTAGCAGATGACATAGTCATGCTCTGTGGTGAGGCCGAGCTCTTCCTGATAGCGGCTCATCCCTTCCAGCGGCCGGCCGGAGGCCAGCACTACGGTGACTCCTTTGGCACTGGCGGCCGTGATGGTGGCGTGGGTGCGGGGAGTAATCTGGCCCTGCGGGTTGAGCAGGGTGCCATCCATATCCAATGCGATCAGCTTGTACATCTCTCACTACCTGAGTCTGGCTGGCCCGCCCGGTGGGGCCAAGGAAGTGGCGAGTGTAGCGAAAATCGACGGCGGGATCACGGTCGATGCGGATGGTTCACCTAGCTGTGCCCCTCGTAAGGGGTCATCTCCAGCTGCTCGTCGTGAATAGTCAGGCGGGTAGGGCCTCGGGTGATGGTGACTTTGCGTTTGAAGCAGGCCATCTCGACCTCGATGCCGGAAAACAGATGCTGGGTGGCGATCACCTCCATTTGTGCCATCAAGCTCTGCATCTCTTCATGGTTTATCGTGATCTGTTCGTGGATGAGGGTCAGCTCTGCCAACTGGTGATCCCGGATTGGTTTGAGTTTGCGCAGGGTATCCGGATTGCGTTTATCGCTGGGCAGTTGCAGCAGCCTCATCACCAGCGCCTTGATCTTGTCGAGTTGAGCCTGGCACTCCTGCTGACGAACCTTCAGCTGGATCTCCTGCTCCTTGTGGGTGAAATAGCCACCGAGGATCTGCAACCGGGTATGGTTGGCGGCCTCGGCCCCCAGGCTGGGGGCCATGATGAGACGGTTGGCTATGCTGGTGCCACCCAGCAGGGTGCCTTTGCGCATGCTGCTGTCACCCACCTTGATATCCTGCCCGCTGCGGCTATAACAGTGGCTGAGCTGACTCTGGATCTGGATGTCGCCCCCAGCTTCAAGTTGCGCATACTGGGCGTAGCTGGCGTGGATCTCCCCCTGCGCATTGAGCTGACAGAGGTACTCCCCTTGCTCGTTGCGGCGGCCAATGATGCCGTGGCGAACCGTGATGCTGCCGCCGGCCTCGATCACGCCCCCTTCAATAAATCCACCGATGACGATATCGCCGCTGACCCGCACCTTCATGCCCGGATTGACGTCGCCATTGACGATCAACCCCCCTTCAAAGGTAATGTGGCCGTGACGAACATCTACCTGTTTGACGGTGAGCACCTCATCCACCTTCATGCCCGCTTTCTCCTGACAGGGCAGGCCTGCCCGACCGGCGATCAACAGATCGGGATCGTCGGGGGAGATAAAGGTGCCCTCGCCAGCGCTCATCGGGCTGTCCTTGCCATTCTTGGCGGGCAGCTCCTGGCCTGTCACGGTAAAGCCGGGCACTCCCTGGGTGGCCGGATGACGTCGCATCAAAGGCGCCCCGGCTTTGACGGTGACGATGGAGCCGAGATCCCGCAGGTCGACCTTGCCATGATCCAGTTCCTGTGGTTTGAGGATCCGTTCGGCCGGAGTCTCCACCAGCCGCTCGTAACGGGTGTCCTCACCATTTTGTGCAGGTTGACCACGAGCGATGACCAGCTTGAGCAGGGTGCCGGGGGATGCCTCCCTGGCGGACTGGATGGCGGCGGTGAGCAGTTGCTCACTCACCCCCTGTTTGATTTCGCTGATGGCGATCGCCTCTTTCAGCTGTTCCAGCGTCACATACTTGCCCCCCCAGTCGGCAGTGATCTGGGCGATGGCGCTCATGCGATCCTTCTCCACTATTACGGCGAGTCGGGCATCCTGACGCTTGCCGATGGGGATGGGGTTGGCGGGGACGGGGGCGGCAGGGTTGGTGAGCAGGGTATTGAGCAGGCTGATGGCCTGTTTGATCCCCTCGGGCAGCGGCTGATAGCGGCGACAGTTGGAAGCGAGCAGCAGAGCCTGCACATCCTGTTCCGTGACAGGTTTGGTGAGACCGGCGGCAATCCGCAGGCAGACCAGTTCCATATCGCTTGATAGCAGCAGCCACTCTTTGCTTAACACCGCATCTCCTTGCCTGGTGGGGAGAGGGGCGCTCGGTTTTCCCCTCTACTGTCATTTAATCTCTCTGTGATGAATAAAGCGAGTCGCCAACCCTGAGAGTGGGCAGTATTCAGATATTTCTTCTGAATGGTCAATGAATTGAGGTCGGATCGGTGACAAGAGACGGATAAATCGTGGTCGTATAAATGGCGTTCTGTTCGGTGATGACGCCAAGAGGGATGCCGGAGAGTGACCGGATATATCAGCCAGCGGCATGGCCTGCACGGGCCGGGTGAGGGATTGTGGTTAACCGCCGCGTTGTGTCGTTCTGTCCAGCGTGAGGTACTTGCCGAGTACCGGCTCGTCCAACAGGTGGCGGCGCAGCATGTCGAGGGCGGCAAAGGCGAGGATCTTGCGGCGGCTCTCCGGGTCGGGGTGGCTGACCTTGACTGTCTGACCGATGTGCATGCCATCGGCGCTGAGCAGCAGTGGCACTCCCTCTGGCCCCTCTCGCCCTATGGTCAGTTGCAGGCCCGCATCGGTCGTCGGTAGCTGCGCCAGCTCATCGGCCAGTTGTGTACTGAAGTTGGCCTCCAGCCGGGAATGGCCGTGACAAAGCGCCAGCAGGGCGCCGCCACTCTCTCCCTCCAGCAGAGACAGCGGCCTGCCTTGCAGCAGCGCGAGGATCTGCTGCGCCGGTTCCGTATCTCCGCAGCTAGCCAGCCAGGGGCGGACCGTATCCAGCAGTCGGCGCTCGGCACTCTCCATATCAGCGGCACTGGCGCCGTGGCCGATCAGTTTCAGCTCGATAAGGGGCATGGAGGATCGGTAACCCAGCTCGATACCCATCGGCCAGGGGGCGCCATCCAGCATATCGCTGAGGGCCGACTCCGAGACGCCGAAGGTGTAAAAGCGACGCAGCTCGGTATCGATCTGTGCCCCGGCCAGCTGTTTGAGGCGCGGCAGAATTTGCTCGCGCACCATCTGCTTAAACTCGAACGGCACGCCCGGGGTGAAGAAGAGCTGGCTCTGGCCACTTCGCACCACAAAGCCGCAGGCGGTGCCGACCGGGTTGTCGAGGATCTCGCACCCCTGTGGCAACCAGGCCTGTTTGGCATTGCTTTGTGCCATGGGGCGGCCACGGCTGGCGTAGCGCGCTTCGATGGTAGCGAGCCAGTCGGGGAAGAGGGTGAGTGGCTGGTCAAAGGCCTCGGCGGCAGCCTGAGCGGTCAGGTCGTCGGCAGTGGGCCCGAGTCCGCCACACACCAGCACCACCTCGGCGCGGCTGGCACTCTCTTGCAGCACCGTTTTCAGGTCGGCGAGGTTGTCACCCACCGTCAGGCGACGGCGCACCTGCCACCCCTGTTCCAGCAGCAGAGCGCTGAGCCAGGCCGCGTTGGTATCCACCACCAGACCTGTCACTATTTCGTCTCCGGTACTGATGATCTCGATACGCATGGCAGGCTCCTTGGATTAAACGGGTGGCAATGGTTGGCCTCGGGCCAACACAATCAGGCTTTGTTGTGCTCGAAGTAGTAGCTGATCCGGGTACGCGGATTGAGGTACTCGAACACGGCGGGCGGCAGCCGTTTGGGGTGGATCACCTTGGCGATCGACAGTTCGGCTTGCTGCAGGTCGATGATGGCGGCTTCCTGACGGGGAATGCGCGGATCGTACACCAGCACCGAGGGGTAGAGCAGGCGGGAAGCGTTGACCGACATCACCAGCCCAACCTGACCGTTGGAGAGTTGCACCACGCTGCCGGGGGGGTAGATCCCCATCAACCGGATCAGCATGCTGAGGTACTCCGGATTGAACTGCGCCTTGCGCTGCTTGTAGAGGCCGCTCAGGGCCGAGTAGGGCACCTTGGCCTGCATGTGGCAGAGGTTATCGTACTCGTTGATCAGCGACACCATCTGGGTGAGCTGATCGAGCTGGCCGCCCTTGAGCCCTTCCGGCCCGCTGCCATCGAGATATTCGTGGTGGTGCAGCACTATCCCCTTCGCTTCCGACGGGAAATCCTTGGCCAGATTGAGCAGATCCAGCCCGTAGCGCGGGTGCTGGGCCATCAGGTTTTGCTCCGGTCTAGTGAGCGGCTCGGTCTTGCGCAGGATCTGGCTCGGGATCTTCAGTTTGCCGATATCGTGGAACAGCGCCCCCATACCGATATGGCGGATCTGGTCGGCAGACATGTTGCACTCCTTGGCCAGCAGCATGCTGAGTACGCTGACGTTGAGGGAGTGGAAGTAGAGGTTGTTGCCATCCTCGCTGTCGGAGACCAGATGGAGCACCATCTCGTCCACCGAGAGCAGTTGCTCGGTCATGGCGTTGACCAGCTCCTGCGCCTCGCCGATGGCATTGAGGGGGCGGGACTGGAGCTTGCTCATCACGCTGCGCACCTGGGCCAGCGACTGCTGAAACTGTTTCTCGCACTGCTGCAGGTTGCGACGATACTGCTGCAACTGCTCGATGCGGCGGTCCTTCTCCTGCTGCATCTGAGCCTGGCGCTGGGCGGCGTCTGCGCTCTCTTGTGGTTGAGGCTGTACCTGATTGAGGGGCTTGGGCGGAACGTCGCTCTTGTCGGGAATGATGGTGACCAGTTTCAGACCGAGTCGGCGGATCAGCTCGATCTCCTCTTCATTCTTGATCTTGAAGCTGGAAAACAGGAACGGGTGTTCGCGCCACCCCAGTGGCAGGGAGACATAGTTGCCGACTTGCAGTCGATCTACGGAAATCTTGATACCGGTCATTATCTTGGATGCAGGGGAGATACTGAGCCGTATGCTAGTCAAAGGCGAGAGTGAATACAAAAGGTATCTGATGACAGGGTGGGAGCTTTATTATAGGCTTCTGGATGTCCAGACATATTTACCGATGCAGTACAGGGAGTAAGCATGCCGATCAAGATCCCGGATCAGTTGCCCGCAGCCGAAGTGTTGGGGCAGGAGAACATCTTCGTGATGACGGAATCCCGGGCCGTCACCCAGAACATCCGCCCGCTGCGGGTACTGATCCTCAATTTGATGCCCAAGAAGATTGAGACCGAGATCCAGCTGATGCGGATGCTCTCCAACTCGCCGCTGCAGGTGGATGTGGATCTGCTGCGCATTGATGACAGGGAGTCAAAGAACACGCCGCAGGCCCATCTCGAGAACTTCTATCACGACTTCGAGCAGGTGCGTGGCAACAACTACGACGGCATGATCATTACCGGCGCGCCGCTCGGGCTGGTGGAGTTCGAGGAGGTGGTCTATTGGCCGCGTATCGTCGAGATCATCGAGTGGTCCCATCAGCATGTTACCTCCACCCTGTTCCTCTGCTGGGCGGTGCAGGCGGCGCTCAAGGCACTCTACGGCATGGAGAAGCAGACCCGTGGCGAGAAGCTCTCCGGTGTGTATCATCATCATCGCCTCGATGAGCACGAACCGCTGCTGCGTGGTTTCGATGACGAGTTTGTCGCGCCCCACTCCCGCTATGCGGCGTTTGATGGCGATTTGATCCGCGCCCACACCGATCTGCAGATTTTTGCCGAGTCAGAAGAGGCGGGGGTTTATCTGGCGGCGACCAAGGATTGTCGTCAGGTGTTTGTCACCGGGCATCCGGAGTACGACGCCCTGACTCTCGATGGGGAGTACCAACGGGATCTGGCGGCGGGCCTTGACCCGGCTATTCCGGTCAACTACTACCCGAATAACGATCCGGGCAAGACCCCGCGCGCCAGCTGGCGCAGCCATGGTCATCTGCTGTTTGCCAACTGGCTCAACTACTACGTCTATCAGCTCACCAGCTATCGGGTGGAGGATATCGGCAAGGTCTTCACCTATGACCAAGGGGGCAAGTAGTCAGTCGCCCAGCTCCAGCCGCTGGGCCAGCTGGTCGAGCCATTGGCGGTGGCAGGCCAGGGTAAACGCCTTGGGTCTGTGGGCCTTGATAGCGGCCATCGCTTCTTGCTGTGGCTGGCCGAGGGTCATCAGCAGCGCGGCGGCGACCAGACCGGTACGACCGCTGCCCCCTTTGCAGTGGATGACCAGATGTTTGCCATCCCCCAGCAGCTCGCGCAGCTGCGGCAGCGCCTGTTGCCAGGCGGCCTCGAAGGCTGCATCGGGGGCCAGATCATCCTCGATGGGCAGGTGGAGCCAGCGCATTCCTTCGTGCTCGACCTGCTGGCCGAGCTGCGCCAGTTCGAGTCGGGTCAACTCGGCGCTCGTCATCAGGGTCACCACCCCGTGGGCACCGGCCAGCCGCAGTTGATCGAGCGCCAGGGTCAGCGGCACCTGCTGGGTGCCGGGGCAGGGGGTCAGCAGCAGCTGACCATCGACACGGGGAACCTCAAGGCTCCAGAAAGGGTGATACGGGTGCATGGCGGATCCTCGCGTGGTGGCCACAGGGCTGCGGCCGGTGAATGGCGCCAAGGATAGGCGGGGCAGGGGGGATGTCAATGGCCGTTGTGTTTGCCCCGGTTTACGGGCAGAGTCTAAAAAATTGAGCGGTTCAAGGAGTTAAGATGAGAAACCTGGATCAACTGGATTTGGATATCCTGGCCCATCTGTTTCGGGATGCGGGCATGACCAACAAGGATCTGGCCGCGCTGGTGGGCGTTGCCCCCTCCACCTGTCTGGAGCGGGTGCGCAAGTTGCAGCAGGATGGCGTGCTCAAGGGAGCGCACTGTGAAGTGGATTATCAGGCCCTCGGGGGTCACATTCAGGCAATGGTCTCCCTGCAGCTGGCCCGCCACAGCCGCCAGATCATCGATGCTTTCCGCGATGCCATTCTGGCGCTGCCCGAAGTGATCAGCCTGTTCCACATGGGGGGCAAGGATGATTTTCTGGTGCACCTCTGTGTCTCCGATACCGAGCACCTGCGCAACTTCGTCTTCGATCACTTCACCTCCCGCGAAGAGGTGGTGCACCTCGAAACCTCGCTGGTATTCGAGCACAAGTTCAGCCGCTCCCTGCCCTGCTTTCCCCAGCCATAACGGCCTGTGGGCCGACGGTATGGATAGATGGAAAAAACCGCCAGCTGGCGGTTTTTTCTATTCTGCTATGGGTTGAAGCAGCACGAGCGGCTCAATTGGCGGCGGTGCGTTCATCCTTGGCCGTCTGATAGAGGCTCTTCTGATAGGCCATGCTGCCCCACAGGGCAAGACCGAGAGCATCCTCCTTCAAGGCGTCCGGCTGCGCCGCCAGAGTCAGCTTCTCGCTGGCATTGTCGTAGACATAGCCCTCTGCCGCCCGTTCCGGTTGCAGGATCACCACATCCTTGCCGCGCATCAGGGCGAAGTTCTTGTCGTACTGCATGATGGCGCGCCCCGGCCAGTCGGCGGGCATGCGGCTCAGATCCTTGCCGAGCATGGGGTAGTCGGCACTGATCCCCATCAGGGAGAGCAGGGTCGGCGCCATGTCGATCTGGCTGACGATGCGCGGATCCTTCCTCGGCGCAATGCTGTCGCCCACGATAACCCCCGGAATATGGAAGCGGGGGATGGGTACCAAACTGGCGCCACTGACCCGGCTGTCGTGATCGGCGATGACCAGGAACAGGGTGTCCTTCCAGTATTCGGACTGTTTCGCCCTCTTGAAGAACTCGCCGATGGCGTAATCCGCATACTTGGCCGCGTTGTTGCGGGTCTGCTTGGGCTGCTCGAACAGTTCGATGCGGTTGTCCGGGAATTCGAACGGATCGTGATTGCTGGAGCTGAACACCAGACTGAAGAAGGGTTTACCCTCCTTGTGCAACGCCTTGAAGGTCTCGTCGGCCTTGGCCATCAGATCCTCGTCGGAAGCCCCCCATGACCCCTTGAACACCGGATTGTCGAAATCCTTCTGCTCGACGATGGTGGTGAAGCCATTGCCGAGGAAGAAGCTGCGCATGTTGTCGAAGTGACTCTCGCCGCCATAAATAAAGCTGGTGTCGTAACCCCGTTGTTTGAGCAGATCCGCGATGGTGAAGAAGTTGGTCTGGCTCTTGCCGAGTTTGACCACCGCCTGTGCCGGGGTCGGTGTGAAACCGGTCAGTACCGCCTCGATACCGCGCACCGAGCGGGTGCCGGTGGCGTAGAGCTGCTCGAAGGCCCAGCCCTGCTGCGATAGGGCATCGATGTTGGGGGTGAGCGGCAGACCGCCGAGGGAACCGACAAACTGGGCACCCAGACTCTCCTGCAGCAGGATCACCAGATTCTTCGGTTTACCCTGGAAGCTCGCCTCATTGAAGGTCTGGCTGGGCAGTAGTTCGGAGTTGAAATCACTGGCCGGACGGCCACTCTCCTTGCGCATGACCTCGAGCACCTTCTGCTCCGTCATCTCGCCGTAAAACTGGCCGGCATCCTCCTCGGCGCCCATTTGCTTGATGGCAAAGAAGAGGGAGTAGGCGGAGTTGACGGTGAGCGAGTTGACCAGCGGATCCTCGGCAAAGGCGACCATAGCCGGGTTCAGGGCGCGGTGGCCGAGACTGGAGCGGGCACCGAGAAAACCTATGGCCAGAATGAGCAGGGCGAAGGCCGGACGCAGATACCAGCGGGGGAAGCTGAGGCCATGCACCAGACGGCCGCTCAGCCACCAGCCACCGGTCAGCACGGCGCCACTGAAGAGTACCGCCAGCAGCAGCTCGGCTTTGCGGCCTGCCCACAGCATGGCGAACACCTCTTTCGGATAGATGAGGTACTCCACATAGAGACGGTTGGGACGCACGCCATACTCGGTGACAAACGAGGGGGTGGAGATCTCGAGGAACAGCATCAGCCAGAGTCCGACGGTCAGCCAGACGCGCATCAGTTGCAGCCAGCCTCGGCCGATGGCATGGGGGCCTGCCAGCAGCAGAGTGAGCATGGCGGGGACACCCCAGACCCAGCAGAGGGTCGCAAAGTCGACCCGGATCCCTTGCAGCAGCATCTCCTGCCAACCGGCCACGGCATCCACACGTTCCAGTTGCCATATACCGAGGGCGATTCGGCTGAAAGAGAGAGAGAAAAGCGCGAGCGCGCAGAAGACGGCGAAGGGCCAGAACGGGCCGAGTCGCTGTTTTAGATTTGTCATGTTTGTTCCTGAATGAGACTCTAAACGTCTGTCCACAGACGTTTTTTTAGTTGTTGTGAGGTTATGACAGATCGAATTGGTTAAGGTTGCATTCAAGTTTGTTAAAAGTCGGCATTAACACATTTATCATCTAAAAATGTGATGTCGCGCCACTAATGAGCACAGCATAATCTGCTGGGTAAAATGTGAGCCGCAGCGTGTATGGATGGAGCGCTGGTGTTTATAATTGCCGCGAATTATCTCAATCGGAGCCGAAGGGATGCCGGTCTTTATCGATGTCGAGTATGTGCGGGGATGGCGCCTGTTTCTGGTGTTATCGGATGGCACCACGGGTGTGCTGGATCTGACCCCCTGGCGAACCCAGCCGCTGTTTGCAAAGCTGGAGAGCGAGCGTCACTGCGCCCGGGTCTTCATCAACCGTCACCACCAGCTGGAGTGGCCTGTTGGCTGCACGCTATCCGCTCATGAGGTCTATCACCTCATCTCTCCCATCGATGAGCGGGAGGCCTTCAGCTAATCCCCATTTTTTGTGAGCCAACGCCAGATTCCTGTTACTGGAATGTTTGCCCGTTTGCCTTTCTGAGCCAACTTGGGTAAAACCTGCGCAACATTTTGCCAACTTGCCTTCGCTTCATCTGACAGAGGCTTGCCGCTTTCGCGCCGCAGGCCTTTTTTGCGGCCAGATGGCAAACCTTTCCCTTGCTGAAAGGTTTGGTCGGTTGAATGAAAATAACAAAACAAACAAATACATAAGGAAAATGTATGGCTTGTCATATGCGCACACCTCTTGCCCTGCTGGTGGGCGGGCTCGCCTGTCACGGCGCTGCCGGTCAGGAACCGGTGCAACAGCTGGATCCCATGGTGGTGGTGGCAACCCGCCCCGCCAGCACCCTGGAGGTGACACTGGATCCCAAGAAGCCCGGCTCCCCCATGCCTGCAGCCGACGGCGCCGGTTATCTGAAGAATGTCACCGGCATGAGCATGGTGCGCAAAGGGGGGCTCGGTGGCGATCCCGTGCTGCGGGGGATGGGGATGTCCCGCCTCAACGTGCAGATGGATGGCGGCATGCTGGCCGGTGGGTGTGGCGGCCGGATGGACCCGCCCACGGCCTATGTGTTCCCCCAATCCTTTGACCGGATCCGGGTGCTGAAGGGGCCGCAATCCCTTGAGCAGGGTGCCACCCTGGCGGGAACAGTGCTGTTCGAGCGGGACAGGCCCGAGTTCACCGCACCGGGCCTCAAGGCCGATGCCTCGGCCCTTTATGGCAGTTTTGGCCGCGATGATCAGATGATGGATATGACGGCGGGCTCGACCGACGGTTATCTGCGCGGTCAGTTCACCCACTCCGACAGCGAAGATTACCGCGATGGTCACGGTAACAAGGTGCGATCTTTCTATCGCCGCGAGAACGGCACCGCCCAGCTGGGCTGGACGCCGGGGGAGCACACCTGGCTGGAACTCACCGCCGAGCGCAGCAACGCCCGCGCCGCCTATGCGGATCGCACCATGGATGGCCCCATGTTTGATCGCGAATCCTTCGGGCTGAAGCTGAAGCAGGAGCAGATCACCACTCACTGGCAGCGCAGCGAGCTGACCCTGTGGGACAACTACATAGACCACATCATGGACAACTTCAGCCTGCGGCAAAACAGCGGCATGAAGATGCTCTCCAACCCGGATCGCCGCAACACCGGCGGTCGCTGGGCCAACGACATCGCCTTGCCAGCAGACTGGCTGCTGACCGCCGGGCTCGACAGCAACCGGGATCAGCACCGCAGTCGGAGTGGGGTCGACTATGCCACTAAGGATCGCCAGCGCACCCTGCGTTTCGAGCAGCAGGGCGGCTTCGCCGAACTGGGTCGTCAGCAGGGGGCTCACAGCTACAAGGGCGGTTACCGCCAGGATAGGGTAGAGACCACCCGCTATGGCTCCGGTGAACAGACCCTCTACAGCGATACCCTGAGTCTGAACAGCGGATTTGGCCGCTACGAGTACCAGTGGTCGCCCCGCTGGTCCAGCTATCTGGCCTGGGGGCAGGCGGAGCGGGCGCCGGACTACTGGGAGCGCAGCAAGGACAGTACCCCGTTCACCTTCAACCCGGAGCGCAGTCGCCAGTGGGATGCTGGGTTGGCCCTGCGCAGTCGCGAGCTGGACCTGACCCTCTCCCTCTTTAGCGCCGACATCAAGGACTACCTGCTCTACAACAGCAAGTCGAACAAGGTGCGCAATATCGATGCCCAGACCCGGGGTGGCGAGCTGGAGGGGCGCTGGCAGTTTGCCGAGCAGTGGCGTCTCGATGGTGGTTTGGCGGTGGTCTATGGCGAAAACCAGAGCGACATCAAACCGCTGGCCCAGATGCCGCCGCTTGATGGCAAGCTGGCGCTGGGCTGGCAGCCAAATGAGGCGCTGAACTTCACTCTGCTGGGGCGCGCGGTGGCGGCGCAGGATCGGGTAGATCTCTGGTCCGGTACCGTTGCGGGTCAGGATCAGGGGGAGACCCCAGGCTTCTTCACCATGAACCTGAGCGGCGCCTGGCAGTTTGCCAAAGGGTGGCAGCTCTCGGCCGGGGTGGACAACCTGTTCGACACCTTCTACTACGAGCACCTCTCCAAGTCGGTGCACAGCAGTCAGGCCGGGCTGGGCTACGAGCAGAGCGGCCGCATCCCCGAGCCGGGCCGTTCCTACTGGCTCTCGCTCAACTACCGGTTTGCCTCGGCGGGTGTGCTCTAACCAGTTGAGTCAGATAACGTTTTCAGTCACAGACACCGCTGTGTGAGCCTCGCTATCATGGTGGAAAACAGGCGTATCAGACGCCTGCTCTCACAGCGGGAACATAACAATGAAACAGGGAACGTTACGCTATGGCGGCCTGCTCGGGGCCGCCCTGTTACTTGCGGCTTGCGGCGGCAGCGGTAGTTCAGGCGGGGAGAGCTCTCCCCCCGTCGTCAATCCGCCGGTCACCCACCCTCCGGTCGCGACGGCCAGTCGTGCCTGCTATGGCGACGATCAACCCGCCTGCAACCTGCGCATCTATCAGGTGATGGTGGAGTCGTTTGCCGATGGTGACGGCAGCGCCAACTACGGCGTCGGCTATGGCCCCTCCCAGCACAACGGCGATCTGCAGGGGATCATCGACAGTCTCGACCACATCAAGAGCCTCAACGTCAACGCCATCTGGCTCACCCCGGTGTTCGACTCCTGCGCTGGTCAGGGCGGTGATAACAAGCTCGATGCCACCGGCTACTTCGCCTGCGACTTTTTCACCGTGGACCCCAACTTCGGCAGCAATGCCAAGCTCAAGCAGCTGGTGGACGGGGCGCACCAGCGCGGCCTCTATGTCTTCCTCGACGGGGTGTTTGGCCACGTCAACAAGGTGGGGGTGAGCAAGCCCTCGCCAGAGGGGCGTCTGCCAGCCCTAACCAGCGGCGGTGCGGGTTATCCCGGCCAGCTGGTGGATTACAGCAAGCCGGAGAGCCTCGCCTACTTCAAGGAGGTGGCCCGCTACTGGGTCGAGCAGTACGGCATCGACGGCTGGCGCCTCGATCAGGCCTATCAGCTTGGGCTGGATGATTGGCGCGCCATTCGCAGCGAGGTGGAGCAGGCCAGCGCAGCGCGCAAGGCCGCCGGTCAGCAGTGGGGCACCCTTGGCTACATGGTGGGTGAGGTGTGGAAGGGGGCTGACGATATTCGCGCCCAGGCTTACGGCAGCAGCGACAATCCGGCGCTCTCCTCGGCCTTTGACTTCCCGTTGCGCTACGGCATCGTGCAGGCGCTGGCGGTGGAGGAGTCCGGCAAGGGCGGGCAGGGGGCCAGCGTGCTCGATGCCAGCTGGAACAAGGTGGAGAACTACCCGAATCATGCCATGCCGAACCTGATGCTGGGCAACCATGATCTGGTGCGTTTTGGCGATCTGCTGGAGCGCGGCAACTTCAAGTCGACCGAGTACTGGCAGCGCCACAAGGCGGCCTTCAGCTTTATGGCGGCTCGCTCCGGCCCCATCACCTTCTACTATGGCGAGGAGTTTGGCGACGAGGTGCCGGGCTTTGCCGCCAAGGTTGGTGGTGACTGTGCGGCGCAGGGCTTGTGCGACGATCATGTGGCCCGCAGCGACGGCAAAGTGCCCGCTGTCACCGGCTTTGTGCCAAGTAGCGAACAGGCCGAGTTGAAAGAGTGGCTGGCCCAGCTGCTGGCGATGCGCGCCGCCCACCCCGCCCTCTATCAGGGAGAGCGAGTCAAACTGGTGGCCGATGGCAGCCTCTATGGTGACATCAAGCAGACGGCTGGGGAGCAGATAGTCTACCTGCTCAACCTCTCCACCACGGCGCTCAGCTACAACCTGCCGGCGGGCAAGCTGCGCAGCGGCAGTGCGCTGGTGGATCTGCAAAGCGGCGAGAGTCTGGCCATCGGCGGCAGCAGCGTGACGGTGGAGATACCGCCCTTGAGCGGGCGTTTCCTGCGTCTGCAATAAGTCAGCCACAGCACGCTTTGATATGAGAGAGGGCCCCATCGCGGGGCCCTCTCTGTCATTGTGGGCGACAAAGTCATGGCGGGTTATGCGGTGCTCTGGCCCCGGTTTTCCAGCCGCTGGCGGAAGGCGCGGGCCAGTCTCTCGTAGAGATCCTGCGCCTCCTTGTCTTCGATATCACCGCGGATCCAGGGGTTGTCGACGATCTCCAGCAGCACGCAGTCACGCCCTTGCTGGCGCAAATCGAGCCCGTAGAGGCCATTGCCGAGCTGATGCACTGCACGGCGAGCGGTCTGCAGTACCCGCTCCGGCACCTCGTTAAGCGGCAGCGCCTCGATGCGGCTCATGTCGAGGGGGTGCTTGCGGCGGCGGATGCGGTTGCCCGGTTCGGGCCGGTAGCGGCGGCAGGCGAACAGCGGCGAGCCGTCGAGAAAGCCGATGCGCCAGTCGAACTCGGCGGGGATCCGGCTCTGCACCAAGAGCAGGGCGGAGCGGCCCAGCCCCTCGTCCAGCAGGCGGGCCAGCTGCTGCTCGTCGCTGGCCATGGCGAGATCGCGCCCCTGTGCCCCGTCGGGTACCTTCACCATCAGCGGCAGGCCGAGCCGCTGTACCAGCTCGTCCACATGGTGGCGGCCGCGGCGGGTCACCACCATGGTGGGCGGCATGGGCACGCCGCTGCGCACCATCAGCTCGTAGAGATAGAGTTTGTTGCTGCAGGCGAGGATGGCGCGGGAGCTATCGATCACCGGCATCTTGAGCTGCTCGGCACGGTGGGCAAATTCGAAGGTGTAGTGGCCGACCGCGGTTTCGGCACGCAGCCAGAGGGTGTCGAACTCCGGCAGCCGCTCGATGGCCGACGGTGGCAGGATCTCGGCCCGGATGCCTTGGGCGGCAGCAGCCCGGATAAAGCGCTCCAGCGCCAGCCCATCACTGCTGGCACGGCCATCATCGGGGTCGACCAGAATGGCGAGCTGGTAGAGCGGCGCCGCCTGCTCCTCGTCACCGGTCCCCACCAGTGCCTGAGCGTGGTGCAGCATCAACTCTTTCTCGCTTGGGCTCAGCTCCAGCGGTGACAGGCTCTGCTGCTGGCGCACCGACCAGCCGTGGCGACCGCGCTTGAGGGTCAGCTCCTGCAGCGGCAACTGGCTCAGGCCATAGTAGTAGCGGGCCAGCCCCGCCAGCTCGCTCTGTTCACACTGGCCGAAGATGGCGCGCACCCGGATCCGATCCTCGCTCTGCTGGGCTAGCCACCCCTGCGCCTTGCGCCACAGCTTGGCCGGTGGCTGCTGGGGTTGCAGTCGGCTGATGGCCTGCAGACCTGGCAGGCAGTGGTGGCCGCGGGCCTGGGCCAGCAGCGAGCAGTAGTAGCCTGCGCTCAGGTGTTCCAGATTGCGGCAGAGGTTGATGATGCGGGGTCGGCCGCCGGTGGTCGGCACGCCATGTTGCAGATAGGTGCGGGCGGTCAGAAGATAATCGGCATGGCAAGGCCAGTCGCCCAGCTCTTCGACGATGACATAGGTACTCATATTTTCGGCTCCACAGATCAGACTGCCTGAACAGGCAGGATCCCCAGTGGGCTTCGATGCACCGACAAGCACGACAATGGCGCGAGGGGAAACAAGAGGTTACAGTGCCTAATATGACGCCTTGGTAACTTGTGATACAAGTCGCATTTTTGGTGCTGAGGATAAATAACCGAACAAGGACTCCCCGTGTTGACCGTACGTGCGGCCCGAACCGATGATCTGGGCGCCATCGTTAATCTGGAACGCTACTGTTTTCCCCCTGAAGTCGCCTTTGGCCGCAGCCGCTGGCACTATCTGCTGGCCCATGCCAAGGGGCGCACCCTGTTGCTGCTGGACGAGAAACATCAGCTGATGGGCTATCTCTGCCTGCTTGAGCACAGAGGCTGGGAGCGGCTGGTCATTCAGGCGCTGGCCATCCGCTGGACGGTGCGCCGTCTGGGCTGGGCCCGCCGTCTGCTGGAGCAGGTGATCCACGAGGGCAAGGCCGCTGGCTGGGGGGCGATCCGGCTGGAGGTGGCTGATGCCAACGCTGAGGCGCTGGCGCTCTATCAGGGATTGGGATTTCGTCCCCAGCAGCGGCTGGCGGACTACTATGGCCGCGACCAGCATGCCCACCGACTGGTGCTGCCGCTGGTTAGCGACGAGGAGCGTGAGCGGCGCAGAGTGGCTCGCACTCAGGCGCGCAAGCCGTCTTCACGGGCCAACTGATCATGTTGAACGAGCAGAATCGAGGAGCAGGATGAGCTGCGACAACTGTCTTGCCTCCGCCATCAGGGCCAAGCTGGGGCGCTGTCCGGTCTGCGCCATCCAGACCTTCATCATTGGTCTGAGTGGCTGGCTGGTCTGGTGGTGGTGCGGCGCCGACACCTCGGTCAACGCCCTCACCGGCCTGCTGTTTGCGCTGGGTGGCTCGGGCCTGTTGCTGCTCCATCTGGTGGTATTTGTCTGGCGCAAGGCGACCGGACGTGAATTGAGCGATGAATAAATCAGATTGGTTTTAACAACATAAATAACAATATCGGTTGAGTTAATGGAGGTTCAGATGATTGCAATGGTAACGGGCGCCTCGTCCGGTTTTGGTGAGTCCATCAGCCGCCAGCTGGTGCAGGCGGGCTACAAGGTGATCGGCACCGGTCGCCGCGCCGAGCGGCTGGCTGCGCTGGCTGACGAGCTGGGCGAGCAGTTCCTGCCGCTGGCGTTCGATGTGCAGGACAAGGCGGCCACCCGCGCCGCCATCGCCGGCCTGCCAGCCGAGTGGAGCGAGGTGGATCTGCTGGTCAACAACGCCGGTCTGGCGCTGGGGCTGGAGCCGGCCCACAAGGCGGATCTGGAAGATTGGGAGCAGATGATTGCCACCAACATCAGCGGCCTGACCCTGCTCACCCGCCTGCTGCTGCCGGGCATGGTGGCGCGCAATCGCGGCCATGTCATCAACATCGGCTCCATCGCGGGCACCTACCCCTATCCGGGCGGCAACGTCTACGGCGCCACCAAGGCGTTCGTGAAGCAGTTCAGCCTCAACCTGCGCGCCGATCTGGCGGGCACCGCCATCCGCGTTACCAACGTGGAGCCGGGCCTGTGCGGCGGCACCGAGTTCTCCAACGTGCGCTTCCATGGTGACGATGCCAAGGCGGCCTCCGTCTATCAGGGGGTGGAGGCGATCCAGCCGGAAGATATCGCCAATACCGTGCTCTGGGTGAGCCAGCAACCGGCCCACGTCAACATCAACAGCATCGAGATCATGCCGGTGGCGCAGACCTTCGGCCCGCTCAATATCAGCCGCCGCTGATCGCTGCATTGGCTGAAACGAAAGAGGCTCCCTCGGGAGCCTCTTTGCGTTGGCGAGCCGATTACAGGCTCATGATCTTCTTGAACTCCTCCGGCGAATACTTCTTCTCGCTGCGCTTGGTCAGATCCGTCATCAGCTTGTAGCGCAGCGTTTTGGCCATCTGATAGGTCTGCTCCAACTGGCCATAGGAGTAGTCGGTAGCCAACCCGATGGCGGTAGCCTTGTCGCTGGCATAGGCCTGCTTGAGGCTCTGGTCGAGGACGGCGACCTCCTTGTAAAGCTTGCTGCTCTTCTTGCTCCAGACGCCGCGCAGCAGCGGCAGGTACTTGTCCGGATCGGCGCTGGCCAGCGCGGTCAGGCTGCGGAACTGCCAGTAGGCAGAGTCATCGGAGTAGCTGTCGCTGCCGGTGCGATAGGGCAGGGGGTAGGATTCCAGCGTGTTGTAGAGCGGCACCATCACAGATTCGGCCAGCACGCCGTAGCTCTGCCAGATCAATCCCTGCAGCTCTTTGGGCATCTCCTTGCGCAGCTGGATGACGTGGGATTCCAGCTGGCGATCGATGCGGATCGGCCGCTCCGCCTTGCCCGCCAGCGGCGTGCCCTCATAGGTGGCGCTCAGCAGTTTGGCTACGTCCGGCACGGCGATGGGGGCATCCGGCTTCATAAAGAGCGGATATTGCGCCTGCCGGGTCGGCTGCGGGTGGCTGGCAGTCAGCATTTTCTGGCCGAGCCACTCCCGATCCACGTTGTAGGGGTCAGCAATGACCCCGAACGCCTTGGCGAAGTTGAACTCTTTCGGGTCGGCGTTATCCAGCAGTTTGTGCTCGCGTACGAACTCCAACAGCTTGGGTGAGTGCAGCACATCGGCGCTATCGAGATTGACGCCGTGGATCCGCAGGCCGTTGGCCACCATGGCGTAGCTGTCGTCCGGCACCCGCACTGCGATCCAGTGGTGGCCGGAGCCGATCTCCATCAGCCAGGCCTCGTTCACATCCGCCAGATAGAGGCTGTTGCCCTCACCGGCGCCATATTGCTCCACATAGCGACCGAGCAGCTCGACCCCCTCTTTGGCCGTCTTGGCCTGCGGCAGGATCAGGGTCGGGATGATGGCCTCGATGATCCCCTTCTCGATCAGCGGATCGGCTTTCTGGGCCTTGTCGTTGACCTCGGCACTGGTGGTGGCCGAGATGGCGACGTTGAACTCGTTGATGCCGCGCTCTTCATAATATTTGCCTGCCGGGTCGCTGGTTGTGGCATCCCAGTCGTGGATGGAGGAGTAGGCGAAAAATGCCTTGGGCATCGGCACTTCCAGCCCGTTGCCCAGCTTCCAGAGTTTGCCCTCGTTCTGCTGCGCGGGCCGGAAGGCGAGGTACTTGTTCCAGTTGTTGACGCCAAAATCCTCGTTTCTGGCGATCATCACGCTGCCATCGGCACTGGCCCCCTTGCCGACGATAAGGCCGGTACAGGCGTCGGCACTGGTGCCAAGCAGGGTGAGCAGGGTGGCAGAGAGAAGACTCAAGGTGTGTTTTTTCATAGGTGTACCCGAAGGGTTGCGGTGAGTGAGAGTCAGACGAGGGGATGAGGTGTGGAGAGGCTGCAACTCCGAACTGGCAGCGGAGTGAGCTCGGCAGATTGGTCTGCCTGTTATTGGTTTTGCGAACAGATCATCCATGACACGGCTGGCTGGTTGTGATGTGCGCCAAAATTGTATTCCTGAGTGGTTGTTTATTTTGTGATCGAGCTGCGGTTCCTGACTTTTCTCTGGCATCGTGGCGCGTGGACGGCAAAATGTGCCAAAACAGCGTGAGCTGGCAGCAGATGAGTCATGATTCTGACGCCAGCCTTGCGTGTGGGGCGTGGTGAGATACGCCATAGCGCGGGATCTTGCACCATCTGACAAGTTGGCCTGTAACTTGCTGGTTTCATTGATAATGGTGGGGCATGACGCCCCATGTGACCGGATCAGCCTGTGCCCATTGCCGCAGATGCGCACTGAATTGGAGCCCCCATGGATATCAAACCCTACAGCCAGCAGCTTGCCCAGAGCGCCTCCAACAACCGCGCCCTCGCTACCCTCAACAGTGCCAGTAGCGGCGGTCAGGGCGGTGGCTGGGAGGAGATGGTCAGCCTCTCCACCCAGCGCATGACCGGCCAGGCCCAGCAGGTGCTGACCTACGAACATCTGGCCAAGAACAACAAGTTGCCACCGGCGCTGGATATGAGCTCCGACAAGGGGGGCGTGGTGCAGCAGCTGGTGGACAAGGCGCTTGGTTTCGATCGCAAGAAGTTCAACGAGATCGAAGAGAAGCTCAAGACCATCGCCGATAACAAGAAGCTGACCTCGGAAGAGCGGGCTGAGCAGAGCAAGCCGCTCAACGAGCAGAAAGAGGCGATGCTGAAAGAGGCGATGGGTCGCCTGACCGGTCAGAAATAGAGTGGCAGCAGCGTACCGATTTGGTCGGCAAATCGGTTGAGAAGAGGCAAGATCTTGCCCGGCATTGTGGATGGAGTGAATAGGCTGGATCATGAACAGCGGGAGGCCATATTGCCTCCCGCTTTGTATAGATGCATGTTGTTAACGAGTGATGTGCCAGTGTGCCGATGCGGCCTGAACGGGACTACTCGGTAGCGACTATGCCGATCCCGATAGCCTTGGTTTGGACCGCCTTGAGCTGATCACCTTCTGCGACCAGATTAAACTGCTCCGGGTTGTTGATCTTGATGGTCATGGTCTCATCCACCCCCCTGACGGTGACGGTCTGCTGTTGTTTGTCCAGCCCGATGACATCGGCATAAATAGTTACTCTCATGCCGACACCGGCCCCCGGTTTCTGGTCTGCTCCGGCGCGTTCGCCATCCACTTCTACTATCCGTTTTCTGATGCCGGCGGTGCCTTTCAGTAGTTCTATATCGAGCATCTGCAGATACTTGAGTGCGACCTTGTCCCCGACCTTGATGTTCGGCAGATTGGCAACCTGTTCGCCAGCAAAGATATCGAAGGTTTCGCCTTCTGCGTTTTTCAGAGTGACTTTGCGGGTTTCCATATCGATGGCGGTCACGGTGGCACTCGCCGTGACCGCCTCAACCAGACTGGCCTGCCCCGGGGTTGAGGCGATTTCGGTGGTGATCTCGGCGGCTTGAGCCAGCGTGGTCGAGAGGGTAAACAGACCTGCAATCCATGCATGCTTCAGTTTCATGTTTCAGACCTTCCTGTATGGCGAGGGAGTGGATAACCGTGACGGGGGCAGCAGGATGGGAAAGTGATGGGAAGCCTGATTGCCAAGGTGCTGCCCGCCCTCCTGACAGACCATAGCAGAGCCATGCCTGAAAATGCCTCGGCCAAGACCGGCAATCTCCATTTTGATAGCCAGCTCCCGTTTTTGACCTGGCGGGGCTGCAGGCGCACAATGTTCGCGCATTGAGCCAGTCGAGGAGTCCGCCGTGTACAACTTCCAATATGCCAATCCGACCCGCATCTGTTTCGGCGAGGGGCAGATCGCCAGCCTGCCCGAACTGATCCCCCCCGGCAGCCGGCTACTGGTGCTCTACGGCGGCGGCAGCATCAAGCAAAACGGCGTCTATGAGCAGCTGACCCGGGCCCTGGAAGGGGTGACGTGGCAGGAGTTTCCCGGCATCGGCGCCAACCCCAGATTCGAGCTGTTGATGGAGGCGGTGGCGCAGGTGAAGCGCGAGCGCATCGACTTCCTGCTGGCGGTCGGTGGTGGCTCGGTAGTCGATGGCACCAAGTTTGTTGCGGCCGCCGCCTGCTACGAGGGGGGTGATCCCTGGGATATCTGCGGCAAGCAGGCGAGCGTGCACAAGGCGCTGCCGATGGGCTGTGTGCTGACTCTGCCGGCGACCGGCTCCGAGAGCAATCCCACCTCGGTGGTGAGCCGGGGGGATGTGAAGATCTCCTTCAGAAGTCCGCTGGTGCAGCCGCAATTTGCGGTGCTCGATCCGGCGACCACCTACAGTCTGCCGCCTCGCCAGACCGGTAACGGAGTGGTGGATGCCTTCGTCCATATCGCCGAGCAGTACCTCACCTTTCCGGTGGGAGGCGAGGTGCAGGATCGGCTGGCGGAAGGCTTGCTGCAGGTGCTGGTGGAGAACGGCCCCAAGGCGCTGGCGGAGCCGACCAACTATCAGGTGCGGGCCAATCTGATGTGGGCGGCCAGTTTGGCGCTCAACGGCCTTATCGGTTGCGGGGTGCCGCAGGATTGGGCCTCTCATGCCATCGGCCATCAACTGACGGCGCTCTACGGGCTGGATCATGGCCAGAGTCTGGCGGTGGTGCTCCCTTCGCTGCTCCGTGAGCGGGCGAGCCAGAAGCAGGACAAGCTGGCCCAGTTTGCCGAGCGGGTGTGGCATTCGACCCGCGAGGACAAGGCCCTGCGCATCGAGGAGGCGATCATCCGCACCGAGCAGTTCTTCCAGAAGATGGGACTGGGGACCCGGCTTGCCGACTATGGCCTCAGCGAAAGCTGCATTCCGGCGGTCTGCTCCAACCTCAAGCGGGTGGGGCGCACCGCGCTCGGTGAGCAGCAGGATATCGACCCCGATCGGGTGGCACGCATTCTCGCCCGGGCGCTATAAGTCGGCGCCGGTTTGTTTCCCTGGCTGATGCATTTTCCCAATTAAAGAGGGCCGCTTGTTGCGGCCCTCTTGCATGACGGGTTAGCCGATCACTCGGTGCGCGCCTTCAGATAACCGGCGTAATCCGGGATCTGTACGCTGAATGCCTGCCGCATATGGGGGCTGTCCATGATGAAATCGGCGGTCGCCTCGTTGGTGGCGACTGGGATGTTCCACACCGCAGCCAGCCGCAGCAGCGCCTTCACATCCGGATCGTGCGGCACCGCATTGAGGGGATCCCAGAAGAAGATCAGCACGTCGATCTTCCCTTCGGCGATCAGGGCGCCGAGCTGCTGGTCGCCCCCCATGGGGCCGGAGAAGAGGCAGGTTATGGGCAGTTGCGCCTGCTTGCCGAGCATGGTGCCGGTGGTGCCGGTCGCATAGAGGTGGTGGAGCTTGAGCTCCTCCTTGCGGCGCATCACCCAGTTCAGCAGAGGGGTCTTCATGTTGTCGTGAGCCACCAGAGCCACCCGTTTGTGGGGCGCCATCTCGCGTGCAATCTGTTCCATGGAAATCGTCCGTAGCATTGTTATTGGAAGAGAGCCGTATCCTAATCGAAAGCCATGACAGATGCTGCGTCGGGCGTATTAACTGTGATCCTGTCGAAAAGTTTTCGGGTCATGGCTGCTCAAATGAAGAGACCCGCGCTGGCGGGTCTCTTTGCTTGCTGGCCTGCTGGCTCAGGAGCCGTGGTGCAGTTGCGACTGCTGGTAGTTCTCCAGCCCGATGCGATCGATAAGATCGAGCTGGGTCTCCAGCCAGTCCACATGCTCCTCCTCATCTTCCAGGATCTCCTGAAACAGGTCGCGGCTGATGTAATCCTGCACCGATTCGGCGTAGGCGATGGCCACTTTCAGGTCGGGAATGGCATCCATCTCCAGCGAGAGGTCGCAGCGCAGCATCTCTTCCACCGTTTCACCGATGCGCAGCTTGCCCAGATCCTGCAAATTGGGCAGCCCTTCCAGAAACAGCACCCGCTTCACCAGCTCGTCGGCGTGTTTCATCTCATCGATAGACTCGTGATACTCCTTCTGCCCGAGCGCCTTGAGGCCCCAGTCATCGTAGATGCGGGCGTGCAGGAAGTATTGGTTGATGGCAATCAGCTCATTGGCCAGCACCTTGTTGAGGTGGGCAATGATCTTGGGATCTCCTTTCATCGACAGTGCTCCTTGGTTCGTGCCTGAGGCTCCGATCGTTAGAGCTTAGTCCAGAAAAGTGACAACAAGAGGTCTGGCGAGCCGGCTCGCCTGAGAAAAGGGGTGACCCTGTTGGCGGGTCGCATCAGAAAAGAGGTATCCAGATCAGGCCACTTCGTAGTAGAGCACGGGTTGCTCCTGCTCCATCTTGTCGAGTTCGACGGCGATAATCTCCATGGTCATGCGCACGCACTTGCCGCACTGGGCGCCCACCTCGAGCGACTGCTTGAGCTGGCGGAATTCGCTTTTACCTGACTGCACCGCTTTGCGGATCTGGGTATCTGTGATGCCGCGGCACAAACAGACATACATGGTGGTTACCTCGCGCTGAAATTAAATGAAATCTAAATGAGAATAGTTCGTAGTGCAAATAACCATTGGTAATAAGATCCCCTGCTTGCCACTGTGCAACCCCTTGGGGACAATGCTGGCAACCAGAGGAGATCACCATGCTCAAGAAACTGTTCAGCGCCCTGTTCGGGGGCGAGCCGACCAAGGCGCCGGAAGTCACTCCCACCGAATATGCCGGCTATCTCATCTATCCAGAGCCCATGGCAGAAGGTGGCCAGTATCGGTTGGCTGGCCGCATCACCAAGGAGCTGGACGGCGTGCTGCAAACCCATCGTTTCATCCGCTCCGATCTGTTTGCCAATCCGGCCGATGCCGAGCGTTTCATGGTGCAGAAGGCCCACACCTTTATCGATCAGATGGGAGATCGCATGTTCGAGCCCCGCAAACCGGCTGACAGCCAAGCTTCATGACACTGCAAGAGGTCACCCTGCTGCGCGAGGCGCTGGCCCGCGCCGGTGAACGGCGCCTGATCTGGCTGGAGGGGGAGGAGGCCGACTGCATTACCCGCGCCCAATCCCTGCTCGGCGAGACCGTCTTCTGGCTGGGTGCCGGGCCCGAGTGTTATGCCCCGCAACCCGCTGCCAAGGCGCTGCAGCGGCTCGGTCAGGAGTGCGACACGCTGGTGTTCAACGCCTTCAGCGGCTTTCACCCCGATGCCTTCGGGGCGCTGGCGGGCACTCTATGCGCCGGTGGCTTGCTGTTGCTGCTGACCCCGCCAAGAGTAGAGTGGCCTGCATGGCCGGATCCTGACCGGATCCGGCTGGTGGCCCAGCCGGAAGAGGCGAGCCGGGCCGGCCACGGCTTTATCGCCCGACTGGTTCGGTTGCTGGAAGGTGATCCAGCCCTCTCTCTGGAGCCGCCGGTTTGCTCGCAGCCATGGCAACCGCTTGGGCCCGAACGCAGACTGAGCTGCGATCAGGCGCGGGCGCTGCCCGCCATCCACAAGGTGTTGCACGGCCATCGTCGTCGGCCGTTGGTGCTGAGCGCCGACCGTGGCCGTGGCAAGAGTGCACTGCTGGGCCTGGCTGCCGCCGAGCTGCTGCGCCAGCAACCCTCGCTGAATATAGTTGTTACGGCCCCCTCGCAGGCAACGGTGGCGACCCTGTTTGCCCACGCCGCTTGCGGGCTAGATACTACGCCGGAACAGCTGACCGGGTTGAGCTACTGTTCGCCGGATCGGCTGGTGCACGAGGCGATTAATCCCGATCTGCTGCTGGTGGATGAAGCGGCCGCCATTCCGACCCCGCTGCTCGAGGCCATGCTGGCCCGCCACAGCCGCATCGTGTTTGCCACCACCGAGCATGGTTACGAGGGGACGGGGCGCGGTTTTCACCTGCGCTTCAAGCGTGTGCTCGATAGCCAGACCCCGGAGTGGCAGGAGATCCACCTCTCTGAGCCCATTCGCTGGAGTGAGCGTGATCCGCTGGAGCCGCTGATTTTCCGCCTGCTGGGGCTTGATGCCGAAGTGGCAACGCCCTTGCCGCCTACCAGCCCGAGCTGGCGTCTGGTCAGCCAAGAGGCGCTGGCGAGCGATGAGACGTTGCTCAACCAGCTGTTCGGCTTGCTGGTGCTGGCTCACTACCAGACTACGCCGAGCGATCTCAGATCCCTGCTGGAGAGCCCGGATCTCGACATCCATCTGCTGGAGCAGGATGCGAGCCTGCTGGGTGTGGTGCTGGTGGCGCGGGAAGGGGAGATAGAGCCCGAGCTGGCCGAGGAGATCTGGGCCGGTCGCCGCCGTCCGCGCGGCCATCTGCTGCCCCAGTCGCTGCTGGCCCACGCTGGTTTTAAAACGGCGGGGGGGCGCAGCTACGCCCGGGTGATGCGTATCGCCATCCACCCCGGGCTGCACCGGCACGGACTGGGTTCGCTGCTGCTTGGCAAGCTTGAGGAGCACTATCGTCAGATTGGCATCGACTACCTCGGCTCGGCCTTTTCGGCCAGCGCCGACCTGCTCCCTTTCTGGCGCAAGGCAGGGCTGGAGGTGCTGCGCATCGGCCTGCAACGGGATGCCGCCAGCGGATGCCACGCAGCCCTGCTGCTCAAAGCGCTGAAACCCGAGCATGAGATCGAGTTGAATCAATGGCAGCAGCGTTTCATTCGCCAGCTGCCGACCTTGCTGGCGGGTGAATTGAAAGGATTGGATCCCGAGTTGGTATGGCAATGCCTGCAAGGCAGTACCGTCACCGCAGCGGAGCTTGGCGAGTTCGAGCGCGATGAGGTTGAGTGCTTTGCCCTGCATCACAAGCCGTTCGAACTGAGCCAATCCAGCTTGCAGCTGTGGCTGGCGCGCAATCTGGCTGTGCTGGGTTCACTGACCCCTGAAGAGCGTTATCTGCTGATCGCAGCCATCTGGCAATATGCCGACTGGGGAAGACTGGCTGCGAGGTTGCAACTGGCTGGCAAGCCCGCCGTGATCAAGAGGTTGCGGGCGCTGCTGGCGCGTCTCTTGAGTTCCCCTACCACTCGATAGGTTTGCCCTGCCAGTCGAGAAAGCTCAGCTCGCCATCCGGTTGCAGCCGGTTCATCAGGTTAATCAGATGGTCGGCTACCAGCTCGGGACTCTGCACATTTCCCGCCGGTACATTGGCGTGAAACGGGCGGGAGAGTTGGGTATCCACTGTGCCGGGATGGAAGGCCAGCAATTTGACGCCTGGGGCCCGCCGGGCCAGCTCGATGGCGGCACACTTGAGCAGCATGTTGAGGGCTGCCTTGGATGCACGATAGCCATACCAGCCGCCCGCTCGGTTGTCACCAATGCTGCCGACCCGGGCGCTGAGAACGGCCAGAGTGCAAGGCTCGCGGCCAAACAGCGGTAACAGCTGGCTGATCCAGCGCAGCGGCAGCAAGGCATTGGTCTGGTAGATACGGGTCATGGCATCCAGATTGATTGCTTCGAGCCGCTTCTCTGGCTGGATCTCCCCCTGATGCAGGATGCCGTTGCAGATCACCACCCTGTGCGGTCTCGGTGCCAACTCCGCGATGCGGGCTACCGCAGTTGCCATCTGCTCATCGCTGTAATCACAACATAGCCAGTGCAGGGCCGGCGATGAGAGGCCAGCAGGTGCGGGCTGACGGCTGATGGCAATCACTGGCCCGACACCCGCCGCCAACCAGTGTGTCACCAGAGCCGCCCCGATCCCGCCAGAAGCGCCAATCACGACTATGCCTTCACTCATCTCAGGCTCCTTGTGAGTACATGATGGATTTCACCATCCGCCAATGTTGTCCTGATTGGCAGATACGCTCCCGCCAGCCTGCGGGATCAAGCGGTTAACGCTGCAATCTTGCCGAGATCCGAGCCGTTGGGTGAATTCCATTCCTATACTGAAGGAAAACCGCAGCGGTCTGCTGCCCGCGCAACCAGAATGAGAGTCACCATGATGTCCAAAGATGGGGAAGAGCGTAAATCTATCCTGACCGAAAGTGGCACCAACGAACTTGAGATCATCGAGTTTCACCTCAAGAAGCAGCTACCGGACGGCCGTGAAAAAACCGCTTATTACGGGATCAACGTCGCCAAGGTACGCGAGGTGATCCGGGTGCCGGAAACCACAGATTATCCCAATGCCCAGCGCCATATGGTGGGGGTCTTCTCCCTGCGGGATCGGCTGATCCCGCTGGTGGATCTGGCGGGGTGGCTTGGCATCAAGACCAACCCGGATCCCAGCCACAAGGTGGTGATCGTCACCGACTTCAACAAGATGGCCAACGGCTTCCTGATCGATAGTGTCAGCAGGATCCACCGGGTCTCCTGGGAGGATGTGGAGTCCCCCAGCCAGTTTTTGGAGGCGGGGGAGAACGACTGCGTGGTGGCAGTGGTCAGGCGTGATGGCAACCTCATCATGATCCTCGATTTCGAGAAGATCATCGCCGACATCAACCCCGAGCTCAGCATGGAGAAGTACGACGTCACTCAGGACCGCAAGGTGCTCATCGACGATCGCATGATGGCACTGCGCCAGGGCAAGACCATTCTTGTGGTGGATGACTCGGCCTTTATCCGCAAGATGATCGAGACCACCCTGCGCACCGCTGGCTACAACGTGATCACGGCCAAGGACGGGGGAGAGGGACTGGAGATGATGACGGATTTCGATCGTCTGGCCCAGGAGGAGAGAATGCCGGTGACCGGCTTCGTCAATGCGGTGATCACCGATGTGGAGATGCCGCGCATGGATGGTATGCACCTGCTCAAGCGACTGCGGGATACCCCCTCCTACAAGGAGATGCCCATCGTGATGTTCTCCTCCCTGATGAGCGATGACAACCGTCAGAAAGCACTGCAACTGGGGGCCAACGATACCATCACCAAGCCCGAGATAGGGCGCATGGTGGGGATGATGGATCACATGCTGCTGGGAATTGCCCCGCCTTCGCCCGCCAACAACATCTGATCTGCCATTAACTTCCAATTAGCCGGTCGAATCCACTGACCGGTGCCTCAAGCGGCCACTCCTTGCCAAGGGGTGGCCGCGCGGTTTTGGCTGTTTGCTGCGATCCCGACGCCCCTTGTCTCCCGGATATGATTCATGTAATGATAATTATTATCATTTGCTGGTGTGAAGCATATGACAGCAACCTGGGTGAAGGGGTGGGTCGAGTCGACCGAAGGTGGCAGCAGCATGAGTCACTGGAAACAGCAGACCCGAGAGGGCAACCGGCTGTTTGACTGCGGCGAGTATCATCAGGCTCTGGCTCATTATCAGCAGGCGCTCTGGCTGGCTCGTCAGCAGTTGGTGCAGTGGCACGACGCGGATGAGGCGGTGGCGGCGCTGGTCGTGGCTCACCACAATCTGGCGGATCTGCTGGTGGCCATGACTCTGCCCGATCGCGCCGCCGACCTGCTCTGCTATGTGCACGACTGCCTGCTGGCGACCTGTCACTCCCCCGCTTGCTCCTCTCGCCTGCGAGAGGCTGCTTTGCGCCATACCCGCACAACCCGAGCCGAGTTGCTGACGTTCGTACAGCGCCACGGCAGCCACGCCGGGATCATGCGTTCGCTCGGTCACTGCCTGTGTCAGAGCGAGCCCTCATCCCGGCTCCATTAATCCGAACAGAGGTCATCATGAGCCATACCCTGCCAGCCCTGAACTATGCCTACGACGCACTGGAACCCCATATCGATGCACTGACCATGGAGATCCATCACAGCCGTCATCACCAGACCTATATCAACAACCTCAACGCCGCGCTGGAAGGAGCGCCAGAGCTGGCCGCAATGCCGGTAGAGGCTCTGCTGCGCCGCTTCGATACTCTGCCTGCCACCTTGCAGGGGGCGGTACGCAACCATGGCGGCGGCCATGCCAACCACTCCCTGTTCTGGCTGGTGATGAGCCCGCAGGGGGGCGGTGAGCCGGGTGGTGAGCTGGCTCTGGCCATCGAGCGGGAATTGGGGGGATTCGATACCTTCAAGCAGGCCTTCACTCAGGCGGCTCTGAGCCGTTTTGGTAGCGGCTGGGCCTGGCTGGTGGTGGACAAGGCGGGCAGATTGCAGGTGGAGAGCAGTGCCAATCAGGATAGTCCCCTGATGCATGGCCATACCCCGATCCTGGGGCTGGATGTATGGGAGCACGCCTACTATCTCAAGTACCAGAACAAGCGTCCTGACTATATAGCTGCCTTCTATCAGGTGGTGGATTGGGCCGAAGTGGCCCGCCGCTATCAGGCGGCGCGAGGCTGACTTGGTCGCTGGGAATTGGTTTGCAGTACAGCCGCCACAACCCGCGCAGTAATAACAAGACCCGCCAGTTGGCGGGTCGTCTGTTTATGGTGTGGCAGTGCTGAAGCTGGCGGCTGAAGGGGTCATCGGCAATGTGGGTAAGGCCGCGCTGGGCATCTCGGCGGTGGTTTGTGCCGCGGATTTGGCGGGAGTGACCGGCTCAGTCGTTGCCGCAGCGGATACAGCAGGGTTGAGTTGTGCTGTCGCGGCCGAGGCAGATGGAGTAGCCGACTCGGTGGCAACCGCGGCAGAGACTGCCGCTGGCTTGGCCTCATCCACCGCCGGTTTGGGTTGTTTTAGGCAGGGTTGCAGGCTGCCGATGGTGCTCAGTGACTGGCAAGGCACAGGCAGACCGATGGGGACCGGTGCCCCGAGGAACTTGGGCCCCTTGTCCAGTACATAGAGGTCGAGCAGCCCCATCAGACGGGCAAAGACTTCCCGCACCCGGGTGCGGACCCCCTGATAGGCGCTGGGGTCCTCGGCATTGAAGCCGACCGCATCGATACCGAAATGGCGGGCGATGAAAATGGCCCGCTCGTTATGAAAGCCCTGGGAGACCACGGTAAAGCGCTCCTGGCCGAACACCTCTTTGGCGCGAACCACTGAGTCGAGGGTGCGGAATCCGGCGAAATCCATATAGATGGCGGAGGCGGGGATGCCCGCCTTGATCAGGGCGCGGCGCATCTGGCGTGGCTCGTTGTACTGCACGGTAGCGTTGTCACCGGAGACGATGATGAAGTCCACCTTGGCATTGTTATAGAGCTCGGCCGCCGCCTTGATACGGTATTTGAAGTAGTGGTTGGGGCCGCCACCGGAGAGATATTTGGAGGTACCCAGCACCACCGCAACCCGGTTGTAGGGCACCTTGTCTACCTGATCGTAGGTGTAGTGACGGGCATCCGAGACGATCCACTCGCTGTAGCCCAGCAGCATGGCAATCAGGGCCAGCAGCAAAACGAGGCAGGCGAGGAGGATCTTGGCAAACTTCTTCATGCGCGGTGCGGTCAGGGTCTGAAGTTGGGAGTGGCTATCGGCATTCTATTACAACTCGGCCGCTGGCGTCAGGCTTGATAACGGGCGGGCACCTCATTCGGGCAGAGGTTGTCGCAGCAGAGGCCGGGAGAGCGGGAGGATAAAGAGAGGGGCTGCAATGGCAGCCCCTCTGGTCGGTGAAGGTTTATCAGTGGGCGGAGTCGTTACCCTTGCAGGCGTCTGACTCCTTGTGTGCTTGCCACCAGGGCAGCAGATCCCGGGCGAGCCACGCCTGATAGGCGTCGCTGTCGTTGGCGATCAGCCGGTCCAGCTCCCCTTCGAAGTCGCTCATCGCCTGCTGCCGATCCGGATTGCGCAGCGCCTGTGCCAGCGCCAGCCAGCTGGCGCCGCGACCGGTATCGTTGAGGAAGCGGTGCACGGTATAGGACCAGGAGTAGACCATCTCGCCACCCTGCTCATAGTCAAGGTGGAGGATCGCCGCCAGTGTCGGGCGCTGGTTGGCGGGGCGGTTTGCCACGTTATCCAGACCCCGGGCAAAGCACTGGCCGTGGGCGATGTACTCTGCAATCCCCTCGGCCCACCAGGTGGTGCGGTTGAGCGGATAGTGGCCGAAACTGCCGTACTGGTTAAAGCGGCCGTCGAGATAGTGAACGTACTCGTGGCGCAGGTTCCACACCTGGAAGGCGGGGCGTTTCCACTCCGCCTCATAGGCGAAGAAGCGGGCCTGATTGCCGGGCCGAGCCGGATCCCCCTCGATATAGATGCCGCCATTGTCGGTGGAGACGCCAAACAGCGCGCTGCCGTAGCGGCCCCAGTCGGCGGAGGAGTTGAAGATCACCAGCTCCAGCGCCTCGTTGTGATCATCGGCCACCGGTTGCCAGCCTGTCTCCATCTGCTGGTGGAAGCGCTGCTCTTCATCACCCAGCTCGCGGCAGATCCCTTCGGCCTGAGCCAAGGTCAGATCCTGGGCGCGCAGACGCAGGGTGGGTGAGCAGGTGTGCTCGAACGGCAGAATATCTTCCATGCGGATCGGGGTACAAAGCCCGGCGAACTCGCCGCTGACACAGGCTTCGCTGGTGCGATCCGTGTAGGTGAGGTAGTAGCTGGAGAGGGTCAGGGAGACCTCTTCCAGCATGGTAGTCGGATGCTGGCCGCCCGGGATCAGTCCCTGCTGGCGCATGATGGCGATGACATCGCGATCCAGCTGTTGGCGATAGGCGATCGCCTTATCCGGGCTGGTGTGATGGAGGTAGCGCATCATCTGGTAGAGGCGGCTGTGGGCATCGAGGATGTTGTTGAAGATAAACAGATCCCGTGAGCCATCGCGCTGTTTCCAGAGGGCCAGCTCGCTCAGGCCCAGTTGCAGCAGGCTCTGGCGCAATGCCGCTTCCTGCTGCAGCACAGCTGCGCTGAAGTCAGCCTGCTGACCGTAAGAGGCGCTCTGATCGACCAGATTGAGCAGCTCGAACAGGCCATCGGCCCAGGGTTTGTGGCCATTGATCTGTGCCGCATGTTGCACCGCATAGCCGAGCGCCTGGTTGAGCTGGGCCAGCATGGGGGCGGCACTCTGGCGGAAGGCGGCTTGCCCAAGTTGTCCCTGCGCTGCCACGCTCCAGGCTTCCAGCACTGTGCCAGCCTGATCCTGCGGTTCAGCTCCCAGCAGCAATGGGTGGTTGAGCAGATCAATCATTACCCCGGCTAGTGCCCGGGCAGCCTGATCACTCTCTTTGCCAACGCCGCCGTGGTAGTTGTGGGCGCGCACATAGTAGAGCAGCTTGTCCATTGCCGGATGGGTCGGCTGGTTGGCCGCCAGTAGGGCACGCATGCCGCGCACCACCGCCATCAGCTTGGCGTCATCGTGGCCGTAATCCGCCTGCCAAGCAGGGCTGTTCTGGCCGCTCACGTCGGCCACCAGTTTGGCGGCATCGCTGTCGAGCAGATCCACATCGGGCTGCTCGGGCTCGGAGCAGAGACGACCGTTGGCGCGGCGGCACTCCAGCTGCTCCTCCTTGCTGGCCAGCACGATGGGGCGATTGAGCACCCGGCTCTCCTGCCACTCTTTGCTCTCTGGCAGGGGTTGCCACTCGCCGCCGGCGACCGGGTATTGGTAGCCGCTATCTTGCAACGTTACCTGAACCTCGCTGCCTGCGGGGATCACCTGACGGCAGATGCGATAGCGGATGGTGTTGCTCCCCTCCTTGCGCTCCTGCGGCTCATCACACTCCTGCTGAGGCGTGAGCTGATCCAGCTGCCATTGATAGCGGCGCCAGACGTGGATCTCGCTGACCTGAGCGGCAGCCTGACTGCCTGCCACCGGTTGCAGACGGAAAAAGATCTGCTCCAACCGGCCATCCCGCTCACTCGGGGTCTCTTCAAGTACCTGCAACTGCTGCCAATCCTGCGGCTGATAGTGCCACTCCGACTCGGCGCAGCGGCCCTGCGCGTTGAGTTCGCAGCGATCCAGCTCCCTCTCGCTCTGACCCAGGATGATGGCTTGTGGCAGCGGCAGACGATCCTGCCGCTGGGCGGTCGGCGTGCCCGCCAGTTGCTCCCAGCGACCCTGCTTGAGGCCATAACCGAAGTCATAACTGCTGGCCGGGATCAGCTTGCCCGCCGGAATCCGATCTTCACAGCGCACGAAGCGGATCTGCCAGCCCGCATCTACCTTGAGCTGCGGCTCGCCACACTGCTGCTCGGCCAGTGCGGCGAGATCGCTGCTCTGCCAGTCGAAGCGACGGTAGACCCTAAGCTGTTGGTAAGGAGCATTGCTGCTGCGCGCCTTGAGCTCGTAGGTGATCTCGGTGATGCGAGCGGCCAGTTGCCGGCTCGATTCTCCAGTCAGCTGATACTGTCGCCAGTCATTGGGGGAGTAGTTGGCTTGCGCCGAGGATGTCGCCAAAAGCAGGGGGCCTGCCAGCAGCAGCCACCTGGTACCTGAACGGTTCATTTTTATCCCTTTGTTGTTTGTGTATTGTCTTGCGAGTAATCGCAAGGCAATTTAAACGGTTCCAAAGGGATATCAATTGCCAATTAAAAATCAGATAAATCAATAAGATGGTGACTTTTTGAGTCTGATCGGATTCTCGTGGGTTGGCGCCGCAGTGAGGACTCACATGTTTCTTTTTTTGTTTTCAAAGAAGATCGGTAAAATGTGAGTCCGATCTCATTCAGCTTGTCGTGCCCGAGTGGTCTGTTGTCGGGCAACCTTGCCCAGCAGTTGGCGAGAGGGTTTGAGATTGCCGCCAAGCTCGGGCCAGGGGAGCCAGTGGTCGGGCACCATAAAGCCGGGCAGGGCGCTGCGGATCCAGGCTGCCAGTTCGGAGTCGGGAACCGGTTCGCCGTGCCAGTCGATAAAGGCGGCGGGGCGTTGCCCCCACTCGTCGCTCGGTACCGGCACCACCAGCGCCTGGGCGACAGCGGGATGATCTACCAGTCGCTGCTCGATGGTTTCGGGCTGGATGTTTTCGCCACCCGAGATGAAGAGGTTATCGAGCCGTCCCTCTACCAGCAGCTCCCCTGCCGCAGTGAACCTCCCCTTGTCGCGGGTATGAAACCAGCCTTCGCCATCGAGGGGCAGTTCCAGCTCGCCAGCCCGGTAGTAACCGGCAAACAGGGTGGCGCCGCGCACGCAGATCTCCTGCTCCCTGATGCACACTTCCCGTCCCGGTAGCGGTTTGCCAACTACGCCTGCATCGCCGGGGATAGCGGTGCAGACCTGACTGCCCATCTCGGAGAGACCATAACTCACCTTTGGTTCGAGCCCCATGGCGCAGAGGCGCTTCACCAGCGGTTGCGGGATGGCGGCGCCACCGAGCAGCAGCTCGCGCAGGCGGGTACGGGCGGGGTCAAAACCCTCTGCCAGCAGGCGCCAGAGCTGGGTCGGCACCAGCGAGAGGTGAGTGATGGGCTGGCACTCCAGCCGCTCCTTGAGGGAGCGTTCACGTTGATCCAGTACCAGCGTGGCGCCCGCCAGAAAGACCCGAAACAGGATGGCGTAGCCGCCGACATGGAACAGCGGCAGGGAGAGCAGCCAGCCGCAGGCCTCATCGAGGGGAATAAGGGGGGCAGAGCCGCGTGCCGAGGCCAGGTGGTTGCAGAGCCGGTGCACCACCGCTTTCGGCGTGCCGCTGGAGCCGGAGGTGAGGATCATATTGTTGAGTTGGGTCGATTCCAGCGGCCACGCTTCCTCTCTTGCTGGCAGTTCGCGCGTGAAGTCGATCGGCAAGGGCTGCCAGTTGCCTGCCGGGATCTCCCCTGCCGACCAGAAGGCATCGGCATCGAGTTGCACCGCCAGCTCGCGCTGCTTTTCGAGAGGAAAGGCGGGGTTGAGCGGGCAGAACACCACACCGCTGCGCACGCAGGCCCACGCCAGCAGCACATCTTCCAGCGCACCGCGCACCACCGCTACCAGATGATCGCCACGACGCACTCCGGCTTGTTCCAGCTGTTGGCACAGGCTGTTGAGGCGAGCATCGAGCTGGCGGTAACTGAGAGGCGAGGCGGTGTGGATGGCAATGCGGTTCGGGGCTGTGATTGCCCGGTGGCGTACCGGGCAAGGCGTCTGTTCGGGTGAACGGGAGGGGTCAATCACGGTAATACAGTTGCTCCAGTCGGCTCAGATCCGGTTTGCCATCTTCCCCCAGCAGATTGCCTGCCATCCAGCGGCGGGTATCCAGACCCGGCGCCTGTTCCGGCGCCCATTCGCCCGCCAGATGAAAGAGCTGGTTCAGGCCCAGATCCGATTCGAAGCAGGAGGAGATGATCACCTTGAGCCGCAGTTCGCGGGCGCGGGCGATCAGCGCTTCGCAGTTGGCGAGTGAACCGAGCAGGGTAGGCTTGAGCACCAGCGCGCGCAGTTGCGGGATCGGCTCCCACGGCGTGCCTTGTGCCAGCAGCTCGTCCAGCGCCACCGGCATGCCGGTGCGGTTGGCGACAAAGGCGATGTCGGCAAAGTCGGCGCAGGGGTCTTCCAGATACTCGATGCGGTTCGGGTCAAGGTGGCCGCAGAAGGTCCACGCCTCCTCGCGGGTCCAGCCTTGGTTCGCGTCCAGCACCAGCTTGAGGGAGGGGATGCGGTCGCACAGCAGGCGGATCAGCGCCAACTCGTCACGCATCGGGTAGCGTGCCACCTTCAGCTTGGCCTTGCCGGGCGTGCGGTGCAGCCACTCTTTCCAGTTGCGCAGTAGCTCCTGGGGGGAGCCTTGAATGAGGGGATAGGGCTCCGGCAGCGGGTTGCGCTGCTCGGGCCATGTCCGGCGCGCGCAGTCGAGGCCAAATTGCACCGACGGCAGCACGGGGTTCGGGGTGTCGCCGGCGGCCAGTGCTGCCAGCGTGGCGAGGGCTTCTGCCTCTGCCTGTTGCAGGCTCTCTTTCGAGAAGCCGGGCAGGGGGGCAATTTCCCCCCAGCCGTCGTTGATGCGCACCAACAGCCCCTCTCGCGCCACCTCCACCTTGCCGTGAAAGGTCAGTGGCTGGGTAAAAGGCAGTTGATAGCGATACAGGGCTAGTGTCATCAGGGGTTCCGCTTGTATTTGGAGAAGTCGGGGCGACGCTTTTCGTTGAAGGCGTTGCGGCCTTCCTGACCCTCTTCGGTCATGTAGAACAGCATGGTGGCATTGCCCGCCAGCTCCTGCAAGCCCGCCTGACCATCACAGTCAGCGTTGAGCGCCGCTTTCAGGCAACGCAGCGCCATCGGGCTGTTTTGCAGCATTTCGCGGCACCAGCGCACGGTTTCACGCTCCAGATCCGCCAGCGGCACAACGGTGTTGACCAGACCCATGTCGAGGGCTTGCTGGGCATCGTACATGCGGCAGAGGAACCAGATTTCGCGGGCCTTCTTCTGGCCGACGATACGAGCCATGTAAGAGGCGCCCCAACCGCCGTCGAAGGAGCCCACTTTCGGGCCGGTCTGGCCAAACTGGGCGTTGTCGGCGGCGATGGTCAGGTCACACATCATGTGCAGCACGTGGCCACCACCGACCGCGTAACCGGCCACCATGGCAACCACAGGTTTCGGGCAGGTGCGGATGTCGCGCTGGAAGTCGAGCACGTTGAGGTGGTGAGTCCCCTCGTCATCGCGATAGCCACCGTAGTCGCCACGGATCTTCTGGTCGCCGCCGGCGCAGAAGGCTTTCTCGCCAAAACCGGTCAGGATGATAGTGCCGATCTGATCGTCATAACGGGCATCGGCCAGCGCCTGCAGCATCTCTTTGACGGTACGGGGACGGAAGGCGTTGCGCACCTGGGGACGGTTGATGGTGATCTTGGCAATACCATCGTTGGACTTGTGATAGAGGATGTCCTCGTAACCGGCGGAGCAATCCTGCCACTCAACCGGAGCATACAGTTCAGCTTCCGTCATTGCTTCAATCATGACTCGTCTCTTCTTGTTGGTTGACCCACTCCGCGAGGAGTCGGGCAAAGTTATCAGGCTGATGGGCGTGCAGATTATGGCCGCCATCCAGCACCAAGTGGTTGATTCTGCGATTTTGGTTCGCCAGCTGGCAAGCCAGCTGATGGAATTTGTGATCCCGCTTGCCACTCACATAAGTAACCGGCAGCTGGCTCGCCATGAGCCAGGGGGCGAGATCCGGCTGCTTGCCGAGCGAAGTGGCGCGCAGCATGGTGGCGATGCCCAGGCCGTCGTTGCCAAGGCGGTGGGCGATCTGGCTGGCCCGGGCCGCATCGTCAAGATCGGCAAACACCCCTTGCCGGTACCAGTCTGCCAGCACGTCAGCCAGTGGTTCCTGCTCAAAGCGCCGCGCCCACTGTTCATCGTGCTGGATGCGGGCGGCCCGCTCACTGGCCGGTAGCCCCGGGTGGCAGTTCTCCAGCAGCAGCCCCCGTAGCCCGGCGGGCTCGCGGCTGGCGTGGTAGAGGGCCAGTCGCCCCCCCAGCGAATAACCCGCCAGCAGATAGCGTTCAATGTTGCGGCTGGCCAGCTCGGTGACCAGCCACTGGTGGCTCTGCTCAAAGTCGTTGACGTTGAGATCGCTATGCTGGCCGTGACCCGGCAGATCGAGGGCGATGCAGTGGATGGCGGGCAGCCGGTCGATCACCGGTTGCCAGTCGCCGCCATCCCCCAGCAGGCCGTGCAGCAGCACCAGCGGCACATGGGCATTTTTATTTGCCACGGATGGCGGCCCCCAGCGCCTTGAGATCATCGGCCACCTGCTCGCTCGGTACCCGGATCTCGATCAAGGTAACGCCATGTTGGAGGGCGGCGCTGTAATCCTGTTCGAACTCGGCCAGTGTGGTCGGCGCCCGATAGGCGAGGCCAAACATGGCGGCGGCATGTTCAAAGCTGAGACCGTGGGGCAGCCGGTAGTAGCTCTCCAGCAGCTCCCCTTCGGTGGGCACCGGCAACATACGAAAGATGCTGCCGCCATCGTTGTTGAGCAAGATCACCACCAGCGGTCGGCTTGCCTTGCTGAGCAGCGCGAGGCTGTTGAGATCGTGCAGGGCGCTGAGATCCCCAAGCAGCAGGGTGGTGGGTTGGTTGCTGCTTTGCGCAAATCCGTAAGCAGTGGCGATGAGGCCGTCGATGCCGGAGGCACCGCGGTTGGTCATCACCCGGCTCGGCCCCTTGCCCGTTTCGCCGAGCATATCCATCAGTCGAGCAGGCATGCTGTTGCCGACAAACAGTTGGCCTTCGATCAGGCGGTTGAGGCGATGGCAGACCCCGAGCTCGGAGAAGTGCTCGCAGGCAGCGGCGATCTGCTGACTGGCATTGTGTTGCAGCTTGGCCAATGTGTGCCAAGGGTCTTGTATGGTGGCCGGATGGGCCGCAGCGAAAGCGCTGGCGCTGCAGAGCAGCCGGTTGCGCAGCCGGTAGTCGGGATCGAGCCGCGCCGGTTGCGGATCCACCAGCCAGTAATCCTGCCATGAATGGTGTTTGATGAACTGGCCGAGCCGCTTGGAGACAAGCCGCGCGCCAAATTGCAGCAGCACCTCGGCCCGGCCCAGCTCGGCGACGAATTCAGGGTCGTTGAGCGCCATATCCATGTGGATGAGGTTGCGGCTGTCGAAGCGGATCTGGCTCTGCAGATCCGCCAGCAGCGGCCAGCCGAGTTGCTCCGCCAGCGCGGCGGCGGCCTGTGCCTGCTTCGGGTCGGTAATGCGGCCAGCTACAACGATGCCGCGCTGTTGCCGAAAGCTTTCCCACTCTGCCTGAGGTGGGCAGTTCGGCTCGTTTTGCTGCCACGGGCTCCATGGCTTGCGCGAGCCGAGCCAGTCACCGAGGGGGGCCAGATAGTCGGAGAAATCCTGATAGTGCTCGCCCGGGTAGAGGGGCTCGGGGTACATGCAGTTGAAGTGCACCACCCCGGGGGTGAGCGCCTGTTTGGCCAAGGCTTGGTCCACCGAACTCAGCACAAACGCCGCCGGAATGGTCGGGGTGGGGCTCGGCAGGTTCTGCTGATAGACGGGGTAGCGGCCGAAGATCCCTTGCTGGTCGATCGCCTGATTGGCGCCGTTGTCGATAAGTTCGTGAGGACGATCGGCGGAGAGAATAATCAGCGGCACGCCGGTGAGCTGGGCCTCTGCCACGGCGGGCCAGAGGTTGGCTACCGCGGTGCCCGAGGTCATGATCACCGCCACCGGCCGGTTGCTCCCCTTGGCTAGCCCCAGCGCCATAAAGCCGAGGCCGCGCTCGTCAAAGTGCAAGTGACGACGAAAGCCCTGATGGGCCGCGGCCGCCATGGTCAGCGGCGCAGAGCGGGAGCCGGGGGCCAGCGCGATGTCGCGCACCCCGAGGCGAAAGAGCTCCTCCAGCAAGAGGGAGGACCAGACGTGGTTGAAGGTGGCGTGCTGGTTCGAAAACGGGGGGCAGGCAAACTCTTCGCTGGCAGGCTCTTTACGGGTGGGCATAGGGGCTCTCGTAGCGTGAAAAGGGTGAATGACTATCCCAGCAGGGAGAGCACATTGGCGATCTTGTTGTCGAGTTCGGCCCACTCGGCGACAGGCTCGGAACCGGCGACAATGCCGGCACCGGCAAACAGGGTGACGCTGCCCGGCTGAATGCGTGCGCTGCGAATGGCGACCGAGAACTCGGACGTCTCCCGACTCAGCATGCCGCAGGCTCCGGCGTACCAGCCCCGATCGTAGGGTTCGAACTCGCGGATAAAGGCGAGCGCTGCCTCGCGCGGAGCGCCGCCCACCGCCGGCGTCGGGTGGAGGGCGTCGAGCAACTGCCAGTCGCAGACCCCGGGCTTGATCTCGGCTTCGATATCGCACTTGAGATGTTGCAGCAGCCGCAGTTTGAGAATGCGCGGCTCGGTCAGGGTGGCATCGTGGGTCAGTGGTGCCAGACGGCTCAGGATGTCGGCGTGTACCAGTCGGTTCTCCAGCCGGTTCTTGCTGTCGGCCAGCAGTTCGGCGGCCAGTTGGGCATCCACCTCTTCATCGCCGGAGCGGCGAATGGTGCCCGCCAGCGCCTCGGTAAAGAGGTGGCGATCTTCCCGGCGGTAGAGCCGCTCGGGAGAACAGGCGATAAAGGCCTGCTCGGGGGAGAATTGAAAACCGAAGTGGAAGCAGTCCTGGGCGTGGCGGGCCCACTGGTCGAGCATGGCCCAGGGATTGATATCCGCATCATGGTTCGGACTGGTCAGCACGCTCTCCCGCGACAGCACCACCTTGGGAGTGTGGGCCTGAAAATCGGGGGCTGTGACGCGCTCCACCAGCGTTTGCCACTGGGCGGGGCCGGGGCAATCCTGTCGCTGCCAGGGCTGCTTTTGCAGGGCGGGCAGCGGGGCTTCCGGGCGCAGGGCATCGAGGGCGGCTTCGGCCGCCTGCAGTTCGGCCTCGAGATTGTTTTCATCCAGCCATAGGTTGAGGCAGAGACTGACGCACTCGCCACGGCGCACCAGCTCGATGCGGGGCAGCACGAAACGGCAGGGGCCAAACCCTTGCCAGCCGGATTGGGCCGGATCGAACGCCAGCCCGCCATAGTAGCGAGGGCTGTCGTCATGATGCTGGTTGGCTGTGTTAGTGCACACCTGCTTGATGGCGTGCGGTTCGGTCAGTTCATGGATGGCGCCTAGCGCGACATACTCGGGACGAGCCTCTCCACGGGCCTGCCAGTAGATGCGGGGATAGAGGGTTTGCGCCGCGAGCCAGCCCAGAAAGGAGCGGATTTCGATCGCCACTCGCAACCGTACGAAGCCGCTGACGTTGCTGTGACGCAGGGCGTCCAGTTGTTGCTTGATATGGGTCTGAGCCAACATGGATTCTTGTCTGAGCCGGGTAGTAACGAGCGATCCGGTA
The DNA here is from genome assembly GCF_049171595.1 of Aeromonas sp. 603607. Lineage (NCBI taxonomy): Bacteria > Pseudomonadati > Pseudomonadota > Gammaproteobacteria > Aeromonadales > Aeromonadaceae > Aeromonas > Aeromonas sp. 603607. The sequence goes on from NZ_JAAKOV010000005.1 coordinate 44,688, forward strand.
GCTGGATGCCGTAGGTTTATGCCAAAGGGCGATGATTTCCTATATATTATCTGCCCATTCGTCCATGTAAATCGCCCGCGGGAGCTTCACTCTCCGGGGCCAAGTATACCCAAATCCGGTTCGATAACCCTTAACACGATCAATATCCGATTGTTTGGCCATCACAAAATGACAAATACCTTCTCTGTTTGGTTGCTGGCGGCGCGTTTGCGAACATTGCCGCTCGCCTGCTCTTCCATCCTGCTGGGCTCGGGGCTGGCTGCCAGTCGTGGTGCCTTCGATGGCACCATCATGGCGCTCTCTCTGCTGACCGCCATCCTGCTGCAGATCCTCTCCAATCTGGCCAACGATTACGGCGATGCGGTCTCCGGCGCCGACAACGGCGAGCGGATCGGCCCGCAGCGGGCGGTGGTCTCCGGTCTTATCACCAAAAAGCAGATGTGCGTGGCGATGGGGCTGACTGCGCTGGCGGCGGTGGCCAGTGGCCTGCTGCTGCTGGGCTGTGCCTTCGGCGGCCAGTGGCTGCAGATTTTGGCATTTGTGGTGCTGGGGGGGGCGGCCATTGTCGCGGCGGTGACCTACACCGTCGGCAAGACCCCTTACGGCTATCGCGGGTTTGGCGATATCTCGGTGTTCCTCTTCTTTGGTCTGCTGGGGGTGCTCGGCTCCTACTACCTCTTCACCAAGACGCTGGAGTGGGATCTGCTATTGCCTGCCACCGCCTGTGGCCTGCTGGCGACCGCCGTGCTCAATATCAACAATGTGCGCGACATCGAGACCGACGCCGCCAGCGGCAAGATCACTCTGGCGGTGCGCCTTGGCCGCAACCGCGCCATCGCTTATCACTGGGTACTGTTGGGGGCGGCGTTGCTCGCAACCATCGCCTTTATCCTGATCCAGCCCGCCAGCTTCTGGCCGTGGATCTTCCTGCCCGCCATGAAGCCTCTCAGCGATGCGGCCAAGACCCTTCGCGAAAGCTACGATGGCGAGGTGCTGACTGGTTCCCTCAAGAAGACCGCCATCAGCGCGTTTCTGTTCAGCCTGCTGCTCTCCATCGGGTTGGCGCTCTCCTGACAGCTGGTCGCAGCTCGCCAAGGCGAACAATACAAAGGGCTCCCGAGATGGGAGCCCTTTTTGGTTTTGGCCGGTTTAGCTGGCGCGCACCACCTTGAGGGGGCGGCGGGAGAAGAGCAGGGTATCCAGCAGCCAGATGGTGACCATGGAGGCGCCCACCAGCGGGAAGGCGATCCCCAGCAGGATCAGCAGGGCGATGGCTCCACGCATCGGCGGGAGTTTGGCAGGCAGTGGCGGCGCGGCGAGACGGCCCTGCGGACGGCGGCACCACCAGATCCACAGACCACTCACGGCGCTGGCCTGCACCATCAGGCAGATGATCAGCATGGCGAGCTGATGGGGCCAACCGTAGAGCTTGCCCATGTGCAGCATGACGCCGCTCTCCACCGTCTTGGCGACCGGGCCGTAATCCTGCCAGCGCACATCGGCCAGCACCTTGCCGCTGTATTGATCGATATGCAGGGTGGCGTCGTTGCGCGGATCGTCGGCAAACAGGGCGATGGTGTAGACGCCTGTGGCGCCGATCGGCGGGGTGATGCTGTAACCCGGTTGGACTCCCCGCTCATGGGCGATCTCGACCACCCGTTGCAGCGCAATGCGCTGGCTTGCCATCACCACTCCCTCATGCTCGCCGTGGTTCATGGCACCGTGATCGTGCCCCTCATCGACCGGCTGCGAGCTGGGCATAGGGGTGTTCTCCACCGCCCAGGGGACGGTCTGCTCGTGAGCCTGATTGAGGGGGCGGGCCAGTGGCGCCGATTTGGGCACCTCATTCCACATGGCGGCGGGGAAGCGGTTCCAGACCGCAGCAAACTGATCGCCCCAGAAGCCGGTCCAGGTCATGCCGCTCAGCAACAGCAGCAGCAGGAAACCGGCTCCCCAGAAGCCGACCACTGCGTGCAGATCCCGCCACCAAAGGCGTCCGCGCTGGTTCACTCTGGGCCAGAGGATGCCGCCCACCCCGGGCCCCTTGCGTGGCCACCAGAGGTAGAGGCCGCTCAGCAGCAGTACCAGCCCCCAGCCTGCCGCCAGTTCGATCAGCCTGTCCCCCGTGGTGCCGAGCAGCAGGTCGGCGTGCAGGGAGCGAGCCACCGCTTGCAGATTCCACTTGTTGTCCATGGTGCCGAGCAGGGCGCCGCTGGCGGGATCGAGGAACAGGGTCAGCTCGCGATCCCCCTGATTGACGATGAACTGGGCGCTCTGATCGGGTGCGACAGGCGGCAGGTATTTACGCAGGCTGGCATCGGGCATGGTCATCATCGCCTTGGTCAGCAGCTGGTCGGCACTCAGGGTCTGGCTGGCGGGGGCGACCTTCATCAGCTCGGGGTACATCAGGTTGTCGAGCTGGGGTTTGAACAGATAGACGATCCCGGTCAGTGACAGCAGGATCAGGAAAGGGGCGACAAAGAGACCGGCATAGAAGTGCCAGCGCCAGATCCGTTGGTAATGACTCGAGTCCCTGTTTTTCATTGCACATCCTTGTTGGGGTGCCAAACCTTTCGGCAGGTGGAATGTTTGTGGCGGCGCGGATAATAGCAGTAACGTTTCGTTAACTGCAATCACACATCATGAGTTCGGTTCGGTTCGGTGCGGGGTGTCGGTAACATGAGGTGCCGACGGTTTGCAGGATAGGATGATCACGCTTTGGGGAAAGCCTGTTTGCTGCTGGACTTTTCCTTATAAATTATTACCTTGTGGTAACAATTTGCAGGCGATGGTGGTGGTAACGGAATGGGAGCAGTCATGCAGCCACATGGGCAATTTGACATGGAGCGCAGGGGCCAGATGCTGATCTGCCGCCCGAGTGGCCCCTTCAATCTGGCTGGTGCCATGGCCTATGAGGCGCACTTTCGTCACGAACTGGCCGGATTGATGGATGGCCCCTGGGGGATTGTCGAGGTCGCGACCGAGTTTGAAGCGGCTGGGCCCGAGGTGCTGGCCCGTTTTCGTCGCCAGTTTGGCTGGTGTGCCGAGAGTGGCTGTCAGTTTCTGGCGGTGGTCTTCGTGGGGGGCTTCAAGCGCTATCTGGCGGATAACATCTTCAAGGGATTACCCTTTCGGGCGGTACGTTACTTCGAGCAGGAGGCAGCGGCCATCCAGTGGCTGGGGGAGCAGCTCAACACCGCTCCCTGTGAACCTGCGAACGCTTGACCACCTCGCTCACCGTTTGGACGGGTTTCACTCCAGCTTGATAAACCACTTGTCCCGCTCGTCAACGCAGTCGGGTTCACCCATTTCGAATTCGCGGCAGATCAGCGGTCGCACCTCGTACTCGTACATGGATGGGGCACATCATCGTGGTGAGTGCATTCGAGGATCCTGGTCAATCCAGCTTGATAAACCACTTGTCCCGTTCGTCAACGCAGTCGGGCTCACCCATTTCGAATTCGCGGCAGATCAGCGGCCGCACCTCGTAGATACGGCACATCATGGTGTTGCGGTCGAGGGCGGCGCACCAGCCATCGTCCAGCCGGCGCATGACCGGTATCTCGCCTTCCCGTTCCAGTACATAACGGTCCGGCACGCCGGTATCGGTAAAGAGCATCACTTCGAGGCGGCAGCAGCAGGCTTCGCAGTTCTGGCAGCTCACATCGGTTTGGATTGCTTGGGTCATGGTGCCTGTCTTGCCGCATGGCGGCATCGGAGATATGAAACAGGCGCCTGTCAGGCGCCTGTGGTCTGGCTAACGGCTTGCAAAGAACCTTAGCCCAGTTTGCGGGCGCGGTAGCTGCGACCCTTGATCTTGCCTTCCTGCAGCCGCTTGAGTGCAGCCTTGGCCACGCTCTGTTTGACCGCGACGTAGGAGTATTGCTCGGAGATCTGGATCTTGCCCACGTCGGCGCCGGCAATGCCGCCTTCACCGGTCAGGGCACCCAGAATGTCACCGGCCCGCACCTTGGTCTTGCGGCCTGCATCGATGGAGAGGGTTACCATCTGCGGTGCGATTGGCTTGATGTCGCGGCCGATGCTGTCGAGATCACCCAGCGGCATCGGAGCCTGCTGGTACTCTTCGATAAAGTTGACGCGCTGGGCCTCGTTCGGCTGATAGAGACTCAGGGCCAGACCCTGCTGGCCAGCACGACCGGTACGACCGATGCGGTGCACGTGCACTTCCGGATCATAGGTCAGCTCGTAGTTGATGACGGCGCCCAGCTCCTTGATGTCGAGGCCGCGGGCCGCCACATCGGTGGCCACCAGAATGGTGGCGCTGCCGTTGGCAAAGCGCACCAGCACCTGATCCCGCTCGCGCTGCTCCAGATCGCCGTTCAGCGCCAGCGCCGAGAAGCCCTTGGCGGCCAGATGGTCGGCCACGTCGTTACAGGCGCGCTTGGTGTTGCAGAACACCACGCAGGAGCTGGGCTGGTAGTGACTCAGCAGCCAGGTGAGGGCGTCGAGGCGCTGACCGGCAGGCACTTCGTAAAGCTTCTGTTCGATGGCGCTCCCCTCGTGCAGGGACTCCACGCTCACCTCGACCGGATTGCGCTGCACGCCGCGGCTCATCTGGGCGATCCCTTCCGGATAGGTGGCGGAGAAGAGCAGGGTCTGACGCTGCTGGGGGGCATAGCTGATGACCCGGTTGATATCTTCGCCAAAGCCCATGTCCAGCATGCGATCCGCTTCATCCAGCACCAGCGTCTTGAGGCCGGAGAGCTCAAGCGTGCCTTGCTCCAGATGCTTGAGAATGCGACCCGGGGTGCCGACGGCGATGTGGGCACCAAAGCTCAGGGTGGCGGACTGCGGTGCGGTCGGGGTGCCGCCGCACAGGGTGACCAGCTTGACGTTGGGCAGGGCGCGCGCCAGACGACGGATCTCCTGAGCCACCTGATCCGCCAGTTCGCGGGTCGGGCAGAGCACCAGCGCCTGCACTTCGAGGCGGTTGACGTTGAGCTTGGCCAGCAGGCCGAGGCCGAAGGCGGCGGTCTTGCCGCTGCCGGTTTTTGCCTTGGCGATCAGGTCTTTGCCATCGAGCACCAGGGGCAGGCTCTGGGCCTGGATCGGGGTCATCTGCAGGTAACCCAGGCTGGTGAGGTTCTCTTGCAGGGCGGGGGAGAGATTGAGGCTGCTAAATTCGCTGTTGTTCACAAAAGGACTCTATTTCGGAGAAAACGGGGATGCGCGAGCGCTAAGGCCGCGCATCATACCAGAATGTGGCACCGGATGTGGCGGATTTTTGAACGGCTGGCCATGAGGGGCCATGAAAGGTTCATTTGTTGCCAAACCGATCGCGGACGAGCACCGACAATGCGATAAGGACTATTTTTCAAACACTCATCTAATTATTTATCGTGGATAAACGTTTTCTATTTTCGGTATTTTAATATAATGATTGGGAAATATTCCACGAACAGTTACTGCGCCACAGGGAATGTTGCTAAAATGCTGATTAAATATTTTCAAAGAACATGAAAACGGCGCCGCCATTACTCAACATGATGTTTTAAAAGGATTTATGTTATCTGTGTTGCGCGATTAATATCAGTTCATTGCACAATTAATTTAAAAACGTTTGTATTATCCTGCCTCCATAATATTGCGCGGGATTGTGATGGCTATCTGATTTTTAAATGTGCAAATGTCTATGATGGCGCCGGTCAAAAATTACAATTTACTCAGGTGCTACAGGTATGGAATACGTTCACTTTGTGCTCGGACTGGTGATGGTCCTTGCTCTCTCTCTGCTGGCGAACCGCCACAACTGGAAACAGATCAAACTGCGTTATATCGGCCAACTGCTGGTGGTCGAACTGGCGCTGGCCTGGTTCATGCTGAACTCCGAAGTGGGTCTGGCGGTGGTGGGGGGCTTCGCGGCCGGCTTCACCAAGTTGATGGAGTTTGCCAAACAGGGTACCGACTTCGTGTTCGGTGGTCTGGTCAACGAAGGGGCCTTCTCCTTTTTCCTGATGGTGCTGATGCCCATCGTCTTCATCTCCGTGCTGATCGGTATTCTGCAGTACATCCGTCTGCTGCCGCTGGTGATCCGCGGTATCGGTACCGTGCTGGCCAAGATCAACGGCATGGGCAAGCTGGAGTCTTTCAACGCCATCAGCTCGATGATCGTCGGCCAGTCCGAGAACTTCATCGCCCTCAAGAACATCCTGCCGCACCTGAACGAGAAGCAGATGTACACCCTGGCTGCGACGGCGATGTCTACCGTCTCCATGTCCATCGTCGGTGCCTATATGCAGCTGATCGAGCCGCGCTACGTGGTCGCCGCGCTGGTGCTCAACATGTTCAGTACCTTTGTGGTGCTCTCTCTGATCAACCCCTACGAGCCGGATAACTCCGTGACCGACATCAAGGCCATTGCCGAAGGTGACGAGCACCACACCCCGAAGAAAGAGAACTTCTTCGAGATGCTGGGCGAGTACATCATGGCCGGTTTCACCGTTGCCGTGATCGTGGGTGCCATGCTGGTGGGCTTCATCGCCCTGATTGCCCTGATCAACTACCTGTTCGAGATGGCATTTGGCGTGAACTTCCAGTTCGTCATGGGCTACCTCTTCTACCCGATCGCCTGGATCCTGGGTATCCCGAGTGGTGAAGCGCTGCAAGCCGGCTCCATCATGGCGACCAAGCTGGTGACCAACGAGTTCGTGGCGATGATGGATCTGGGCAAGGTGGCTGCCGAGCTCTCTCCGCGCACCGTCGGCATCCTCTCCATCTTCATGGTCTCTTTCGCCAACTTCAGCTCTATCGGCATCATCGCCGGTGCGGTAAAAGCGCTGAACGAAGAGAAGGGAAACATGGTTTCCCGCTTCGGTCTGAAGCTGGTCTACGGTTCTACCCTGGTCAGCCTGCTCTCTGCTGTTATCGCAGGCATCATGATCTGATCCTCTAGTGGTTCGCACCACTGCTTGGGCCCCTGACCTCGTCAGGGGCTTTTTTGTTTCTGGCTTACAGCTGCCAGCCGCACCACCAGCCGGCAACCAGCAGGGTGAGGGTGCAAAAGCCGGTTTCGATGGCGCCGCCACTGCGCAGCGGCCAGCCCGGCAGCCGGAAGCGGCGTTTGATGGGCCAGAAGAGCGGAATGCCCGCCGGGGTGAGCCAATCCCCCAGCAGATGGCTGAGGTAGCCGACGATGAGTGCATCCTTGACCCCCATGGGCAGGGTGTCCGGCGGCAGGCTCTGGTTCAGTCCCCAGATAGCGGCGGCGACTGCCAGCAGACTGTGGGTGAAGCCGCGATGGCCGAACAGCCGCGACAGAGGTTTCGAGATCCACGGCAGGCGCTGCCCCAGCACAGATTTGGGGTGGTCGAGGTCGGGCAACAGGGCGCTGGCCAGCGCGGCAGGGATGGTCTGCCACAGGCTGGCATCGGCCAGTGCCGGAGTGAGCTGCAGTTTATGGGCGATCAGGGTGCAGGTAACGGAGAAGAGCAGGTGCCCTTGGGCGGTCATGATGATTACGGCGTGGACAAGATGGCGGCGCATCTTACCAGCCTGACGGTTGTGGTCAGCTCTTATTTTAAAAATCAGGATGTTACGGCGAAAAAGCGCCCAGGCAGGGCGCCTTTAGGATCTCTTTACAGCTTGCCTTTGACCAGCCACTTGTCGAGGGCATTGGCAAAACGCTGCTTGTCGGCAGCATTGAAGGGGGCCGGGCCGCCGGTTTGTACTCCGGCCGAGCGCAGCTCTTCCATAAAGTTGCGCATGCCGAGCCGCGCCTTGATGGTCTCGCGGGTGTAGATCTCGCCGCGGGGATTGAGCGCTTCGCCACCGGCATCGATCACCCAGGAGGCGAGGGGGATGTCGCCGGTGATCACCAGATCGCCGGGCTGAACCTGCTGGGCGATGACATGATCTGCCACATCGAATCCCTTCTCCACCTGCTGGGTTTTGATGAAGGGCGAGGGGGGTACCCGCAATCCCTGATTGGCCACCAGGGTGGTGACGACCTGGGCGCGGTGGGCGGCGCGGTAGAGGATCTCCTTGACCGGAATGGGGCAGGCATCGGCATCAACCCAGATGGGCATGGCATGGTTTCCTGTAGTAAAAGCGGATGGAAAACGAGAGCTGGCATGTTAACACAGGCCTCCCTTCCCGGCGCGGGGCTGAGTCGGCCCAACCTTTGGTGTAAGCTGGGGCCAGCACATGAAACGAGAAGGAGACGAGATGGATCGGGTGCCCGGTGAAGTGATTTATGCCCTGACCCTGGATGGCAAGGGTGGCATGGCGCCGCTGACGGCGGGAAGTGAAGTCCCGGCGGCGCATCCCGGCTGGCTGCATCTGGACTACGGCAATCCCGATTCGGCGCGCTGGCTGTTGCAGACCCCCTTGCTCAGCGAGGCTGCCAGGGAGTCGCTGCTCGGCCAGAGCAATCGTCCCAAGCTGGTGCGGATGGGGGAGACGGTGCTGCTGATCCTGCGCGGCATCAACCACAACAAGGATCACAGGCCCGAAGAGATGGTGGCGCTGCGCATCTTCATCACCCCGGATCTCATCATCAGCAGCCGTCGTCGTCCGCTGCTCTCCGAACAGGATGTCTTCAACCAGCTCAAGCTGGGGGGCGGCGCCGATACGCCGGCCGACTGGCTGGTGGAGATCTGCGATGCCCTGACCGATCGGGCGGGGGAGTTTGTCGAGGAGCTGCACGACAAGATCCTCGATCTTGAGGAGATGGTGCTGATGCGCGACATGCCCGCCAATGGCCGGCTGGCGCTGATCCGCAAGCAGCTCATCATGATCCGCCGCTACCTCTCGCCGCAGCGGGATCTGGTGGCGCGGCTGGCCAACGAGAAGATCAGCTGGCTGGATGAGGATGACCGCCGTCGTCTGCTCGATATCGCCGATCGGCTGCGGCGCTGGCTCGATGACCTCGATGCCGGGGTGGCGCGCACCGCTGTGCTGGCAGACGAGATCAACAATCTGATGGCGGAGGCAACCAATCGCCGCGCCTACCAGATGTCGGTGATGGCGCTGCTCTTTTTGCCTGCCAGCTTCCTGACCGGTCTGTTTGGCATCAACCTCGGCGGTATCCCCGGTGCCGAGAATCCGACCGCATTCTGGGTCTTCTGTGGTTCGCTGGTGGCGCTGGCAAGCGCGCTGGCTATCTGGCTCAAACATCGGCGCTGGTGGTAAGGAGGCGTAACCCATGTGGCAATCAATTGGCCTGACCCTGCTGCTGTTGCTGGGTCATACCCTGATCCGGCGGCTGATTCACAAGAGCCTGCTGGCGCTCGGTCAGAGCAGGCAGGTGAGCGAGAACCGGGTGCTCTACGTGGCCCATGTGTTCCACTTCCTGCTCGGCTGCGCCACCTTGCTGGTACTGGCCGGGGTGTGGGGGCTCGACTTCTCCCGACTGGTGGTGCTCGCGTCCTCCTTCTTTGCGGTATTGGGGGTCGCCATGGTGGCCCAGTGGTCGATCCTCTCCAACATCACCGCCAGCATCACCATCTTCTTTGCCTTCCCCTACAAGATTGGCGACCGGATCCGCATCCTTGACAAGGATGATTCGGTCACCGGCGTCATCACCGAGATTGGCCTCTTCTATGTGCGGGTGCGTGATGACAACGGCGATCTGGTCACCTATCCGGCCAACCTGATCCTGCAAAAGCCGGTCAGAAAGCTGGAGGGCAAGGTGGCGGAACCGCTGCAACCGGAGTAGCAGGACATTTGCTGCCGGGGGGCTGGGCGTAGCGAGGAGTGATGCTCTGGTGTAAATCCACCACGCCTTCATTCGACACAGGCTATTGTGGATGCGTGCTGCGGCCACAATAGCCAGAACGACTCAACAGTTGGCTCCGCAGCTAGATCTCCTGTTGTGAGAGATCGGCCTGCGGCTTGTGTTGCCAGATTGCGCCGAGCAGCAACTTGAGCAGCAGTCCGGGCGGGTTGTCCAGCAGTTTGCCGGACTCCAGCAGCAACTGGCCATCGGCGCGAAATCCGAGGCTGGCATCTATGGTGCCATCCTCCGAGACCACCTGGATCAGGCCATTGAGGGCGGAGCGCTCACCGGGCTGACAGCGCAGCCGCAGTTCGCGGGGTTCCCCCAGCAGGGTAAAGGCGCGGCTCAGCGGGGGTGAGTCTTCATAATCGGGCCAGTTGAAGAAGTGATACTGTTCGGCCAGGGCGCCTGCCTGCTGGCAGAACTGGTCGAACAGCTGCCCGATCGCCTGATACTCCTGATCGAGTCGTCTTGCCTGCTCTTCAATCCGTTTCATTGCTTACTCCTTGTCTATCCACTTGATCAGACATTGCTTTTCTGACCCCGTGACTGCCGTTTTCCAGATATGAGGCCAAATGGCCGCGAGGTCTGTGAGCCGGATCGAAGTTTCAGTCTGAAAACGTTATCTTGTTGAAACTGGATGGTTTTTTTGCCCTCTCGCTCACATTTGAATCGATTACCGCTGATTAATATGGCACCGCCTGGCAATGACCGGGTGCTCGACTATCGAGACTAACTACAGCGGGAATTATAAAAATATGGATATGAAAAAGACCAAAGTGGCGCTGGTAACAGCCTCACTGCTCGCGCTTTTGTCTGGCTGTAATGACAACAGCTCTGATGCCTCCGGTGTGAACCCCGTCCCCCCTACACCGCCTACACCTGAAGTCACCGATGGGCCTGTCGCTCGTCTGCCCAAGATGGATCCCCCGAAAGAGTTGCTGGTTGCCGGCGACAATCAGGTGGTCATTGCACTGGTGGATACCCAGTCGGCAGCCAAAGGCGCCAAGGCACCGTTTGACAGCTACAGCCTGCACCTTTGGAACAACGACGCCTGCAAGGCAACGGCAGATAGCGGCCTGAATACCGGGTGGGATGACAAGAGCAAGACACCGGCCACCGCCGACAGCTTTGGTCCGGCCTGGGTCGTTCCGCTCAACAAGGTGGAAGGGTGCATCAACTTTATCGCCCGCAACGGCGATCTGGCCAACCTGACCGGCAGCGATATGAAGGTGATCTTCAGTGAGCACCCGGATCGCACCGTGGCCATTGTCGCGGGCAAGAAAGATCTGTTTGGCAGCCGTGCCGAAGCCTTTACCGCCGCCTTTGGCGTGGCGGGGGCCAGCGCTCATTTGATCGATGGCAATACCCTGATTTGGCAAGGGGGCAAGGACAAGCCCCACGTTCGCCTCTATTACACCGACTCGGGCACCATCAAGGCCAATGCCGATGGGGTGTTCGATTTCCCCTATATCAGCCTGACCGCGACCAGCCTGACTGCCGAGCAGCAGGCCAAATATCCGCACCTCAAGGATGCGGCCGCCTTTGCCCTGCCTGCCGGGAAAGATCTCAAGCCCCTGCTCAAGGGTGAGCTGGTGGCTATCGGCACCGATGCCGACGGTATCCTGCAAGGAGCCACCCTGGTGCAGAGCGCCGGCGCCCTCGATGCGCTCTATGCTCCCGAGGCGACCAAGCTGAGCTATGGCGCCGTGGTAGAGGGCAATCGGGTGACCTTCCGTCTCTGGGCGCCGACCGCCAAGTCGGTCAAGCTGGCCCTCTACAACGCCAGCCACCAGAAGAGTGGCGAGGTAGCGATGACCTTTGACAGCGCCAGCGGCAGCTGGAGTTATGAAGGGGGCAGCGAGCTGATCGGCCAGTTCTATCGCTACGATATGGAGGTCTACCATCCGCTGAGCCGCAAGGTTGAGCACTACGAGGTGACCGATCCCTACTCCCTGAGCCTCGCGATGAACTCCGAGTTCAGTCAGGTAGTGGATCTCGAGGACCCGGCCCTGAAACCGGAAGGGTGGGACAGCCTCAAGGCGCCCCACAGCCAGCAGAACCCCGCCGACATCACTATTTATGAGGCCCATGTTCGTGACCTGACCGGCAACGATGCCTCCACCGATGAAGAGAAGCGCGGCAAGTTTGTCGGTCTGACCCAGCCCGACTCTGTACCGGTCAACCATCTGAAAGCGCTGGCAAAGAGCGGCGTCAGCCACTTGCACCTGCTGCCGGTGTTCGATATCGCCACCGTCAACGAGGATCCGGCCAAGGTGGCCAATCTCGGCGATGACTTCAGCAAGCTCTGTCAGGTCAATCCGGATGTGAAAACATCCAAATTTGGTGGCTATTGCGGTGGCGGCCAGACCGTGGGAGATGTGCTGGCCGACCTGCAAGGGGGCGACAGCAAGGATAATCCGCAGGTGCAGGAGCTATCCGGTTACCTGCGCGGCGTCGACTCCTTCAACTGGGGTTATGATCCCTACCACTACACCACGCCGGAAGGCTCCTACGCCACCAACGCCGAGGGCACCAAACGTATTCTGGAGTTCCGCGAGATGGTCAAGGCCATCAAGCAGAACATCGGCATGAACGTGGTGATGGATGTGGTCTACAACCATACCAACGAATCCGGGCTCGGCCCCAAGTCGGTGCTCGACAAGATAGTGCCCTGGTACTATCAGCGCCTCAATCCGGAGACCGGCTCGGTGGAGAACTCCACCTGTTGCTCCAACACGGCGCCGGAGCACGCCATGTTCGCCAAGCTGATGGATGACTCTCTGGTCACCTGGGCGCGCGACTACAAGATCGACGCCTTCCGCTTCGACCTGATGGGCCACCATCCGAAAGATCAGATGGTGCAGGCGCTGGCCGCGGTGAAGAAGGTCAATCCCGAGATGTACTTCTACGGCGAGGGGTGGAACTTCGGCGAAGTGCAGGATGACAAGCGCTTCGTGCAGGCGACCCAGAAGCATCTGGGCGGTACCGGTATCGGCTCCTTCTCGGACCGCTTGCGCGATGCGGTGCGCGGCGGCAGTCCGTTCGACGGCGGCGATACCATTCGCAAGACCCAGGGCTTTGGCAACGGTGCTTTCGTCGATCCTAACGAAATGAGCAAGGTGGATCTGGCTACTGCCTTGCACCAGTCCGATCTGGTGCGGCTCGGCATGGCGGGTAACCTCAAGGAGTTCGTGCTGACCGACAAGGATGGCATGCCGAAGAAGGGGGCCGAGATCGACTACAACGGTCAGAGCGCTGGTTATGCCCAGGATCCGGTGGAAGTGCAGAACTATGTCGACAAGCACGACAACCAGACCCTGTTCGACAACCTGATCTACAAGGCGCCTGCCGGAGCCGATCTGGTGCGGATGCAGGGGGTCTCGCTGGCGACAGCCATGCTGGGTCAGGGCATTCCCTTCACCCACGCCGGTGTCGAGCTGCTGCGTTCCAAATCCATGGAGCGGGACAGTTATGACTCGGGCGACTGGTACAACAAGGTCGACTACACCCTGGGCGACAACAACTTCGACAAGGGGTTGCCGCGCAAGGACAAGGATGGCGACAACTATCCGCTGATTGAGCAGGTGCTCGGCAAGCATGCCAAGCCGGGCTCGGCCGAGATGGCGCAGATGGTGAGCTTCTATCAGGAGCTGGCGGAGCTGCGCAACTCCTCCCGCCTGCTGCGTCTGGGCAGTGGCGCCGAGGTGATCAAGCGGGTCGACTTCCGCAATACCGGCCCGGATCAGGTGCCCGGCCTTATCGTCATGACGGTGGATGATGGCGTCAGTGCCGGGGGTGATCTGGATCCGGCCATCGACGGTCTGGTGGTGATGATCAACGCCAGCAACCAGAGCCAGAGCATCGGCGACTTCCGTGATGGCAACGATCAGCCGATCGATCTGAGCGGTATGGTGCTTAGCAGCAAGCATCGCGCAGTCGACAGCATCGCCAGCGGCGCCGCCTATGACAACGGCCAGCTGACGCTGGGGGCCTGGTCTGCCGCCGTGTTCGTCAAGCCGCAGTCTGGTGCACAGGGCGCGGGCCTGCCGGTCAGCAAGAAGACCGACCTGAGCACCCTGCCACCGTTTGGCAACACCGATGTTTATCTGAAGGGGTTCCTCAATGAGTGGGGCAACACCAACCAGATGACCTTCAGCGGCAACTTTATGTACGAGTTCACTACCGAGGTGAGCACCGACAAGCTGGGTACCACCAACGTCAAGATCGCTGACGCCAGTTGGGGGCCGGTCAACTACGGCAGCTGCAACGCTGGTGACAAGCTGGTGGTCGGCACTCCGCTGACCCTTTGCAAGGGGGGGGAAACCGGCAATATCGGTGTCGATCTGGCCAAGGCAGGCAGCTACAAGTTTGTCTTTACCGCCATGAACAAGGACAAACCGACCCTGAGCGTCAGCTTCACCGAGCCGGTGCAGAGCTGCAAGGTGTTGGATACGGTGGCGGGCAATCCGCTCGGCTACAACCTGTTCGTCAAGGGTGAGCTTTCAGGCTGGAATGCCCAACCTCAGTACCAGCTGAGCTACAAGGGGATGGACGGCGATCTCGCCATCTATCAGGCGGCGTTCAACTACGCTGGCAGCACCGAGTTCAAGGTCGCCAACGAGGACTGGAGCAAGGAGTACCTGCTCAACGGTGGCGGCGCGGTGAACGCTGAAACCGGCTATTCGTTCGCCTTCTCCAAGGGGGGCAGTGCCAATAACAGCATCACCCTGCCGCAGGGGCTGTGGAGTGTGCTGGTGAAGGTTGACCCGGCTGGCGTCAAGGCGGGCACAGCCGTCATTCAGGAGTGCAGCGTCAAGTAAGCAAGCCATTGAGTCCGGGGGATGGCTCGGCGCCCCCGGGTTGAATTCCACCTTGCCAAGGGTGGGATAACTCCGAGAGAGTAAGCAAAGCGCGACTGCCGACCGGCAGGCGCGCTTTTTCTTTTACGGGGTGCCGTGAGAGAAATGAGAGGAAAAAGAAAAGCCGTCCCGGTTGGGGGACGGCTTTTGGCTGGGATGCTATCGGCTGGCTTAACGCTTGCGCAGCAGCCGCAAGGCGTTGGCGGTCACCAGCGCTGTGGCGCCGGTATCGGCCAGCACCGCAATCCACAGACCGGTGATGCCGAGCAGGCTGGTGACCAGGAAGATGGCTTTAAGCCCCAGCGCCAGCGCAATATTCTGGTGAATATTGGTCAGTGCCGCCCGCGACAGCCGGATCATCGCGGCAATACCGCCGAGCTGGTTGTGGGTCAGCGCCGCATCGGCGGTCTCCAGCGCCACATCGGTGCCGCCCCCCATGGCGATGCCGATACTGGCCCGCTTCATGGCGGGGGCATCGTTGATGCCATCGCCGATCATGGCAACCTTCCGGGTGCAGGCCAGCTTGGCGATCTCTTCTACCTTGTTCTCCGGCAGCAGACCGGCACGCCAGCCCATGCCCAGCTCGGTGGCGATCGCCTCGGCGGCGTTGGGGTTATCCCCGGTTAACATGATGCTGTTGAGCCCGAGTCGGTTGAGCTCTTGCAGCGCGGCCGCTGCCTCCGGCCGGATCTGATCCCGCAGCGCCAGCAGGGCAATCGGCAGCGCTTGGTCGCCACTGCTCTGGCAGAGCACCACGACGGTCTTGCCCTGCCGCTCCAGCGAACCAATCCGTGTCTGCTGTTCCACATTCAGGGTCGCCA
The DNA here is from genome assembly GCF_049171595.1 of Aeromonas sp. 603607. Classification (NCBI taxonomy): domain Bacteria; kingdom Pseudomonadati; phylum Pseudomonadota; class Gammaproteobacteria; order Aeromonadales; family Aeromonadaceae; genus Aeromonas; species Aeromonas sp. 603607. Next base: position 60,107 of record NZ_JAAKOV010000005.1, read on the forward strand.
CCCGGTTCGGTGCCAGCAGTTGCCACAGTTCACCGTTGATGCGTCCCTCAACCCCCATGCCCGGCAGGGCATGCAAGTCTCGGGCCTCCGCCAGCGTCAGCCCCTGTTCGGTCGCGTTGGCGACCACGGCGCGGGCCAGCGGGTGGTGGGAGCCCTGCTCGATGGCAGCCGCCAGTGCCAGCAACTCGGTCTCCGGTTGGCCATTGAGGCTCACCAGCTCGGTCAGTTGCGGCTTGCCCAGGGTCAGGGTGCCGGTCTTGTCAAAGGCGACGGTGTCGATATGGGCCAATCGCTCCAGTGCAGCCCCGCCCTTGATTAGCGCCCCCTGACGGGTGGCGGCGGCCAGCGCCGAGGTAACAGCTGCCGGGGTGGAGATGACCAGCGCGCAGGGGCAGCCGATCAGCAGCAGCGCCAGTCCGCGATAGATCCACTCGTCCCAGCTCTGGCTGAAGGCAAGGGGCGGCACCAGCACCACCAGCAGGGCAACCAGCATCATGGCCGGGGTATACCAGCGGCTGAAGCGGTCGATAAAGCGCTCGATGGGGGCGCGCTGGCTTTCGGCCTCTTCGATTAGGTGCAGAATGCGGTCGATGGCGTTGTTGCCAGGCTCGGAGACGACTTCAAGGCGCAGCACTCGATCTGCAGCCAGACTGCCGGCCGGCACCTTGTCACCCTGACGGCGTTCCACCGGAATAGACTCACCGGTCAGGGCGCTTTCGTCAAACGCACCGAGTTCATCGAGCAGGCGGGCGTCGGCAGGTAGACGGGCACCTGGGGCGATTTCGATGATATCGCCGGGACGCAGCTCATCGGCAGCTACCTCTTCCCGCATCTCGCCCTCGGCAGTGGTACGGATGCGCAGCGCCTTGTCGGGTACCAGCGCCATCAAGGCGGTCACTCCGGCCCGGGCGCGTCCGGCGGCGTAGGCCTCCAGATGTTCACCCAGCATAAAGAGCAGCAGCACCATGGCCGCTTCGGCGGTTTCGCCGAGAAACAGGGCGCCCAGGGCGGCGACCGTCATCAGGGTCTCGATGGCGAAGGGGGAGCCGCTTTTGGTCAGCGCCCACGCCTTGCGGGAGATGGGCCACAGCCCCCAGAGGGTCGCCAGGGTAAAGAGTGGCTGACCGAGCTCTTTCGGCAGCAGGGCGGCGACCAGCATCAGACTGGCCAGTGACAGGGGCTGCCAATATTTGCCCAGGGTGTTTAGCAGCGGGCTTTGGCGTGTTGCTCCCTTTGTGATTGTGTGGGCTCTGGTGGCTTGAGCACCCTTGAGCTGGAAACCAGCAGCCAGCACAGCGGCGGTGACGGGATCCGGGGAGAGGCCTGGGGCCAGATCCACTACCAGCTTCTCGGTGGCAAACAGCACGCGTGCCTGCTGCACGCCGCTCACCCGGCAGACGGCTGTCTCGATCTTGCGGGCGCAGCTGGGGCAATCCATCCCCAATACCTGCCAGCTGTGGCGGCTGTTGCCTTGCACCGGCGCAACCAGCGGGTCGGCAGGGGGCATATCATGCTCATGCTCGTGAGCTGGTGATAAGGAGGCGCTGCAGCACGCTTGATCGTGACAGCCTCCTCGGGGAGGCTCTTCATCCCCGGGGGATTCATTACCGTCACGGGATGCGTGCTCATGAGGCGTCTGGGTTGAACAGCAACTGACGGGCGTGGTGTTGTCGCAGCAGTGGCTATCGTGGTGATGTTCACTCTGGCCGGAGGCCGCCTTACTGACGGCCTTGATGGGGGCGGCGTGCTGATGATTGCAGCAGGATTTGCTCATGATGAGTCCCTCTTGATGGATCCCGCCCCTGCGAGATCCCTGATTACCAAGAAGGAGTCTAAACCTTGGTGTTAAGTCCAAGGTCAACCCCTTTATATCCCTTGTCTTCGCGGGTGTTTGTCTGGTCCCGCCGCCCCTATACTGATCACTCGGATTTTTACTACACCAATAAAGGACATAACACATGAGCAACTCAGTCACTCTGCAAGGCAGCCCGGTTTCCGTCGCTGGTCACTTCCCGGTCGCCGGTGAGCAAGCCAAGCCCTTCTCCCTGGTGGCCAAGGATCTTTCCGACGTGACCCTGGCAAGCTTTGCCGGTCAGCGCAAAATCCTGAACATCTTCCCGAGCGTCGATACCCCGACCTGCGCGACCTCTGTGCGCAAGTTCAACGAGCAGGCCAGCGCGCTGGATAACACTGTCGTGCTGTGCATCTCCGCCGATCTGCCGTTCGCCCAGTCCCGCTTCTGCGGCGCCGAAGGTCTGGACAAGGTAGTGACCCTCTCCACCCTGCGCGGTGCGGCCTTTATGGAAGATTACGGCGTTGCCTTCTCTTCCGGCCCGCTGGTAGGTCTGACCGCTCGCGCCATCGTGGTACTGGATGGTGACAACAAGGTGCTGCACAGTGAGCTGGTCGCAGAAGTGGCCGACGAGCCGAACTACGCCGCTGCTCTGGCCGTGCTGTAAGGCTGCAAGCCATAAAAAATCCCGCTTCGGCGGGATTTTTTATGCGGGAATTGTCTGTTCAGGGTGTTGCGGGCGGGGTGGTCGCCGGTTCAGCCTTGGCGGGTGGGGAGGGTTGCCACTCCACATAGGGGCGGTGGATCTTCTCGTAGATCTCGGCCAGTTTGCCGGTGGCGGCGAGTTGCTCAATGGAACGACTTAAAAATTCGTCTATTTCATCCCCGCTCCCCCCTTTCTGGATGATGAAGACATCCTCGAAATCACCAAAGAATTCACGGCGAATATTGGTCAGCTTCAGATTTTTCAGCATCAGGTCCGCCTCTTCTTGTGCCCAGACAAAGGCGTCTATGCGACCCCGAGACAGTTTGCGCAGTGACTGCTCGATACTCATCGAGCGCTGTACCGAGAAGGGCATATAGTCGGGAACGGCTTCAATCAGCAGATCCCGTTTGGTGGGCACTATGCCATAGGCCATATCTGTGGTGACCGGATGGGCAGTATTGCTGTAAATCACATGGGCCACCTTGCCAAAGCTGCGGGTACTGAAACGGTAGGGGAGCATATCGACCTCCCTGAGATTGCGGATGGCGGGCAGACCGAGATCTGCCTTGCCAGCGATCACTCCGGCCATGGCCCGGGCGATGGGATAGATGGTGATCCTGATGGTCACATCGGGATGAAGATCGTCGATGGCGCGCACTAAATCAACGAAAGGTCCTGTCTTGTCGGCATTGATCAGTCCCGGCAGCTCACCGAGATGCGCGTTAAGAGTACGCACCGGTTTGGCCTGTTCGGCCGCACTGTCGCTCGCCGTGCTGCCGGACAGGCCGAGCGAGATGCTGCCAAGCAGCGCACTGGTCAGCAGCAGGATGGGGATGTGTCTGGTCATGACAGTTTTCTCTGTGATGGGTCAGCTCAAGTGTAGTCAGCCCGTTGCAATCCCCCCCTTGGCCTGGCCATCATTGATAGGGTTTTACTTCTCGGCCCCCGCTCACTAGACTTCGCCTCCCACTTCTCTTTGTTAACGTAGCGCCATGACCTTTCGCGAACTTGCCCTCCATCCCGCTCTGCTGGCCTCTTTGCCCGCCACCTTGCAGACGCCGACCCGCATCCAGCAGCTGGCGATTCCGGCGGCGTTGGCGGGGCAGGATCTGCTGGCACTGGCCCAGACCGGCAGCGGCAAGACGCTGGCGTTTGGTTTGCCGCTGCTGCAACGGCTGGATCCTGCCTCCAGCCAGGTGCAGGGTCTGGTGCTGGTGCCAACCCGCGAGCTGGCGATTCAGGTATCTGCCGCGCTTAAAGAGGGGGCCGAGGCGCTGGGATTGTGCATCGTGACGTTGTGTGGGGGCGTTGCGCAGGAGCGGCAACAGGCCGAACTGGCGCAGGGGCCACAGCTGCTGGTGGCTACACCCGGGCGGTTGCGGGATCTGCTGATCCAACAGTTGCTGGGGCTGGATGGTCTGCAGCTGCTGGTGCTGGATGAGGCGGATCGCCTGCTGGAGATGGGCTTTGCTCCCGACATCAAGGCGCTGCTCGGCTTTATTCCGGCGGATCGCCAGACCCTGTTCTTCTCCGCCACCTTGCCTGCCGAGCTGGAGGCGCTGGCCAACGGCCTGCTGCGTGAGCCAACCCGTATCGAGGCCACACCCCTCAACAGCGTGGTGAACGAGATCGAAGAGCGACTCTATCTGGTCAACAAGAGCAGCAAGGTGCCGGCGCTCATCAGCCTGCTCAAGGAGCAGGCGTGGCCGCAGGTGCTGGTCTTTATCAGTGCGCGGGATGATGCCGACGGGGTCGCCAGAAAGCTGGCCAAGGCGGGCATTGCGGTGGCTGCTCTCCATGGCGAGAAGGAGCAGGCGGTGCGCGAGCAGGCGCTCAATGATTTCAAGGAGGGTCGGGTGCGGGTGCTGGTGGCCACCGACCTGATGGCGCGCGGCATCCATGTGGAGGCGCTGCCGCTGGTGATCAATCTGGACTTGCCCGCCAGTGCCCCTGTCTACGTTCACCGCATCGGGCGTACCGCCAGGGCTGGCCGCGAGGGGTTGGCCATCTCGCTGGTTTGTCATGGCGAGAGTGACATGCTGCAAGCCATCCGCACCCTGACCGGCCGCGAGCTGCCGCTGGGAGATCTGGCGGGATTCCCGGTCACCGACCAGCCTGCCAGCGGGGAGGGCAAACGCCCCCCTCGTGACAAGCAGGCCAATCGCCGTACTCAGGCCAAACGCAGCGTCAAGCAGTTCAAGGGCAAGACGCCGCGCAGTTGACCGTCAGGCTCTGGCCAGCGGGTAGGTGAAGAGCACCAGATGGGCGAAGTTGAAGGCGAAGTGGATCAGGATGGCCACGGAGAGTCGCCCGCTGAGCTGGAATACCAAGCCGTAGCAGCAGCCTGCCAGGGTCGCAAACAGCGCCAGCAGTGGGCCACCGGGCAGGTGGATGGCTCCGAACAGTAGCGCGGCCACGATGATGCCAATCCAGGGGCGGTAACGCTCGGTCAGCCCCTGCTGAATAGCGCCTCGAAACAGCGCCTCTTCCGCCACGCAGGTGAACAGCAGGTTGTTGAGTGCAAACAGCCACCACCAGTGGGGCAGACCCACTTCCGGTTTCAGTGCCCCCAACTGCCAGGCGATGACCAGCAGGGCACCCAGCGGCAGCAGTAACAGAGCCAGCGGACGCCAGCGGATAGCGCCTCCCTTACCAAGCAGCGTCGGACAGGCCAGCAGCAGCCCAAAGAAGAGCAGTGGCTTGTCGAGGTTCAGATACATGTTGAATGGCACACTGGCGGGGCCTGCCAGTACCTGATCCAGCACCTTGAGATTGCTGAAACCGGGGATCAGGTGCAGGGTCAGTGCCACCGCCCATGCCAGCAGGGCTGACCATGCGAGGGGGCGGCTATGGCCGGAGAAGGTGGGCAGACGCCAGGCCAGCAGCAGGGCTGCCAGCGTCACCAGCAGTGCGGTCGTGGTGATGCGATCCAGCCAGAGCGCCAGCAGCAGAGCCACAGCAAGCAGCAGGAAACCTGGCAGGCGTTGGCGTGCCATACAGAGCAGGGTGGCCAGTGCCAGTGCTGCCCAGATCAGTATGTCAGGTAGGGGTGACATCGGAACTCCTCTGTAATAAAAGCGCTGCACCTTAGCAGGGGCGTTGGCGCAAAGGCAACCAGACCGGGTTATTTGGGTCAGCCTCCTATACTGAACTGGAGAGTAAAGAGAGGGATGGCGATGAAGCACTATGGCTGGTTGTTCTGTTGTTGGTGTGGATGGTTGTCATGCGCCCCCCTGTCGCTGGTAACCGGAGATTTTTTGCCCTATTCCGGGGCCGGGCTGCCTGATGGTGGGCAGAGCACCCGGCTGGTGACGACCCTGCTGCGCGAGGCTGGCTATGACGAGCTGAAGGTGGATTACCTGCCATGGAACCGGGGCTACGAGCTGGTTCGCAACGGCCTGGCATCCGCCACCTTCCCTTATGCCTGGACGCGTGAGCGAGCCAAGCTGTTCTATTACAGCGCCCCCATTCATATCGATCACCTCTCCTGGTTCACCTATCGTGGCAGTGATGCGGTACTCGATGGCAAGTGGCAGGGGTTGAGAGTCTGTATTCCTGCCAGCTGGAGCACCAGTCACGCAGATGAGGTGATTGCCCGTTTTTCATTGCGGCTCACTCGCCCCAAGAGTTTGGTGCAATGTCTGCAACTGCTTGAGCGGAAACGGGTTGATCTGATGCCGATGAATGATGCGGTGACGGCGGACGCCAGCATGCAGGTGTTCGGCGACCCGAACTATCTGCAACCGCTCCCCTATTTTCGCCAGCGGGATACCTTCTATTTGCTGGTGTCGCGCAAGATGCAAAATGGACGCGAACTGATAGAACGCTTCAACGAAGCCTTGGCTGCGGCACGTGCCAGTGGCCATTACGACCAACTGGTTCCCTGGGGACAGCCACGTCTGCTGCGCTGTGAGCACCCCTGAGTCAGAGCAGATTGGCACCAATTAAAAAGCCGGAGCAGTGGCTCCGGCTTTCTTTATGCCTTCTGGGGCGATTAGCGGCCTGATTCTGCGATCACGCGGGCGATGATATCGGCGCGCTTGCCGGCTTCCAGTTCGCCCAGGGCGATCAGGCCAGCCTTGAAGATGACGTTCTTCGGCAGGCTGACGTCGTCCAGCGTGGCGATCGCTTCAACGTGCATGCCGTTCAGACGGCTGGCATCGCGCGGGCTCAGGTTGACCTGAGTGTTCATCACCTGCTTGCCTTTCTTCTTGGCAGGTGCAGCCGCTTTCTTGGTGGATTCCTGTTCTTCGTCTTCCGGCAGTTCGTCATCAAAATCGTAAATAGACATAGTCAATCCTGTTGAGTTAGGCAAAAGGGCACATTTGCCCGACATTGGGTCAATCAGCCCATATCCTCGTTACGGATAAAGGCGCGCCAGGAGCCGAGCACCTGGGCAAAATCTTCCAGCCCGCACATGGCCAGCTGTTCATCATCGTAGTAGGCGAGATCGTCAAGATCCTCACCCAGCTCGATATTGAGGGCGTTGGCTTTCACCTCCGCCTCTTCATGGGTCAGCAGCAGGGAGTAGTCACCGCCGTTGAGCCGGTATTCGACTCGGGTGCGGTTGGAGAGCTGATCAATGATGGAGAAGAGCTCGTCGAGCTTCTCCTCATCCTTGCCAACCTCGTCGATCAGCCACTGACCGATGGCTTCATGGCCCATGGAGAACCGGGCGCGATAGCCACCAAACGGGTCGCGGCGAAATTCATAATCCATAGCACAGTCCAGATCGGAGGGATGGGCCAGCACGGGCAGGCGGGTGCAAGCACGCAATTCCTGCTCCATGGCGGGGCACACATCGGGTAAAGTGGCCTATTCTAGCGATCCCCCTCTCGCTTGTCTTGATGATGTGGCATCTTTGCGCCCATGTGTTCTGAATCGGCCCTAGGTTGCGCCGCCAGATCAGCCCCTTGTCCGGAGATGTTATGCAGCTAAACGATAACCTTGCCCGCCAGATCGTCGCACGGGCGATGAAGATCCTGTCGTTCTCGGTCAATGTGATGGATGAGCCACAGAGACTGGTCATCGCCTCTGGTTATTCCCGGTTGGTTCAGCGGAGTACCTATGCAGCTAAATGACATGCTCGCACGCCAGATTGTGAGCCGGGCGATGAAGATCCTCTCCTTTTCGGTCAACGTGATGGACGAACACGGCCTCATCATTGCGTCCGGCAATCCGGAGCGGATCCATCAGCGTCACGAAGGGGCCGTGCTGGTATTGACAGAAAACCGGGTGGTGGAGATCAGCGAAGCGACTGCCTTGCAGCTCAAAGGGGTGCGACCCGGCATCAATTTGCCCATCTCCTATCAGGGGGAGCTGATCGGGGTGATCGGCATCTCCGGCGATCCGGAGGAAGTTCGTGCTTACGCCGAGCTGGTGCGAATGACCGCCGAGCTCATTCTGGAGCAGGCGGCGCTCACCGAGCAGCTGCAGTGGGACAAGCGCCACAAGGAGGAGCTGGTGTTGCAGCTCATTCGGGGTGAGGGGCGAGTCGATCAATTGCAGCAGGCGGCCCGTTTTCTCGGACTGGAGTTGGCCCAGCCTCGGGTGGTGGCCGTGCTGGCGCTGGAGGAGGCGGATCCGGCTCGTCTGCGAGAGCTGGTCCATCAGCTGGAAAATCCGGAGCGGGACAATCTGGTCGCCATCAACGGGCTCGATGAGATAGTGGTGCTCAAACCGGCGCAGTTGAGTGAGGGCGTCTGGCAATCGGCGCAGGAGCGCAGCCGGATCAAGCAGTTGCTGGCGCGCATTCCCCACTTCAAGGTGCATATCGCGGTGGGCGATTACTTCGCCGGGATCGACGGGCTGGCGCGCTCTTACCAGACGGCGCGGGATACCCTGCGCCGTGGCATGCGGCAGGCGCCGCGCAAACAGGTCTACTTCTTTGAGGACTACCGTTTGCCGGTGCTGCTGGGGAGTCTGGCGGACTCCTGGCAGGCGGATCAGCTGCGCGCACCGCTGCAGAAACTGGCCCGGGAAGATGGCAAGGGGGCGCTGCAGAAGACCCTGCGCCACTATTTCTTGCAGGATTGTGATCTGCATCGCTGTGCCGAAGCGCTGTTCATTCACCCCAATACCCTGCGCTATCGGCTGGGGCGGATAGAGCAGATAACCGGGTTGAATTTCAACAAGTTAGACGACAAATTTTTGCTCTATCTCGGCCTTAATCTCGACTTGTGATTGTGAATTTAGACAAAAAAATACATTTATATGATGTGATTTTTGGTTAATCAGCCAAAGCATTCTGATTGCAGATCTCCATAATGGCGGCCATTCACTCCCATTGAAGGTGTCCGTCATGATCCCGGTTACAGCCCTTGGCGCCATCGCGGCGCTCTCCATCGCCATCATCCTCATTTTGAAGAAGGTGCCGCCCGCTTACGGCATGATCGTGGGTGCCCTGGCCGGTGGCCTGATTGGCGGTGCCGATCTGACCCAGACCGTCGCCCTGATGATCGGCGGCGCCCAGGGGATCACCACTGCGGTGATGCGGATCCTGGCGGCCGGTGTGCTGGCGGGTGTACTGATCGAATCGGGCGCTGCCACCACTATCGCCGAGACCATCGTCAAGAAACTTGGTGAAACCCGCGCCCTGCTGGCGCTGGCGCTGGCAACCCTGATCCTGACTGCGGTCGGCGTATTCGTGGATGTGGCCGTTATCACGGTCGCCCCCATCGCGCTGGCCATCGCCCGCCGTGCCGACCTCTCCAAGGCGGCCATCCTGCTGGCGATGATCGGCGGCGGCAAGGCGGGTAACGTCATGTCCCCCAACCCTAACGCTATTGCCGCGGCTGATGCCTTCCATCTGCCCCTCACCTCTGTGATGGCGGCGGGCATCATTCCGGGTCTGTTCGGTCTGGTGATGGCCTACTGGCTGGCCAAGCGGCTGAACAACAAGGGCAGCAAGGTTGCTGCTGATGAGGTGGTGAGCTTTGCCGGTGCCAAGTTGCCAGGCTTTGCCGCCGCCATCAGTGCACCGCTGGTCGCCATCCTGCTGCTGGCTCTGCGTCCTGTTGCCGGTATCGTGGTGGATCCGCTGATTGCACTGCCGCTTGGTGGTCTGGTTGGTGCCCTGATGATGGGTAAATTCAGCAAGGTGAACCAGTTTGCGGTCTCCGGCCTCGCCCGCATGGCGCCGGTCGCCATCATGCTGCTGGGTACCGGTACTCTGGCAGGCATCATTGCCAACTCCGGTCTGAAAGATGTGCTGATCAGCGGCCTGACCGCTTCCGGTCTGCCTTCTTACCTGCTGGCGCCTATCTCCGGTGCTTTGATGTCGCTGGCGACCGCCTCGACCACCGCCGGTACCGTGGTGGCCTCCAACGTATTCAGCTCCACCCTGATTGAACTGGGGATCAGCAGTCTGGCCGGGGCGGCGATGATCCATGCCGGTGCCACCGTGTTTGACCACATGCCCCACGGCTCTTTTTTCCATGCCACCGGTGGCAGCGTCCACATGGGGGTGGGGGAGCGCCTGAAACTTATCCCTTACGAAACTGCAGTCGGTCTGACCATTGCCACTGTCTCCACCCTGATGTTTGGCGTGTTTGGCCTCGCCTAAGGAATTGATATGAAAATTGTTATTGCCCCCGATTCATTCAAGGAGAGTCTGAGCGCCATGGCGGTGGCTGATGCCATCGAGGCTGGTTTCAAGCAGGTACTGCCGAACGCCACCTACGTCAAATTGCCGATGGCCGATGGCGGTGAAGGCACGGTGCAATCGCTGGTGGATGCCACCGGTGGCCGCATCCTGCCGGTCGAAGTGACCGCGCCACTTGGCAACAAGGTGCAGGGTTTTGTCGGCCTGCTGGGTGATGGCCAGCGCGCCGTTATCGAGATGGCTGCCGCCTCCGGTATCCATCTGGTCGCTCCCGAGCAGCGCAATCCGCTGCTCACCTCCAGCTTCGGCACCGGCGAGCTGATCCTGGCCGCGCTGGAGATGGGGGTGAAGCACCTTATTCTCGGTATTGGCGGCAGCGCCACCAATGACGGCGGTGCCGGCATGATCCAGGCGCTAGGCGGCAAGCTGCTCAAAGCGGATGGTGCGCCTATTGCTCTGGGTGGCGCAGGTCTCAGTGAGCTCGCGACCATCGATCTGAGCGGTCTGGATCCGCGTCTGAGCGAGCTGGTTATCGAGGTGGCGTGTGATGTGAACAACCCGCTGTGCGGCCCGAAAGGCGCCTCCGCCGTGTTTGGCCCGCAGAAGGGGGCGACTCCAGAGATGGTGGCGCAACTCGATGCCAACCTCTCCCGTTATGCCGACTGCATTGAGCAGGCCCTTGGCAAGCAGGTGAAGGATATTCCGGGGGCGGGTGCCGCCGGTGGCATGGGGGCAGCGCTGGTCGGTCTGCTTGGTGCCGAACTCAAGCCTGGCATTCAGATCGTGATTGAAGCGCTGAAACTGGCCGAGGAAGTGGCCGATGCGGATCTGGTTATCACCGGCGAAGGTCGTATCGACAGCCAGACCATCCATGGCAAGACGCCAATCGGTGTCGCACGCTGCGCCAAGCAGTTCGGCAAGCCGGTGATCGGTATCTCCGGTTGCCTGACCGACGATTGCGGTGTGGTACATGATCACGGGCTGGACGCGGTATTCGCCGTGGTCAACCGCGCCATGTCTCTGCCGGAGGCGCTGGAGAGCGCCAGCACCAATATTCAACTCACTGCGCGCAACGTAGCGGCGCTCTATCAGCTCAAGGGCTGATCCGGTTCGGCCGATGCGCGCCATCGGCCACTCAATATCCCCGTTTGGGGCATCTCCCATTCCGCGAGATGTCTGACTGCCCTGGCACTTATTTGCCGATCCATCGTGATCGGCTCTTTTCTTTCCGTTCCTTTGTCTTGCCACACTTTTGACTCCATGGGTCAGCGTGGTTTTGATAGGCGCACATCTCCCTTTACGGCATAGTGGTCGTACCAAGTACAAGGAGAGACTCATGTTCCTGCTGACCCTGGGGGTTGCGCTGTTTACCCTGATCCATCTCTACCCCTGTTTTGCGGTGGCCCATCGGGCGCGACTGAGAGAACGGCTGGGTGAGAATCGCTACAAGGGGCTCTTCTCCCTGCTGGTGTTTATCGCCATCGCCTGCATCATCGCCGGTTGGCGCTCGGCCAGCTCGCTGCCGCTCTACTTCCTGCCGGAGTGGGGGCCGATGACCATGACGGTGATGATGCCCTTTGCGCTGATCCTTTTTTTCTCCGGCCAGGGGCCCAACCATCTGCGCCGTTGGCTGGTGCATCCCCAACTGCTCGGAACCCTGCTCTGGGCGGTGGCCCATCTGCTGGTCAACAGTGAGGCGCGATCTCTGGTGTTGTTTGGCGGCATCGGGCTGTGGGCGCTGGTGAGCATGGTCTGGATTTCGGTGCGGGACTGGCAGCGATATCCCCGTCCGGTGGCCAACTGGACGGGCACCGGCATCAGCGTCGGGGCGGGCCTGGCTGCCACTGCGCTGCTGGTGTTCTGGGGCCACGGCTGGCTGACCGGCATTCCATTGCATTGAGAGTGAACTGCGGCTCTGGTAACCGCGTATGATGGACAAAACAAAAGGAGTCTTGGCGATGAAATGGTTCACTCTGTTGCTGTTATTGGGGGCCAGCGCGGCCTCTGCGGCGTGCCCCGATTATTTCAATGTGGAGATGCGGGAGCTAAACAACTCTCAGCGCCACAACCTCTGTCAGCTGACCGAGGGCAAGGTGGTGCTGGTGGTCAATACCGCCTCCTACTGCGGCTACAGCGGCCAGTTCCGCGATCTGGAGAAGCTCTACCAGAGCTACAAGGATAAAGGGCTGATTATTCTGGGTTTCCCCTCCAACGATTTCTGGCAGGAGGCGGGCAACGAGACCAAGACTGCCGAGGTATGCCGCCGCGACTATGGGGTCACCTTCCCGATGTTCAATCGGGTAGCGGTGCGGGGCTCCGATGCTGTGCCACTGTTCAAGGGGCTGGCGGCGGCCGCTGATGGGGATGAGCCGAACTGGAACTTCCACAAGTATCTGGTGGGGCGCGATGGCAAGCTGATCGCCAGCTACGGCGCCAACCAGAATCCGGCTGACGACCCCCTCAAACTGCAGATCACCCGGGCGCTGGGGCTCTGACCCTACCCCTTGGCGGGCGGCTCTGGAATAATGGGTTCCCGCCACTCAATCCGGTTATCTTGTGCTGCAACGTCTTCCTCAAATGGTGATCTTCGATGCGCTGGTGCGCGAGCAGGGGATCTCTGCCGCCGCCCGTCGTCTCGGGGTTTCCAAATCCCATATCAGCAAGCAGCTGGCGCTGCTGGAGACCACCCTCGGTGCCCAGCTGGTCCAGCGCACCACCCGCCGCTTCGTCCTGACCGAGCTGGGTCAGGAGTATGCCCGTCACTGCCATGCGCTGGTGGCGGTGGCGCAGGAGGCGGACTCGATGATCGCCGAGCGGCGTGGCAAGGTGAGCGGCGTGCTCCATCTCGCGGTGGGCCAATCATTTGGTCGTCTGCACGTCATTCCTCATCTCAAGGCGTTTCAGGATCGCTATCCCGAGCTGGAGCTGGAGGTCTCGCTGTTCGACCACAGAACCAATCTGGTGGATGAGGGGCTGGATCTCTGGCTCACCACCTATGAGGACAAGCCGGAAGGGCTGGTGGGACAGCGGCTGGCCGACATTGGCTTCGTGGTGGCGGCTTCGCCGGATTACCTGCTGAGCCACGGCACGCCACTTCATCCCAAGGATCTGGCCCAGCACAACTGCATCACTTACCAGAGTCGGGAGCGGCGCTATCACCAGTGGTCGTTTCGCCAGGGCAAGGAGCGCCAGACGGTGCAGGTGGCGGGCAACTATCGGGTGGATATGGCGGAGGCGGTGCGGGATGCGGCACTGGCCGGGCTCGGTATCGCCTATATTGCCAACTACTTGCTGGACAAGGAGTTACAGAGCGGCAAGCTGATCCCTGTGCTGCCAGGGTGGCGACCGAACCAGCAGATGGCGGTACACGCCGTTTATGCCCGGCGCGAACATCTGGATCCCAAGATCCGTCTCTTCATCGATTTCCTCAAGGCCCGCTTTGGCCCCGAACCCTATTGGGAGCAGCGACTGGCCCCCTGGCTCGGGGGTAAATTGTCCGGCGGTGAGGAATGATTGTTTCCATTTAAGAACTATTGATTTCTCCTGATACTAAAATCGAACCAAATCAGCCAGTTGGCGCAACCGATATCGTGCAAACGTTTTTTCTAACAGGGTTGTAACCAAGCGGACTTGCAGTGACGGGGGGAGAGGCGCAGAATCCGCGCCCATCTTTTGCCCCACCTGATGGAGTCCCTATGATTGCCCTGCTCGGCATCCTGAGTATCCTGGCGCTTGCCGTCATCTGCTCTGATAATCGTCGTCGTATCCCGTTGCGAACAGTTGGCCTTGCCCTCTGCTTGCAAATCATGTTTGCCGGTCTGGTGCTCTGGCTGCCTGCCGGTCAGCACGTGCTGAACGGGGTCAGCGAGAGCGTAAGCAGCGTGATCGGTTATGGTCAGGAGGGGATCGCCTTCCTGTTCGGCGATCTGGCCAAGTTCAAGCTGGGCTTCATCTTTGCCTTCAACGTGTTGCCGGTTATCATCTTCTTCTCCGCAGTGATCGCCATCCTCTACCACATCGGCATCATGCCGCGGGTGATCGCCCTGCTGGGTGGTGGCTTGCAGAAGCTGCTGGGCACCGGCCGCGCCGAGAGCCTCTCCGCCACTGCCAACATCTTCGTTGGCATGGTGGAAGCGCCGCTGGTGGTCAAACCCTACCTTTCCAAGATGTCCGACTCCCAGTTCTTCGCCGTGATGAGCTGCGGCCTCGCCTCCGTCGCCGGTGGCACCCTGGTGGGTTATGCCAGCCTCGGGGTTGAACTGAAATACCTGATCGCGGCAGCCTTCATGTCGGCCCCTGCCGGTCTGGCGATGGCCAAAATCCTGGTGCCGCCGGGAGCTGAAGAGGTCGATCACCATCAGGATGTCGAGATCCCCCGCGCCACCAACGTGATCGAAGCGGCTGCCGATGGCGCCATGTCCGGCCTCAATATCGCGGTGGCGGTCGGTGCCACCCTGCTGGCTTTCGTTGGCGTGATCGCCATGCTCAATGGCCTGCTCGGCTGGGCTGGTGGTCTGGTGGGGCTGGATCTGAGCTTCCAGATCATTCTGGGCTGGCTGTTTGCCCCCGTCTCCTGGCTGATCGGTGTGCCCTGGGATCAGGCGCAAGCTGCTGGCGCTCTGATCGGTACCAAGATCGTGGTCAACGAGTTCGTCGCCTTTATCGGTCTGGTGCAGGATCAGACCCTGAGCGAGTCGAGCAAGGCCATCGTGACCTTCGCCCTGTGTGGCTTTGCCAACATCTCCTCCATGGCGATCCTGATCGGCGGTCTGGGTTCCATGGTGCCGGAGCGCAAATCCTTCATCGCCCGTTACGGCATGCGCGCCATTCTCTCCGGCGTGCTGGCGAACCTGATGAGCGCCTGTCTGGCCGGTCTGTTCCTCGCCCTTTAATCGCTGCGGTACGGAATAGATGTAACAAGGGCGCAGCGATGGCGCCCTTGTCATATGGATAAAATGAAGCCCCGACCTTGGTCGGGGCTTCATTTTGGTACTTAGTCGACGTAGAAGGTCTGCTGGAAGCTGAGGTTCTGTTGCTGCCCGCCGCCCATGATCTTCAGGGTGAACTGATAGGTGTCTTCGTTGCGGTAGGGGAGGGTCGCCAGATAGTAGATGGCATCCCCCTCTTTTACCTCCTGAAAGCTCAGGGTGCGGATGGTGCCGGTCAGGTTCTTGGCCTCACCGGTGATCCCCACGGCTTGCGCCACTTTCTGCTTGTCCTGTACCGCGATATTGATGATGGCGTTGTAGCGACTGCGCTCCAGTCCATACGCCTTGGCGACCTCGGGGGTGAGGAAGCTGGAGTTGAAGGCGCTGTAGTGCACCAGCCAGGGCCCCAGCTCCTTCATCTGTTCTGCCTTGAGCGGCAGTGTCATCAGTAGTGCCAGCAGGCCACTCATCCAGGCTGTTTTCATCTGTCATCCCTCTCATATCTACGGTTGGCGCAGGCCGATTCATTCAGCCTTGCGTGTCATTCAGCAGTGCACTCACTTCTTGCGGCAACTGTTTGGGGCTGTCGATGGTGACGGTTTTGTGTCGCCCCAGCTCGCCCCGCACTATGGTGATCTGTCCCTTGGCCACCTTGAACTGCTTGGCCAGAAACTTGATCAGATGGCTGTTGGCTTGGCCATCGACGGGCGGCGCCGTGATGGCCACTTTCAGCTCTTCGCCATGCAATCCGATGATCTGATCCCGACTCGCCTTGGGCTGGATCACCAGATGCAGTACCAGTTCATCCCCTTGTTGCAGGACGGCTGGCATCAAATCATCCACCACAGCTGGCCGAACAGGTCACCCAGCAGGTAGTTGATGGCTTGCAGGCCGATAAAGGCGACCAGCACCGAGAGATCCAGTCCGCCCAGTGCCGGCAGTACGCGGCGGATAGGGGCGAGGAACGGCTCGGTCAGCTGATGCATCACGTATTCGATGGGGTTGCGGCCCTGGCTGACCCAGCTCAGGATGGCGCGGATCAGCAGTACCCAGAAGATCATCGAGCCCGCTTTCTTCAGCACGGTCAGCGCGGCGAACAGGCTGATGCTGAGCCAGTCCGCCAGCAGCACATTCATGCTCTTGAGCAGGGCCAGCTTGGCGAAGGCGATGACCAGCGCCAGCACCACGGAGGCGAGGTCGATGCCGCCAAAGCCCGGGATAACGCGGCGCAGCGGGATCACCAGCGGATTGGTCAGCTTGACCACCATCTGGCTCATCGGGTTGTAGAAGTCGGCACGGGCCCACTGCAGCCAGACGCGCAGCAGGATCACCATCAGGTAGAGATCGAAAACGGTGTTAATCAGAAAGTAAGCAGTGTTCATCTGGGCTCCTGTTAGAAGAGGGTTTCCATTTCGGTGGCACGAGCAACGGCCGCCTGCATGGCTTGCGCAGTCAGCGGCATCAGCCCCTGCTGCTGGAATGTCTTGATGGCTTCAGCTGTGGTGCCGCCCTTGCTGGTGACCTGCTCACGCAGGGTTTGCAGCGCCAGCTCAGGGTTCTGCTCCACCATGGCGGCTGCGCCCAGCGCGGTCTGCTGCACCAGCAGGCGTGCCTGATCGGGCGAGAAACCCATCGCCTCCGCCTCTTCGGCGATCGCCTGCATAAAGAGGAAGAAGTAGGCCGGAGCACTGCCCGCTGCGGCGATGACGCCGTTGATGCCGGACTCCTGCTCCACCCAGAGGGTCTTGCCGACCGCCTGCATCATCTGCTCGGCAAACGCGCGATCCGCGGCGGCAATATGCACGGGCGCGTAGAGACCGGTCATGCCCAGACCCAGCAGGGCAGGGGTATTGGGCATGGTGCGGATGATGCGGTCATGGCCACCGGCCATCTCGCCAAGGCGCGCCACCTTGATGCCAGCCGCGATGGAGATGAGCAGCTTGCCCTCAAGGGAGCCCAGCTCGGCAACCAGAGCGGCCAGCATGCCTGCCATCAGCTGCGGCTTGACTGCCAGCACGATCACTTCGGCGCCTCGGGCCGCCTCGGCATTACTCTGGGTGATGCGAATGCCATGTTCGCTCGCCAGCGTCTCCAGCTTGGGCAGACTGGGGTTGGCGGCCGTGATCTGCCCGGCGGGATAACCCGCCTTGACCAGTCCGGCGATGATGCTGCGGCTCATGTTGCCCGCGCCGATAAAGGCCAGCGTTCTATGCTGCATCAGATGCTCCTGTTGCACATGGGGTCGCGGCGGGGTTGGCGCTGCCTGCACCACCTGACGCCAGAATTCGGTGTTCCATCAAACGCTCCTGTTGATGAAGTCGCGGCAAGAGGCGGACGTATGGGTTATCCGCTGGCCTTGCCTATGAGTAGTCACGGGCGCCGAAGATGGCGGTGCCGACCCGCACCATGGTGCTGCCGTGGGCTATCGCCAGTTCAAGATCCTCGGTCATGCCCATCGAGAGGGTATCCACCGTGGGGTATTGTCGCGCAAGCTCGGTGAACAGAGTCTGCATGCGGGTCATTTGGGCGGCCAGTACGCGCTCGTCACTGGTGTGCTCTGGAATGGCCATCAGTCCCCGCAGCACCAGTCGCTCACTTTGAGAGACCTGCTCGGCAAGGCGGAAAATCTCTTGTTCCGACGTTCCGGATTTGCTGCTCTCTCCGCTAATATTGATTTGCAGACAAACATTTAGCGGTGCCATTGTAGTTGGGCGCTGGTTGTTGAGGCGGTCGATCAGCTTGTCCCGATCCACGCTCTGCACCCAGTCAAACCGTTCGGCGACCAGTTTGGATTTGTTCGATTGCAAAGGGCCGATAAAGTGCCACTCTATGTCGCTATATTCCGGCTGCTGGCGCAAGGTATCGATCTTGGCCGCTGCTTCCTGAGCGTAGGATTCGCCAAAGCAGCGCTGACCTGCGGCATGGGCGGCCATTATGGCCTCGACCGGCTTGGTCTTGCTCACGGCCAGCAGGCGGATCTGCTGCAGGTTGCGGCTAGCCCGTTCGGCGGCCTGGGCAATACGTTCCTTTACCTGAAACAGGTGCTGGGCAATCTGGTTCATATTTCGTTAGTGATCTTGTGATGGGAGAATGACAAGTCTATGGATATCACAGAGTTATTGGCTTTCAGTGTAAAGCATAAAGCCTCGGATCTACACCTCTCGGCCGGGGTTCCCCCGATGATCAGGGTTGATGGTGAGGTTCGCAAGATCAATTTGCCCGCCCTGGAACACCGGGAAGTGCATGCCCTCATTTACGACATCATGAACGACCATCAGCGCAAGGAGCTGGAGGAGAACTTCGAGGTCGACTTCTCGTTCGAGGTACCCAATTTGGCCCGTTTCCGGGTTAACGCCTTCCAGCAGGCGCGCGGCTCGGGTGCGGTATTTCGTACTATCCCCAGCACTGTGCTGAGCCTCGAGGATCTCGATGCGCCGGAGATCTTCCGCAAGATTGCCGAGTTCCCGCGGGGTCTGGTACTGGTGACCGGCCCGACCGGTTCGGGTAAATCGACCACCCTGGCGGCCATGGTCAACTACATCAACGAGAACTTCCATCACCACATCCTCACCATCGAGGACCCCATCGAATTCGTCCACGAGAACAAGCGCTGCCTGGTGAACCAGCGGGAAGTACACCGTGATACCAAGAGCTTCAGCAACGCCCTGCGCTCGGCCCTGCGGGAAGACCCGGACATCATTCTGGTTGGCGAGATGCGCGACCTTGAGACCATTCGTCTGGCCATGACTGCCGCCGAAACCGGTCACCTGGTGTTTGGCACCCTGCACACCTCGTCGGCGGCCAAAACCATCGACCGTATCATCGACGTCTTCCCCGGCGCGGAGAAGGACATGGTACGCTCTATGCTCTCCGAATCCCTGCGGGCGGTTATCTCCCAGACCCTGCTCAAGCGCATTGGTGGCGGTCGGGTGGCAGCTCACGAGATCATGATGGGCATTCCGGCGGTGCGTAACCTCATTCGGGAGGACAAGATTGCCCAGCTCTACTCGGTGATCCAGACCGGGATGACCCACGGCATGCAGACCATGGATCAGAGCCTCAAGCAGCTGGTGAGTCGCGGCGTGGTGGCATCCCTCGATGCCAAGGCCAAGGCCGTTGATCCCAACAGCATTTAAGCGACTTGTACCCAGGGAGGGATAAATGATGAATCTGGATGATCTGCTGAGCCAGCTGGTCGAGCGAAAGGGATCGGATCTGTTTGTGACGGTGGGATCGCCGCCCATTCTCAAGGTAAATGGCCATCTGGTGTCGCTGGGGGGAGACGCGCTCGACAAGAAAGGGGCGCTGACGCTGGTCAGGGATACCCTCAGCAGCGATCACTTCGAGCGCTATGTCCGCACCAAGGAGGCCAACTACGCGATTTACCGCGAGGCGCTGGGTCGTTTTCGGGTCAGCGCCTTCTGGCAGCAGGAGCTGCCCGGTATGGTGATTCGTCGTATCGAGACCCGCATTCCCACCTTTGAAGATCTGCAGCTCCCCAGGATCCTGCAGGAGGTGGCGATGGCCAAGCGCGGGCTGGTGCTGTTTGTCGGTGCCACCGGGGCGGGTAAATCGACCACTCAGGCGGCGATGATCGGCTATCGCAACCAGCATGCCGATGGTCATATCCTGACGGTGGAAGACCCGGTGGAGTTCGTCCATCAGCATGGCCGTAGCCTGGTGACCCAGCGGGAGGTGGGGATCGACACCGAGTCGTTCGATGTAGCACTGAAAAGCTCGCTGCGTCAGGCACCGGACGTGATCCTGATCGGCGAGATCCGCAGTCAGGAGACCATGGAGTTTGCCCTGCAGTTCGCCGAGACCGGCCATCTCTGTCTCGCCACTTTGCATGCCAACAACGCCAACCAGGCGCTGGATCGCATCCTCCATCTGGTGCCGCAGGAGAAACATCGCCAGTTTCTGTTCGATCTCTCCTTCAACCTCAGAGCTATTGTCGCCCAGCAACTGGTGCCGAGTGTCGATGGTTTGCGGCGCAGTGCGGCATTCGAGATCCTGCTCAATACCCCGCTCATCACCGACATAATCCGCAAGGGAGAGATGCACCGTCTCAAGGAGGTGATGACCAAATCTGCCGAACTGGGCATGCAGACCTTCGATCAGGCGCTTTTCAGCCTGTTCTGCGCCGGCCAGATTGGCTACAGTGAGGCCCTCGCCCATGCCGACTCGGCCAACGACCTGCGGCTGCTGATCAAGCTCTCCGGTCGCGAGCAGCTGGGGTCCGGCACACTGGAAAATGTGACGCTGGATGAATGAAACATGGGGCCGATCCGCTGTTCGGCCCCTAGCCAGAAAGGAACGTTATGCTGATTGTGGTTTCCCCGGCCAAGACGCTGGATTACGAGTCACCGCTGGTGACCCCCCGTTTCACCCAACCCGAGCTGCTGGATCACTCCGCCGAACTGATTCGCCGGGCCCGCCAACTGAGCCCTGACCAGATCGCCACTCTGATGAAGATCAGCGACAAGCTGGCCGGTCTCAATGCCGCCCGTTTTGCCGAGTGGCAGCCAGATTTCACCCCCGCCAATGCCCGTCAGGCGCTGCTGGCTTTCAAGGGGGATGTCTACACTGGTTTGGCGGTGGAGGATTTTAGCGAGGCCGATTTTGACTTCGCTCAGGCACACCTGCGGATGCTCTCCGGCCTCTACGGCGTGCTTCGCCCCCTCGACCTGATGATGCCCTATCGACTGGAGATGGGGACCAGGCTCAACAATAGTCGCGGCAAGGATCTCTACCAGTTCTGGGGGGAGGTGATCACTCACCATCTCAATGACGCGCTGGCTGCGCAGGGGGATGAAGTGCTGATCAATCTGGCCTCCGACGAGTATTTCAAGTCGGTACGACCCAAGAGCCTGAAAGGGCGGATTGTCACACCGGTGTTCAAGGATGAGAAGAACGGCCAGTTCAAGATCATCAGCTTCTACGCCAAGAAGGCGCGCGGCATGATGGCTCGCCACATCATCAAGCACCGTCTGACCGAGGTGGAGCAGCTGACCGGTTTCAACGCCGAGGGCTACTACTTTGTGCCGGAAGAGTCGGACGCCAATACCCTGATGTTTAAACGCGCCGAAAATTAATTACAAAAAGAGGGAACCAATCTTTCGACCCGCGGGTCTGAATATTTGAATCCTCTGTTGTAAGCACTTTTTATTCGCCGACGTTTGATACGTCGGCTTTTTTATTGCCGTTTTTATTGTCCATCGATTGCCTTCGCCGGGACTATGTGGTTCAGATAGACTCAAGACAGGGAGCGAGTTGTCGTGAGGTGAATATGGAACAGAAAAATGCCATTCGGCAGGTTGCCGTCCCTTGGGCTCCGTCCCGCCAGCTACCGCCCGGTCTGGTTGTGGCCGAGTTGCATCAGGATCTCTGGAGCGACTCCCTGACCATCATGCTGGGGCGGGCGCGCAGCATCGATCTACCCCCGCAAATCCTCTGCCGGGTCTATTTTCGCCATATTTATGCCCTGCGGGTCATCGAGGATTGCGATCTGGCTGAGGGGAAGGATAGCCACGCCATCGAAGAGCAGATCCAGCTCATCACTCCATCCCGTTTTGCCAGCTGGTTCCATCAGGAGTCGGACGGCCTGCATCTGGATGAAGATCTGCAGCACTATCGCATCTCGACCTGGGATTATTGCGCCGATGTGCTGACCTCCTCGGCGCCGGAGCTGCAGTTCCTGCCCCAGAGCGAGTAGCCAGCTGTTACGTCAGAGGCGAAGGATGATCCTTCGCCTCTTGGTTTTTGGGCGGGGCAGATTTTGTGGCATTCAGGCCATTCAGCCTGGGTGGTGGCCTGTTGTGTTGCCACAAAAAAAGCGCCTCAGAGGAGGCGCGGGGAAAAAGACAGATTGGAAGCGTCACATGGGTGCTACTTGAATCAGCGAATGAGCCGTGCCATTCAAGTATGGACCCATCATGCCAAGCTCAATCTGAAGTAGTTCTGAGGCGATTCTTCATCTTCTGTTCATCTTGTCAGCAAGGCGTGGCCACTGATTGAAAGCCTTTTCATTCTGGTCGCGATATTGTCCCGTTCCTCTCCGGGGACGCTCATTGTCTCATGGGGCCAGCTCGAATGTTGTGCCTGCCTGTTCCAGTGCCAGCAACCAGCGCTTGATGGGAATGCCGCCAGCATAGCCGGTCAGATCGCCGCTGCGTCCGATCACCCGATGGCAGGGTACTATGATGCTCAGCGGATTGCGGCCATTGGCAGCGCCTACTGCTCGCACTGCCTTGGGATTGCCGATAGCCTGGGCAATCTCGAGATAGCTCACGGTCTCGCCATACGGGATATCACACAAAGCGTTCCACACCGTTTGCTGGAACGGGGTGCCCTTCGGTGCCATGGGCAGATCGAACTGCTGCAATTTTCCGGCAAAATAGGCGGTGAACTGCTCGACGAAAGGAGCAAGAGCCAGGTCATCACGCTGCCACTCATCGGTCGGAGTTACCGGCTGCTCCCCCTGCACAAACTCCACATAGCGCAGGCCATCCTGATCGATGGCAATGAGCAGGGGGCCACGGGCACTGTCGCAAAAGCTGTATTTCATTCTGTCATCCTCAGGCCAGGGTTAGTCCAACACAAGCTTGCCGCGGGTGGATTTGATATCCCCCTTGCGCTTTTTGGCATCGACCCGTTTGCGCTGGGAGCTGCGTGTCGGCTTGGTGGTATGACGAGCCTTGGGGCGCCAGGCCGCTTTCTTCAGCAACTCCACCAGACGGCTCATCGCCTCCTTGCGGTTCATGTCCTGGCTGCGATGGCTCTCGACCCGGATCAGGACAAAGCCATCGTGTACCCGGCTGTCGCTCAGCTTGTCGAGACCCTCCTTGTAGAGGGGCGTCAGGCTGGGAGAGTTGCGGTAATCGAAGCGCAACCAGACGGCGGAGTCGGTCTTGTTGACGTGCTGTCCACCGTTGCCCTGTGCCCGCATGGTCTGAAATTGCAGCTCATGCCAGGGAATCGTGACGCTGTTGGAGATAACTAACATGCTGTTTTGCTCTTGTTTGGTGCATACCCGCTGGCCGCTGCAGCATGGTGCCTCATTATGGGGCGTGCTGGCCGGTTATGGGGATGTGCCTGGCGAATGGCGCAGGCATTAAACTCTATCTATATGAAATAAAACAATAAAAATACTTGGCATAAGAATTGAAACCCGATTCATGACACACCATGGATTGGGAGCAACCAGATGA
Organism: Aeromonas sp. 603607; assembly: GCF_049171595.1. Taxonomy (NCBI): domain Bacteria; kingdom Pseudomonadati; phylum Pseudomonadota; class Gammaproteobacteria; order Aeromonadales; family Aeromonadaceae; genus Aeromonas; species Aeromonas sp. 603607. The sequence goes on from NZ_JAAKOV010000005.1 coordinate 83,346, forward strand.
AGCTGATTAGTGCGATTATCAAACCGTTCAAGTTGGACGATGTCCGCGAGGCTATTGCCAACCTGGGGGTGGAAGGGCTGACCGTGTCCGAGGTCAAGGGATTTGGCCGCCAGAAGGGACACACCGAATTATACCGGGGAGCCGAGTATCAGGTCGACTTCCTGCCCAAGGTGAAGCTGGAGATTGCCACCGCTGATGATAACGTGGAAGGGGTGATCGAGGCGATCTGCAAGGCGGCTTATACCGGCAAGATCGGCGACGGCAAGATTTTTGTCTACGACTTGCTGCAAGCGGTGCGCATCCGCACCGGCGAGAGTGACGACGAGGCGCTGTGATGAACCGCATCCGTGACGTACAGATCTGTTGACCTCCCGACCTCGGGGCATCCCGATGGCGTGAGCGCTTATTGAAGCCTGATCAACATAACGTTTTGCTCAGAAGAGGCCGAATGGGATTCCATCCGGCCCTTTTCATTTATGGGCGATTAAATATGTGATGTGGCGACGGCGAGCTTTCTTGATCCGCTTATAAGATGTATGCAGAATGCAAACGGAAATCGTTATCACTCTGTATAGCTAATCAAGGAATGGATGATGAAAATGAAGATGTTGGCACTGGCTTTCTCTGCGTTGGCAGCTCAGTCGGCATTGGCGGCCGGGGAAGTGAATGTCTACTCCAACCGGCAGGATGAGCTGATCAAGCCCATCATCCAGCAGTTCGAGAAGGAATCTGGCATCAAGGTGAACGTGGTGTTCGCCAAAGAAGGATTGAACGAGCGTCTGGAGCGGGAAGGCAAGCTCTCTCCGGCCGACCTGATGCTGACCGTCGATATCAGCCGTCTGACCGATCTGGTGGACAAGGGGCTGGTGCAGCCGGTAGACAGCAAGATCCTGCAGGAGAACATCCCCGCCATCTATCGTGATCCGGAGAATCGCTGGTTCGCCCTGACCACCCGGGTTCGCGCCATCTACTCCAGCAAGGATCGCCTCGGCAAGCTCGACACCATCAGCTACGAAGATCTGGCCAAGCCTGAATTCAAAGGAAAAATCTGCACCCGCAGCGGCAAGCATGAGTACAATGTGGCGCTGGTCTCCTCCATGATTGCCCATCACGGCATGGCCGAGACCAAAACCTGGCTGGAAGGGGTCAAGGCCAACCTGGCGCGCAAGCCACAGGGCAACGACCGGGATCAGGTCAAGGCGATCAAGGATGGTATCTGTGACGTGTCGCTCGGCAACAGCTACTATCTGGGCGCCATGTTGAAAGATCCTGCGCAGAAGTCCTGGGCGGATGCGGTCTATATCAACTTCCCGAACCAGGCTGACCGCGGTGCCCACGTCAACGTGAGCGGCGTGGCCATGACCAAGTATGCCAAGAACAAGGCCGAGGCCCAGAAGCTGATGGAGTTTCTGGCTGGCGACACCGCCCAGCACATGTATGCGGACGTGAATGCCGAATATCCGGTCAAGGCCGGAGTCGAGCCTTCCGCCATGGTCAAGTCTTGGGGCAGTTTCAAGTCTGACGCACTACCGGTCAGCGATTACGCCAAGCACCGCAAGGACGCCTTGCAGTTGCTGGATGAAGTGAAGTTCGATTTGTAATCAGATGGGGCCAACGGCCCCATCAACATCTGTGGTCTCATGAAAAATTTTGGATGGATGACCGGCAGCTGGGCCATCGCCCTGCTGCTGGGTTTACCGGTTATAGCCCTGCTTTTCTCTGCCTTCTCGGCTGAGGGAGATCTCTTTCGCCACCTCGCCGATACCGTGCTGCTCGATTATCTGGGCAATACCCTGGGGCTGGTGGTCGGCGTAGTATTGCTAAGCCTGCTATTTGGCGTGCCCACCGCCTGGCTGGTGGCCATGTGTCAGGTGCCGGGGCGGCGCGCTTTGCAGTGGGCCTTGATGCTGCCGATGGCGATGCCCTCCTATATCGTCGCCTACGTCTATACCGACTTGCTCGATTACTCGGGCCCGCTACAGGCCGGGTTGCGAGCACTATTTGGCTGGAACAGTCCTGCCGATTACTGGTTTCCGGCCATTCGCTCCCTTGGCGGCGCCGCCTGGGTGCTGGCGCTGGTGCTGTTCCCTTATGTCTATCTGCTGACCCGCGCCTCTTTTCTCGAGCAGTCAGTCAGCCTGATCCACTCCAGCCGCCTGCTCGGCTGTACCCCGTGGCAGAGTTTTCGCCGCCTCAGTCTGCCGCTGGCGCGCCCCGCCATCATGGTGGCGGTATCGCTGGTGGCCATGGAGACGCTGGCCGATTTCGCCACCGTCCACTTCTTTGCCATCAACACCCTGACCACGGCGGTCTACGACACCTGGCTCGGCTACGGTAGTCTGGCCACCGCGGCCAAACTCTCCTGCCTGATGCTGCTGGCTGTGGTGCTGCTGATCGCGCTGGAGCGCCGCTCGCGCAGTCGGCAGCAGGTGTTCCAGAAGTCCATGGGCCATGAGCAGCCGCTGCGCTATCCGCTTAAGGGGATGAGTCGCTGGCTAGCTGGTCTCTGGTGCTGGGGGCTGGTGCTGGCCGGTTTCGGCCTGCCATTCGTCATCCTACTCGATTACGGCGTGCGTTACTTCGAGTTGTCGTGGACGCCGGAGTTTGTCCGCTTCGCCGGCAACAGTTTGGCTATCTCGGCGCTGACCGCTCTGCTGGCGATGGGCATCGCCCTGCTGCTCGGCTTCTTCCGCCGTCTCGATGGCGGGTTCAAGAGTTTGCTGCCCCTGCGCATCGCCGCCATGGGCTACGCCATGCCGGGCACCGTGCTCGCTATCGGGGTGCTGGTGCCGCTCACCGCCCTCGACTTTGCCATCAACGATCTGGCCGAGTGGCTCGGGCGTCAGGGGCCGGGCTTGCTGCTGACCGGCACCATCACCGCCATCGTGTTCGGCTATCTGGTGCGCTTCGTGGCCATCGCCATCGGCTCGGTGGAGAGCAGCATGGGCAAGATCTCCCCCAGCCTCGACATGGCGGCCCGCTCTCTGGGGCAAGGGGATGGCGGCATGCTGCGGCGGGTTCATCTGCCGCTGGTGCGCCGGGGTCTGTTTGCCGGTGCCATGCTGGTATTCATCGAATCCATGAAGGAGCTGCCTGCCGCTCTGCTGCTGCGGCCCTTCAACTTCGATACCCTGGCGACCCACGTCTACCAATTCGTCTCGGACGAGATGCTGGAGCGCGGCGCGCTCGGGGCCATCGTCATCGTGCTGGTGGGGCTGTTGCCGCTGATCTGGGTCAACCGCACTCTGGACAGTCCGGGCCACTGAGTCGCCGCGTCGGTCAATGAAATAGCATGCGGTGTGCTGAACCGAAAGGCAGTGCGCCGCCAGAAACGAGAGGAAGTCAGCCTTGTCCTGTTTGCAGGTTGAAAATGTCAGCTGCCGTTACAACGGCCGCAATGTGCTGGAGCAGCTCTCCCTGACGGTGGCCGACAACGAGATCGTCTGCCTGCTGGGGGCCAGTGGCTGCGGCAAGACCACGCTGCTCAAGGCCATCGCAGGGCTGCTGCCGTTGGCTGAGGGCTCGATTCGCCTCGGCGATACCCTGCTCGACGGGCCCGGTGCCAGCGTGCCGCCCGAGGCGCGCAATATCGGGATGATCTTTCAGGATTACGCCCTCTTTCCCCACCTGACGGTGGCCGACAACGTCGGCTTCGGTCTGACCAAACTCGACCGCAGTGCCCGCCAGCAGCAGGTGGACGAGGCGCTGGCGCTGGTCAATCTGCAGGGGCTGGGGGATCGCTATCCGCACCAGCTCTCCGGCGGCCAGCAGCAGCGGGTAGCCATAGCCAGGGCGCTGGTGTGCAAGCCGCGGCTGATGCTGCTGGATGAACCCTTCTCCAACATCGACACCCAGGTGCGGATGAAGTTGATCCTCGAGATCCGCGCCCTGCTCAAGCAGCAAGGGATTGGCGCCATCTTCGTCAGCCACAGCAAGGAGGAGGCGTTTGCCTTCGCCGATCGGCTAGCGCTGTTTCGCGCCGGTCACATCGAACAGGTGGGCCAGCCGGAGCAGCTCTATCGCCGTCCGCAAAACCGCTTCGTTGCGGAGTTTCTCGGCGGGGTCAACTATCTGGCTGCCGAGGTGGTGGACAGCCACTGCGTGCAGACGGCGCTCGGGGTCATCTGTGGCAGCGAGCCTCATGGCCGGGCGGTGGGCGAGCAGTTGCAGCTGATGCTCAGACCCCAGCAACTGCTGCTGGAGAGCGCCGCAGATGGCGAGCTCAAGGTGGTGGAGCAGCAGTTCCTCGGCCACCACTGCCGGGTGCTGTTCGAGTGTGGCGATCTGCAGCTGGAGGCGAGCATTGGCGAGCCCCTTGATGGGATGCAGGCACGGATCAAGGTTGCCCCCCATGAGCTAGTGTTGTTTGACCCTTTGCCCTGAACGCGTGATATCGTCGTGAAATCAAAGAACTGGATCCACTCTGGTTTATAATCGCGCAACGCAAATAGCCCGTAACGCTAACGCCTACTCAGGGGAGAGATATATGAAAGCCCAAGCCGGGATCTGTGCAGAGCCGAATCTGCACGCCCTCTATCTGATGTTCAATCGTACCGGCGATGCCGCCGAGCTGGTCGGCCGTCTGGCCAAACTGCCCGCCTTGTGGCAGGCGGTCGCCGCCGATTTCCCCGATGCCGGTTTCAGCGGTCTGGTTGCCGTTGGCGCCGATGCTTGGGATGGTCTCTACCCTGCCGCCCGTCCGCCCCAGTTCCGCAGCTTTATGGCGCAATCCGCCAACGGTCAGGAAGCCCCCAACACCCCGTTTGATCTCTTTATTCAGCTGCGCGCCGATCGGGTGGATGTGCTGCACCACGCCGGTCACCGTGTGATGGCGCTGCTGGCCGGACTGGTCGAGCTGGCCGAAGAGGTGCGCGGTTTCCGCAATCTGGATTGCCGTGACCTGACCGGTTTCGTCGATGGCACCGAGAACCCGCAGGATGAACACCGTGCCGAAGTGGCGCTGCTGGCTGATGGCGAGTTTGCTGGTGGCTCCTACATTCACGTCCAGCGCTGGGTCCACGCCATGAGCGACTGGGAGAAGCTGGCGCAAAAAGAGCAGGAAGACATTATCGGTCGTACCAAGCCCGACAATATCGAGTATGAGTCTGCCGCCAAACCGCTGACCGCCCACATCAAGCGGGTCAATCTCAAGACTCCGAAAGGGGAGTCCATGGAGATCCTGCGCCAGAGCATGCCCTGGGGCACCATGACCGAGCAGGGGCTCTACTTCATCTCCTGCTGCCGCACACCGCAGCACTTCAACGCCATGCTGGCCAGCATGTACAAGGGGGAGGGTAGCCACTTCGACCACCTGCTGCGCTTCACCAGGGCAGTGACCGGCGCGGCTTTCTTCGCCCCATCGGAAGGTTTTTTGATGGCGCAGGGCAAATAAGCCCGCCTGACGAAGACTCAGAAAACAAAAATCCCGGCCTTGGCCGGGATTTTTCGTTCTGGCGTGACCGCTATGACGCGGTTGCGGCCATTACGGCGTCTGTTCGAACAACTCGAGGGCGGAGAGATAGAGCTCTTCGATATCGGTGTCGCTGGTCGGGGTGATGAAGATGGTGTCATCACCGGCGATGGTGCCGAGGATCCCCTCTGCCTTGCCGAGGGAGTCGAGCAGGCGGGCGATCAGCTGGGCTGCGCCAGGGCTGGTGTGGATCACCACCAGTGCGCCGTTGTGATCGACGTCCAGTACCAGATTCTTGAGCGGGCTGGAGGTGGTGGGCACGCCCAGTTCCACCGGCAGGCAGTAGACCATCTCCATCTTGGCGTTGCGAGTGCGAACGGCGCCGAAGCGGCTCAGCATGCGCGATACCTTGGACTGGTTGATGTTCTCGAAGCCCAGCTCTTGCAGGGCGGTGACGATTTCTGCCTGGGAGCCAAAGCGCTCTTCTTTCAGCAAGGCTTTAAAGGCCTTGGCCAGTTTTTCTTGCTTGTCGTTGTGTTTCATCTTGGTCTCACGAATGAGGAGGTGTGGCGGCCTGTGCGATACAGGCGGCAGATACGAACAGCGGGGCCATTTTGCATTCATATGCCGTTTTTTGCAAGGAAGCGGCGCTTGTTCTGCATATTGATTCAAAAATGGCTTGCATCAACCTTTATTAGGGATAGAATCGGGATGAAATTTTGAAAACTTATTCAATTGGGCTGTATGGGTATTGAATTAATAGGTATCGAAAAATCCTGGCACAAGGTGCCGGTTCTGCAACAGGTCAGCTTTCGGACATCCCCCGGTGAAACCTTGGTGTTGCTGGGCCCGAGCGGTGCTGGCAAGAGTTCCCTGCTACGGATGATGAACCTGCTGGATACCCCGGATGCGGGTGTTCTGCGGATTGGCGAAAGTGAATTTTCTTTCCCGAATTCCCTCTCTGCTGCCGAATTCAACCGCCAGTCCCAACTGCTGCGTCGCAAGGTGGGCATGGTGTTCCAGCAGTACAATCTCTGGCCACATCTCACTGTGATGGAGAATCTGATTGAAGCGCCGGTCAAGGTGCTCGGCATGAGCAAGGCGGCCGCCATCGAGAAGGGGGCCTACCTGCTGGCTCAGCTGCAACTGGCCGACAAGCGCGATGCCTGGCCTGCCCGTCTCTCCGGCGGTCAGCAGCAGCGGGTGGCCATTGCCCGTACCCTGATGATGGACCCGGAAGTGCTGCTGTTTGACGAACCGACTGCCGCCCTCGATCCCGAGATCACCAAGGAGGTGGCCGAGATCATCCGTAACCTGAGCCAGACCGGCATTACCCAGGTGGTGGTGACCCACGAGGTTGACTTTGCCCGCAAGGTGGCCAGTCAGGTGATTTATCTGGAGAAGGGGCGGATCATCGAATCCGGCACCGCTGCCATTTTCCAATCCCCGCAAACCAGCCGGTTTGCCGAATTCTTGATGCATTGATATTGAATCGATAAGGAAGCTGTCATGAAAAAGAGTCTGTTGTTGGTTGCTGCCATGGGCCTGTTGAGTACCTCCGTCATGGCCAAAGAGATCAAGTTCGCCACCGAGGCCACCTACGCGCCGTTCGAATACCTGGATGACAAGAACGAGTTTCAGGGTTTTGACATCGATCTGGCCCGCGCCATCTGCGAGCAGGCCAAGCTGGAGTGCAGCTTCCACAACCAGGCCTTTGACAGCCTGATCCCCAGCCTGAAATTCCGTCGCTATGATGCCGCCATCGCCGCCATGGACGTGACCCCGGAGCGGGCCGCTCAGGTCGATTTCTCCGACATCTATTACGAGAACTCGGCAGTATTCGTCGCCAAGAAAGGGGCCTTCAAGGGGCCGGAAGAGATGGTCGACAAGACAGTCGGTGTGCAGAACGGTACTTCTCACCAGTCCTATCTGGTGGATAACTGGGTGAGCAAGGGTCTGCTGACCGTGCCGTACGCCAGCTACCAGAGCGCCTTCCTCGACATGATGAATGGCCGTACCGACGGTGTGTTTGCTGATACCGCCGTTGCTGCCGACTGGCTGAAGCAGCACAAGGAGTATGCGGTGGTGGGTACGCCAGTGACCGATGCCAAGTACTTCGGTACCGGCTTTGGCATCGCGGTCGCCAAGGGCAATCAGGAGCTGCTGACCCAGCTGAACAAGGGGCTGGCGGAGATCAAGGCCAACGGCACCTATCAGAAAATCTTCGACAAATACTTCGCGCAGTAAGCCATGTTGAGCCTGTTGTTGGATGCAGCCTGGATGACCCTCGGGCTGGCCCTGGCATCACTGGTCGGGGGCATGGTATTGGCACTGGCGTTCAGTGCCGCCGAGCTCAGCAAGCAGCGTGCGCTGGTGTGGCCGGTGGCCACCCTGACCACGCTGATCCGTGGCCTGCCCGAGTTGCTGGTGGTGCTGTTCATCTACTTCGGCTCGACCCAGGTGTTGTTCCTCATCACTGGCGAGTATGTGGAGTTCAGCCCGTTTGCCTGTGGCGTGCTGGCGCTCTCCCTGCTGTTCGCCAGCTATGCGACCCAGACCCTGCGGGCGGCGCTCAATGCGGTGCCTTCAGGTCAACGGCTGGCGGCGCTGGCGCTGGGGCTTGGCAAGAGCCACATCTTCTTTCGCATCGTGTTGCCGCAGGCGTGGCGCCACGCCTTGCCGGGCCTCGGCAACCAGTGGCTGGTGCTGCTGAAAGATACCGCGCTGGTGTCGCTTATCGGGGTGAACGAGATGATGCGTCAGGCGCAGATGGCCTCGGCCAGTACCTATCAGCCCTTCACCTGGTATGCCGCTGCGGCTCTCATCTATCTGGCCATCAGTCTGGTGAGTGAATATGGCCTCGGGCTGGCTGCCCGCTACACCCGCCGCTACGGAGGCTAACTGATGCAAGAGTATCTCGTTACGTTGCTGGGCGGTCTGGTCACCACGCTGGAGCTGACCCTGTTCAGCCTGCTGCTGGGGATTGTGTTGGCAGCCCTGATGACCTGGGTGTTGGAGCTGCGCCTGCCGGTGGCGACCCAGCTGGTGCAGCTGTGGGTGCTGCTCTTTACCGGCACGCCGCTGCTCATTCAGATCTTCCTGATTTACTACGGGCCGGGTCAGTTTGAGTGGCTGAAAGCCAGCCCGCTCTGGCCGCTGCTCAAGCAGCCCTGGTTCTGCGCCGTACTGGCGCTGGGTCTCAACACAGCGGCTTACTCCACCCGGTTGTTCAAGGGGGCGCTTGATGCCATCCCGGCCGGTGAAGTAGAGGCGTGTCGTGCGCTTGGCTTTAACGGCCGCCAGACCTTGTGGATGAAGGTGCGCCACGCCGCCCGTCATCTGGTGCCTGCCTACTCCAACGAGGTGATCCTGGTGCTCAAAGGGAGCTCCCTCGCCAGTACCATCACCATCATGGACATCATGGGGCTGGCGCAGGGATTGAACGCCCAGACCTACGATACCCTGGCTGTGTTCGGGGTGGCTGGTGGGCTTTATCTGGCGATGAACGGATTGTTAACAATTGGTTTTCGCTGGTGTGAAAAACGGGCGCTGGCATTCCAATCCTGAGACCCTCAAATCTACCTCTTTATGGTAAGGAGAAGTGCAGAAAAACTGTGCTTCTCCTCCAACTTTTTGTATTTCCCTCCAATTTTTGCTCCCGCATGTTTCGTGGCTCACAGAACCCGTGACTGCAACTGTTATCAGATTGTTTTTTATGGGGGGATCCATTAAGGTTGGGCGCACAACAACAAACAACCTTAAACCTACGCTTAAACATGGAGTTGATCATGAAAGTTGCCGTTCTGGGTGCCGCTGGTGGCATCGGTCAAGCCCTCGCTCTGCTGTTGAAAAACCGTCTGCCGGCCGGCTCCGAGCTGAGCCTGTATGACATCGCCCCGGTTACCCCGGGTGTGGCCGTTGACCTCAGTCATATTCCTACCGACGTCGCCATCAAGGGCTTCTGCGGTGAAGATCCGACTCCTGCGCTGGTTGGGGCCGATGTGGTGCTGATCTCCGCCGGTGTGGCACGCAAGCCGGGGATGGATCGCTCCGACCTGTTCAACATCAACGCCGGTATCGTCAAGAATCTGGTCGAGAAGTGCGCGGCCACTTGCCCGAAAGCACTGATCGGCATCATCACCAACCCGGTCAACACCACTGTGGCCATCGCTGCCGAAGTGCTGAAGAAAGCCGGTGTCTATGACAAGCGTCGTCTGTTTGGTGTCACCACTCTGGACGTGATCCGCGCCGAGACCTTCGTGGCCGCCGCCAAAGGGTTGAACATCGACAAGGTTCGCGTCAACGTGATCGGTGGTCACAGTGGCGTCACCATTCTGCCGCTGCTCTCCCAGATTGAAGGCGCTTCCTTCACCGCTGAAGAAGTGGCTGCCATGACCAAGCGCATCCAGAATGCCGGTACCGAAGTGGTTGAAGCCAAGGCCGGTGGCGGTTCCGCAACCCTCTCCATGGGTCAGGCGGCTTGCCGTTTCGGTCTCTCCCTTATCAAGGGTCTGCAGGGCGAAGCCAACGTTGTTGAGTGCGCCTACGTGGAAGGCAACGGCGAGCACGCCACCTTCTTCGCACAGCCGGTACTGCTGGGCAAGAACGGCGTCGAAACCGTACTGGATTACGGCAAGCTGAGCGCCTTCGAGCAGGAAGCGATGGAAGGCATGCTGGCTACCCTGAAAGCCGATATCCAGCTGGGTGTCGATTTCGTCAAGTAAGCGGGTCAACCGTGCCAACAAGGGAGCTTCGGCTCCCTTTTGTATTGATGAGATCCGCCCGGCAGGCTAAGGGGATGGGGCTTGGTGCCGATAACAGAGTGCAGCAGGAGATCCTTATGATGAAACCCCTTACCCTTCTCGTTCTTGTCGGTGCATTCACCGCGCCCCTCTATGGTGCCGAGGCGGTATCGGCCGCCGTATCGAGCGATGCGCCTGCAGCAAGTGCGTCGGCACCGACAGCAAGCAGTGCAGCGGTGGCAACGGCGCCTGTCTCCGCTGCTACGCCTGCGCCCTCTGAGGCTGCCCCCGTCTTGCTTCCGGCTGAGCCGGTCACGCCCGTTGCCAGCAGTGGCGAGGGGGCCGCGCCGCTGCCAAAACCGGCGGAGCCTGCCGCTGTGGTTGCGCCTCCCGCACCTCTGGCCGCTGGCGAGTTGCAGGCGGTGCCGCTCTATCGTCAGGACGAGCTGCTCAACTGGATTGAGCAGGGGCGCCACCTCACTCAGGTGAAGCAGGATCGCTGTCAGCTGACTCAGGATATCGAAGCGCGCGCCTCGGTGATGAAGATCCCGGCCTATCAATTCCTCTGGGGGGATATGCTGGCGTGGGGTGTCTGTACCAAGTCCAACGCCGAGCTCGGGGTGCAATATATGTGGGAGGCGGCCAATCAGGGGTTGGCGCCAGCGCTGGAGCAGCTGGGTCGCTACTACTGGAAAGGAACTTTGGTGCAGAAGGATCTGGTGCGAGCCGAAACTCTGATGCGCGAGGCAGCCAGCCTCGGTTTTTTGCGGGCTCGCATCGAGTGGGTCGAGATGCTGTTGCAGGGGATGGGCAGTCCGCTCGATTATGAGGATGCCTATCGCTGGCTCCATGGCTCCGTCATCGGTGACAAGGCGCTGCACCAGAAGGCGGCGAGTCTGCTCAACCGTCTTGGCAACAGGATGCCGGCCAACGTGGTGGCCCGCGCCAAGGCGATGCACTGATCCAAAAAAATGACCCACAGATCTGCACCTGTGGGTCCGGTTCCAGCCGCCGTGCCATGACAGGCCGGAACCTCCCTCTGTTATATGGCTGCCCGCGCTTTAGAGATCTTGGTGGGGGCCAAAAACTTCGTAATGGAGCTGCCCCGTTGGTACCCCAGCAGCCAGCAGCTGCCGCTTGATCTCTTGCATGAAGCCGACAGGGCCACAGAAGTAGTAGTGGGCCTCTGGCGTGATGCGCTCCTTCACGGCAGTCAGATCCATGGTGCCGGCCAGATCGTAATCTTGACCCTGCACATCACTGGCCTCCGGCTCCCTATACCAGACCCGGCTCAGCAAGTTGGGATGCTGGCGGGATTTTTGCTGAATATCCTCCCGGAAGGCGTGTACAGCGCCCTGTTCGCAGGCGTGCAGCCAGGTGATCTCGGCCTGATGAGCACTTTCCAGCAGCTGGTTGAGCATGCTCATCATCGGCGTCACGCCGACACCGGCGGAGAGCAGTACCACCGAGGTCTGGCTGTCGGCTTTCAGGTAGAAATCGCCGGTAGGGGGCATCACCTCGATCTTGTCACCCGCCTGCAGGTGATCGTGCAGCAGATTGGAGACCTGACCCTGCGGCTCACGCTTGACGCTGATGCGGTAATCCTGCCCGTTGGGGGCATCGGATAGGGAGTACTGGCGGATCTCCTGATATTCCAGCTCGGGGTGAACCAGCTTGACGCTGAGGTATTGGCCCGGTTTAAAGATCAGTACCGGCTTACCATCTTCCGGCGCCAGCAGGAAGGAGGTGATGAGGGCGCTCTCGGCCCTCTTCTCCTTGATGATGAAGGTGCGGGTTCCTTGCCAGCCGCCATCCTGATTGGCCTTCTCCTGATAGATCTCCTGCTCGCGGCCGATGAAGATGTCGGCCAGCACGCCATACGCCTTGCCCCATGCCTCCAGCACCTCGTCGGTGACCGCACTTCCGCCCAATTCTTTGAGCGTGGCCAAGAGATGACTACCTACAATGTGATATTGTTCCGGCTGGATCAGGAATCCGGTATGTTTGTGCGCAATCCGCTCGACCGCACCGGCGAGCGCCCCCAGATTGTCGATATTCTTTGCATACGCGGCGACTGCATTGAACAGGGCCAGCGGCTGGCCGCCACTGCGTTGGTGGGCCAGGTTGAAGATATCTTTCAGCTCCGGGTTATGGCTGAACATCCGCTGGTAGAAGTGCTGGGTGAGGGCAGGACCTGCCGATTCGAGCAGCGGAATGGTGCTTTTGATGACGGCAACGGTGGTTTGATCTAGCATAGGGGCCTCGTTCTAATTGAACATATAAAATGTCACTTAATAAGTGGCATCCTAGATGTTTATTTGATTTGAATCAATACTCCACTTTTCGCATCGCGCTAATCAGGTTTTATGAGACTAACCAGTTATACAGATTTTGGATTGAGAGCCCTGCTCTATCTTGCCACCCTGCCGGAAGGGGAGTTGTCGAGCGTTGCCAAGGTATCGGCCCTGTATGGCGTTTCCCGCAACCACATGGTGAAGGTGGTCAATCAGCTGGTGAAGCTGGGCTATCTGCAATCCCAGCGTGGCAAGAATGGCGGTATTCGCATGGCTTGCGATCCCGCCACCATCAATATCGGGCAGGTGATCAGGGCGCTGGAAGGCAATCTGGACGGCATTGACTGCGGCTCGCCCGCTTGCCACATCGTCTCTGTCTGTCTGCTCAAGAGTGCGCTGAAAGAGGCGATGGATGCGTTTCTGGCGGTGATGGACAGCTATACGCTGCAAGACCTGCTGACCAACCGTGACGAGCTACAGAGGGTGTTTGGCGAGTTGATCCCGACGCTGGTGCTGGAGCCGGATGATGAAGATGAACAGTGACGATGAGCAATAGAAAAGGGCTGCCACTGGCAGCCCTTTTTCAATCTTGCGAATCCGACTCCGCCCGGTACGATGCCGGCATGATCCGCGCCATCTTGACCATGTTGTTCTCCACATCGAGGATCTCGATAGGATAGCCGGCCAGCCGGATCCCGATGTTGGGCTGGGGGATCTCCTCCAGATATTCGAGGATCAGGCCGTTGAGGGTACGCGGGCCGTCGATGGGCAGATGCCAGTTCATCTCCTTGTTCAGCTCACGAATATTGGCTGAGCCTTCGACCAGATAAGAACCATCTGACTGGGGGTGGATCTCGTCGCTCGGCGCTGGCGTCATGGAGGTGGTAAAGTCGCCCACGATCTCTTCCAGAATATCGTCCAGAGTGATTAGCCCCTGAATGTCGCCGTATTCGTCGACGATCAGGCCAATTCGCTCCTTGTTGCGCTGGAATTTGGCCAGCTGCACGTTGAGCGGCGTTCCTTCCGGAATGAAGTAGATCTCGTCCACTTCACGCAACAGGCTCGATTTGTTGAACTGGTCCCTGGCTACCAGCCGCAGGGCATCGCGCGCGTGTAAAAATCCGACAACGTCGTCGATATTGTCGCGATAGAGCAGGATCTTGGTGTGAGCGCAGTGGGCCAGCTGGCGCTGGATGCTCTTCCAGTCATCGTTGATGTCGATGGCGTAGATATCGCTGCGCGGCACCATGATGTCCTCGACCAGCATCTTGTCGAGATCCAGAATGCTCAGCAGCATCTCCTGATGACGCAGGGGGATCAGGTTACCCGCCTCATTGACTATGGTGCGCAGCTCCTCGGTGTTGAGGGAGTCATCCTTGTTGGGATTGATCTTCAGCATCTTGAGCAGGCCGCTGGTGATGCCGTTGATCAGCCAGACCAGCGGTGAGAGCGGCACCATCAGCCCCTTGAGGATCCAGGAGGCGGGATAGGCGATCTTCTCCGGAAACATGGCGGCCAGGGTCTTGGGGGTCACTTCACCGAATACCAGTACCACCAGGGTCAGGCCGAAGGTGGCGATGGCGACCCCGAGATCACCAAACAGCCGGATACAGACGATGGTGGCGATGGCGGAGGCGAGGATATTGACCAGATTGTTGCCGATCAGGATCAGTCCCAGCAGGCGATCGGGGCGGGCGAGCAGTTGCTCGACGCGACGTGCGGCTTTGTGTTTGGTCTGTGCCAGATGCCGAAGTTTGTAGCGGTTGATGGACATCAGGCCGGTTTCGGCACTGGAGAAAAAGGCGGAAAGAAGGATCAAGATAACGAGAACAATCAGTAATGTACTCGTTGAGATGCTGTCCAAAAAGGGCTCCTGTTGGATGGTATGGCTAAAAGAGTATAGGTGTCAGCTCAACAGCACTTCTTTGACGAAGCGACTGCCAAAGTAGGCAAGAGTCAGGATGAAGCTGCCGATCAGACTGAGAGTGATGACTTTACGGCCGCGCCAGCCATAGGTGTGATGTCCCCACAGCAGCAGAACGTAGACACACCATGCCAGGATGGAGAGCACAGCCTTGTGGGATTTGCCCTGGGCGAACATATCTTCGAGGAAGAAGAGGCCGGAGGCGATGGAGAGTGTCAGCAGCAGCACCCCCGCAGAGATCAACTGAAACAGCCGTTTCTCCACCGTCATTAGTGGTGGCATGGCTGGCAGGTTGCTGATTTTTCGAGATTTAAGCTGCTTGTCCAGACATGCGAGCTGCAGCGCAAACAGACAGGCGATCATCAATACCGAGTAGGCCATCAGGGCGAGGCCGATGTGCAGCAGCAGCTGGGGATGGGCCTCCAGATGGGTTATGTAGCGACCCGGGATCAAGGCGCTGGCAGCCAGCAGCAGGGCCGAGAAGCTGTAGACCACCGGTAGCAGGATCCAGCCGTTGAAGCGGCGGGTTACGCAAGTCATGAAGCAACTGATGATGAGGCTGACCAGCGAGGCGACGTTGAGCATGCTCAGGTTTTGACCGGAATGGGTCACCATTACTTCGCTGGCAACAGATGCACCATGGGCTACCAGTGCCAGTCCCACGCAAGCGAACAGGGGGGGGTACCCGACTTGTTTGGCATTGAGCAGCAGGTGCAGTGAGGCGATGATGGCCAGCAGATAAAACGCCAGGGCCAGAACAGAGATCACGATCATAACCAGGTCGTTGTTACACAAGCATTTAGGGATATAAGAGGAGCAGTATACCTTGCACAAGATGTGCTCGCCAGTTGTGCAATGGCCGATCCGCCCATATATAGGGACGAAGCATAGATGAGCGACGGTGCGGTGAATAATCGTCCTCGCGGCTGCTCTGGGTTATAATGCCCCCCATTTATTACGCCAAGAACCGGAATGCGTCATGTTTGAGAATTTGACTGAAAGACTCTCGCGCACCTTGCGCAATGTCAGTGGCCGTGGTCGGCTGACCGAAGAGAACATCAAGGAAACCCTGCGCGAAGTCCGCATGGCGCTGCTTGAGGCGGACGTCGCCCTGCCGGTCGTGCGTGATTTCGTGGCGCGCGTCAAGGAGCGTGCCGTCGGGCAGGAAGTGGCCAAATCCCTGAGCCCGGGTCAGGCATTCATCAAGATAGTGCACGGCGAGCTGGTCACCGTGATGGGGGAGGCCAATGAACAGCTCAATCTGGCTGCCCAGCCGCCCGCCATTATCCTGATGGCCGGTTTGCAGGGGGCCGGTAAGACCACCACGGTCGGCAAACTGGCCAAACTGCTCAAAGAGCGCAACAAGAAGAAGGTGTTGGTGGTCAGTGCCGACGTTTATCGCCCTGCGGCGATCAAACAGCTGGAGACCCTGGCGGGTGACATCGGCGTCGACTTCTTCCCGAGCGATGCAAGCCAGAAGCCGGTTGCCATCGCGACTGCCGCTATCGATCAGGCGCGCAAGAAATTCTATGACGTGGTGATCGTCGATACCGCCGGCCGTCTGCATGTTGATAGCGAAATGATGGCCGAGATCCAGGATCTGCACGCCACCATCAAGCCTGTCGAGACCCTGTTCGTGGTCGATGCCATGACAGGTCAGGATGCCGCCAACACCGCCAAGGCGTTCAACGAAGCGCTGCCCCTTACCGGCGTGATCCTCACCAAGGCGGACGGCGATGCCCGCGGTGGTGCCGCCCTGTCGGTGCGCCACATCACCGGTAAACCGGTCAAGTTCATCGGTATGGGCGAGAAGACCGATGCGCTGGAGCCGTTCCACCCTGATCGCCTCGCCTCTCGCATCCTCGGCATGGGCGATGTGCTCTCTCTGATCGAAGAGGTGGAGCGTAACGTCGATAAAGAGAAAGCGGCCAAGCTGGCCAGCAAGGTCAAGAGCGGTAAAGGCTTCGATCTCGAGGACTTCCGCGAGCAGTTGGCCCAGATGCGCAACATGGGCGGCATGATGGGTATGCTCGACAAGCTGCCGGGCATGTCCGGCCTGCCGGACAACATCAAGGATCAGATGGATGACAAACTCACCGTGCGGATGGAGGCCATCATCAGCTCCATGACGCCGAAAGAGCGTGCCCATCCCGACCTCATCAAGGGCTCTCGCAAGCGTCGTATCGCCGCAGGTTCCGGCATGCAGGTGCAGGACGTGAACAAGCTGCTCAAGCAGTTCACAGAGATGCAGCGCATGATGAAGAAGATGTCCGGCAAGGGCGGCATGCGCAAAATGATGAGCCAGATGAAGAACATGCTGCCACCGGGATTTGGTGGCGGTCGCGGTCCGTTCTGATTATCCGGAGTTAGGTATTGAGCGAGGGTCTGCGAGTTGCAGGCCCTTTTCATTGCAGCCCTGCGCAAAAAATGGCTGGCTTGGTTGCAATTATTACGAATCCAAGTAGAATTATGCGGCTTATTTTAAGCTAGGGTCCGCGTGTTTGCGGGCCTTGTTCATTAGATGTTAATGAGGACGATATGGTAACCATTCGTTTACAACGTGGTGGCGCGAAAAAGCGTCCGTTCTACCAGGTAGTAGTTGCTGACAGCCGTAACGCCCGCGACGGTCGTTTCATCGAGCGCGTTGGTTTCTTCAACCCGGTTGCTTCTGGTCAGGCTGAAAAGCTGAACCTGGACCTGGCTCGTATCGAGCATTGGGTTGCTACTGGTGCCGCTGTTTCTGAGCGCGTTGCCAAGCTGATCAAAGACGCTGCCAAAGCTGCTTAATCAGCCAAACGGTAAGGAGTTAAGGTGGAAAAACCTGTAGTTCTGGGCACCCTGGGGACCGTTTACGGCATCAAGGGCTGGCTTAAAGTGAACTCCTTCACCGATGTCGCCGAAGCGATTTTCGATTACAACCCCTGGCTGATTAATCAGAACGGGGCGTGGCGTGAAATTCGGGTTTCATCCTGGAAACGTCACAACAAGGGTCTGATCTGCAAACTCGATGGTATCGATGTGCGCGAAGATGCCCTGGCATTGACCAATGTCGAGATCGGCGTACCCGCTGATCTATTGCCTGCGTTGCCTGAGGGCGAGTTCTACTGGCGTGACCTGATTGGTTGCTCGGTAGTGACCACCAAGGGATATGACCTGGGCAAGGTGACCGAATTGATGGAAACCGGCTCCAACGATGTGTTGGTGGTTGAGGCCAATGTAAAAGATGCCTTTGGTGCAAAGGAGCGGTTGATTCCGTTCCTGGAAGAGCAGGTGATCAAGAACATTGATCTGACTGCTCGAACAATCGAAGTTGATTGGGATCCTGGTTTCTAGTTTCCCGCGCTAACACGGGTGCCGGAGGTTTCTTATGTGGATTGGGGTGATTAGCCTCTTCCCTGAAATGTTCCGAGCCATTACCGAGCACGGGGTAACGGGTCGGGCCGTCAAGAGTGGCCTGCTGCAGATTGAGTGCTGGAACCCCCGGGACTTTACCCACGACAAACACCGTACGGTCGATGATCGTCCTTATGGTGGTGGGCCCGGCATGTTAATGATGGTTCAGCCGCTGCGTGACGCGATTCATGCAGCCAAGCAAGCGGCGGGAGACGGGGCGAAAGTCATCTATCTCTCCCCTCAGGGACGCAAGCTGACTCAAGCGGGCGTAACCGAGTTGGCGACGAATCAGAAACTGATTCTGGTAGCCGGTCGATACGAAGGTATCGATGAACGCGTGATACAAACCGAAGTCGACGAAGAGTGGTCTATCGGGGATTACGTGTTAAGTGGTGGCGAGTTGCCTGCCATGACCCTGATCGATGCGGTTTCGCGTCTGGTTCCAGGAGTCTTGGGTGATCAGGCCAGTGCTGAGCAGGACTCCTTTACGGATGGCTTGCTGGATCATCCCCACTACACTCGGCCGGAGGTGTTGGATGGATTGGCGGTGCCCGAGGCGCTGACAAGCGGCAATCACGAAGTGATTCGGCGCTGGCGTCTCAAGCAATCGCTCGGACGAACCTGGCAAAGAAGGCCGGAACTTATTAACAACCTAGCTCTGACTGACGAGCAAGAATCACTTCTTGCCGAGTATGTCCGCGAAGTGCGTGACAGCGTTAAGTAGAGTTTTCAGTTTATCCTAGGTAAGGAAAGACAATGAGCAAGATTATTCAGCAGCTTGAACAAGAGCAAATGCGTACCGACATCCCGGCTTTTGCCCAGGGCGACACCGTACGTGTTCAAGTTCGTGTTAAAGAAGGTGGTAAAGAGCGTCTGCAGGCTTTCGAAGGCATCGTTATTGCCAAGCGTAACCGCGGTCTGCACTCTGCTTTCACCGTTCGCAAGATCTCCAACGGCGAAGGTGTTGAGCGTGTATTCCAGACTCACTCTCCGCTGATCCACAGTGTAGAACTGAAGCGTCGTGGTGATGTTCGCCGCGCCAAACTGTACTACCTGCGCAACCTGTCCGGCAAAGCTGCTCGTATCAAAGAGAAGCTCAACTAATTCGATTCGAATTGGTGTCGGTATGTCGGCAAATAGCTCGACAGGTAGTGAAAAGGCTCGCCAATGGCGAGCCTTTTTTGTATCCGTCTATTGGCTCTCTGGTTGCCGTTACTGGATGACCCGTACCACCGAGTTGTCACGCCCGAAAGGGCCAGGCACATAGTCGTCCGCAGCCCAGTCATTCTCGTAGAGGGTTTCCCCTGCCGGAGTGATGAGCTGGTAGCAATATTCGAAGTACCCCGGGCCGTCGGTCGGCAGATTGAGGGTGGCTTTGAACTCGCCGCTCTTCATGCGTTTCAGCTCGACCGGTTGCCACTGGGTGAACTCGCCGATCAGCATCACCTGTTCCGCTCCTGCAGCCGCCTCTTTCTCTACGGCAAAGGTCACCTTGACCTCGGGCTTGGACTTCAAAAACTGTTTGATCAGTGGCATGACGCCTCCTTGTCTGTGAGTTAAAAATGGTTCCTGTCTATTTTTATACCACCATATGACAAAGATGTTGATAAGGCAGATCAAGTCGGCAAGGCAAAATAGCGTTGCAGCAGACTGTGGGTGAAGTCGATCTTGAGATAAAAGCCGCGGGGCAGGGTCATTATGGGTTGACCATCGCGGCCGATGGCGCGAGTCAGCGCTTTGTTGTTGGCTGCCTTGGGGCGCAGTTGCATCACCTGGCCGTGGCGCGCGCTGATCTGCTCCACTTCTCCCAGCACTATCATGTCCATCAGCTCCTCCCAGTCCTGACGCAGCAGCCGATCTTCCTCTTCATTCGGGCTCCACATCAGCGGCATGCCGACCCGTCGCTCGCCAACCGGGATCTCCCGACTGCCTTCCACCGGGATCCAGAGCACCCGGGAGAGCTTGTTGCGCACGTTGGACTCCTCCCAGCGCTGGCCGCTGACGCCGATCAGCGGGGCGACGCAGACGAAGGTGGTCTCCAGCGGTTTGCCTTGAGGATCCACGGGGATCGTCTTGAGTTCGATCCCCAGCTCCGGGAAGTCCTGCTCCGGCTTGCTCCCTGCGCTGGCTCCCAGTTGCAGCTCGATCAACTGACCGACCCACCCCTTGTCACGGCGCAGGTCTTTGGGCACCGCGACACCAGCCTCGGCGGCCAGCTGCGCCAGGGTGAATCCGGCCATGGCATAGGCGCGGCTCAATAACTCCTGCTCGGATTGGGGATTGCTTGGCATAGTTGGCTCCATCTTGCTCGCCATATTCTAACAGGGGAGGATCCCGAGAAGGATCGCTGTTTTTATAACCGATCCTGAGTGGATAAGATCAAATGCAGAGAGTTTGGGGGCTATCATCTCATCATTATGATTTTAAAGGATTTTGTCTATTTTATCGAGTAGTGATCCTGGTCTGGTTTGACCTCTAAATAGTTGTCCAAGGGTTTGTGCATGATGTTACACACAGTTATCCACAGAAATCTTGGATAAGTGGATGAAAGTGGTTGGAGTCGCTGATATGTTACAAAAAATTGTGAATGCCACCCCATTTTTACAGGGTAAACGGGGTAGATATTGTGCCACTCCTGTGGATAATTTCGCCGCGGTGGATCTTTGAGCAGTTGAACTTGTTCACAATCCGGATCATGGATCAGGCTCTTGGGGTAACATGGATCTAGATCCAGTTATTTTATCTCAAGTTCATAAAAAATAATGATTTTTTATATTTAATGTCGCGTGGTGATACGAAGAGTTACTTTTCGCGTACAGTTAAAAAGTACTGTATATACCCGTTTGCTAACAGCTTTATGCACAGCCTGGGTGGGCAACTTGGGGGCGCGGATCCTTGGATTTGTTTATAAGTATGTTTGAAATTGAAAGTTATTCATGAAACAGGGGATTCACTCCTTGTTTGCTGCCACGGAGTGAATGTGGAACAATCTCCTTATAGATTCAGCCTTTATAAGGTGATCACGTGATTGATGGCGACGGATTTCGTCCCAATGTCGGTATCGTGATCTGTAACCGTGAAGGACAAGTGTTGTGGGCTAAACGCTATGGGCAGCACTCCTGGCAGTTTCCGCAGGGGGGGGTTGATGATGGTGAAACGCCAGAGCAGGCCATGTATCGAGAGCTGTATGAGGAGATTGGCCTCAAGCCCGAAGATGTGACCATCATGGCCACCAGTCGTAACTGGCTAAAGTACCGTTTACCCAAACGTCTTGTCCGCTGGGACAGTTCACCGGTCTGTATTGGCCAAAAACAAAAATGGTTCCTGTTACAGCTGAATTCGGGCAAGGAGTCGAGGATCCAGTTCGGCTGTCATGGCCATCCCGAATTTGACGACTGGCGTTGGGTCAGCTTCTGGTATCCGGTGCGTCAGGTCGTCTCGTTCAAGCGGGAGGTTTACCGCCGGGTCATGAAAGAGTTTGCCCCGCTGGCGATGCCAGTGCCGGCAGTGCAGGTCAACAAGAAGGATGGGCGGCGCAACCGCGCCCGTTAAGGAGCACAGATTAGTTGTTAACGGAACTGAGACGTATCGTCGAGAGCATGGCCGAGGCCAATACCCTCGAGCAGGCCTTGCAGGCATTGGTGAGCCAGACCCGGCACGCCATGGCAGTGGACTGCTGCTCCGTGTATGTCTCGGAACCCGAGGTGCGCCGCTATCGCCTGGCGGCTACCGACGGCTTGGCACCGTCCGCGGTCGGCAAGGTGACCCTGCCCTACGAGCAGGGTATCGTTGGTCTGGTGGGTCAGCGGGAAGAGCTGATCAACCTGGCTGATGCCCCCGCGCACCCCAGTTTCAAATTCCTGCCCGATGTTGCCGAAGAGGCGTTCCGCTCCTTCCTCGGCGCTCCCATCATGCATCAGCGTCAGGTGGTCGGCATTCTGGTGGTGCAGCAGAAAGAGAGTCGCCGCTTCGATGAGGGGGAAGAGTCCTTCATGGTCACCCTGGCGGCCCAGCTGGCGGCGCGGATT
The DNA here is from genome assembly GCF_049171595.1 of Aeromonas sp. 603607. Lineage (NCBI taxonomy): Bacteria > Pseudomonadati > Pseudomonadota > Gammaproteobacteria > Aeromonadales > Aeromonadaceae > Aeromonas > Aeromonas sp. 603607. The sequence continues at coordinate 105,137 of NZ_JAAKOV010000005.1, forward strand.
GCCCAGGCGCAGGCCAAGGGGTGGTTGCAGAAGACCGACTGGAGCAAGCCGCTGCGCGGTATTGCCGGTGCCAGCGGCATCGCCATGGCCAAGGCCTGGGTGTGGCGGCCCCGCAAGGCGCTCTCGTCCATTACCCCGCGCAAGGATGAGGATCACGCCAGCCAGCTGGCGCGGCTGGAGCTGGCGGTTGAGGAGGTGCGCCACGATCTGGAGAGTCTGGCGCTGCGTTTTCGCGAGAGCTACAGCCAGGATTCGGTGGCGATTTTCGATATCTACCTCCATCTGCTGAACGATCCCGGCTATATCAAGCCCATTCGCAACAAGGTGAGCAAGGAGCACTGGACTGCGGTATCTGCGGTCAAGCTGATCAGTGATCGCTTGATCGAGCAGTTCAAAGGGATGAAGGATCCCTACCTGCAGGAGCGCTCCACCGACGTGAAGGATATTGCCCAGCGGCTGATCAGCCGACTGGTGCAAAACGAGCCAGAGCATATCGCCATCGGCGAACCCGTGGTGCTGGTTGCCGATGAAGTGACCGCCACCATTCTGGCGGAAGTGCCCCGCGAGTATCTGACCGGGGTGGTCTCGCTCAAGGGGGGGACCAACTCCCACGCCGCCATTCTGGCCCGCGCCATGGGGGTCGCCGCCATCATGGGGGTCGATCTGCCCCTCGGCGACATCGGCGGTCGCATGCTGGTTGTCGATGGTTACAGCGGCGATCTCTTCATCGAACCCAATCAGGTGATTCTGACCGAGTATCGTCAGCTGCTGAGCGAAGAGCGGGCGCTCGATACCTTGGTGCGCAGTGTCGACAACTTGCCATCCGAGACGGCCGACGGCACCAAGGTCTCCCTGCTGCTCAACGCCGGTCTCAGTGCCGATACCGAGATCTCCCTCAATCAGCTGGCGGACGGGGTCGGTCTCTATCGCACCGAGATCCCCTTTATGCTGCAGGAGAGTTTCCCCTCAGAGTGGGAGCAGACAGCCCGTTATCGCGGCATTCTGGAGACCTACCGCAACCGGCCGGTCTGTATGCGGACGCTGGATGTGGGCGGCGACAAGCCGTTGCCCTATTTCCCCATCGTCGAGGAAAACCCCTTCCTTGGCTGGCGGGGGATCCGGATCACCCTGGATCACCCCGAACTGTTTCTGGTGCAGCTCAAGGCGATGCTGCGGGCCAGTGAAGGGCTGGACAATCTGGCCATCATGCTGCCGATGATCAGCAGCGTCAGCGAAATCAAAGCCTCCCGTCGTCTGCTGGATCAGGCATGGCGGGAAGTGTCGGAAGAGGCGGCGAGCCGCGATGCAGTGATCCGCTACCCCAGCCTCGGGGTGATGATCGAGGTGCCCTCAGCCCTCTTTATTTTGCCGGAGATGGCGCCGCTCATCGACTTCTGGTCTGTGGGCAGCAATGACCTTACCCAGTACCTGCTGGCGGTGGATCGCAACAATTCCCGGGTTGCCAACATCTATGATGCCTTCCATCCTGCGGTGATCCGCGCCCTGCAACAGCTGGTTGATGCTTCCCACCGCTACCAGAAGCCGGTGTCGGTCTGTGGCGAGCTGGCCGGTGATCCGGTCGGTGTACTGTTGCTGCTTGCCATGGGCTATCGCCGCTTCAGTATGAACACCCACAACATCGCCCGGATCAAGTACGTGCTGCGTCAATCCACCCTGAGCGAGTTGACCGAACTGATGGCCGATGGCCTCAAACATGACAACCCCCACGTACTGCGCGGCCTGTTTGCCCGCTATCTGGAGGAGCATGGTTTGGGCGGTTTGCTGCGAGCCGGTCATAAATCGAAACAGAGTGATTGATAATCATGCCTTGTCCCTGCTGACGAATGATCGGAAAATGCGGCTTTTATTTTGACTGGGGCCGCATATGCAGCACGATGGATATTGGGTTTTCTCGCAGATTGATCCCGTAGCATTCAGTTTGGGACCACTATCGGTACGCTGGTATGGTCTCATGTACCTGTTCGGTTTCGCGTTTGCCATGTGGCTTGCCGGCCGTCGCGCCGATGCGCCGAACAGCGGCTGGACCCGCAACGAGGTGTCGGATCTGCTGTTTTACGGCTTCCTCGGGGTGATCCTCGGTGGCCGTGTCGGTTACGTGCTGTTCTACAACTTCGATCTCTTCCTCGCGGATCCCACCTACCTGTTCAAGATCTGGACCGGCGGTATGTCGTTCCACGGTGGTCTGATCGGGGTGATCACCGCGATGATCTGGTTTGCCCACAAGACCAAGCGCCACTTCTTCACCGTGGCCGACTTTGTGGCACCGCTCATTCCGTTCGGTCTCGGCGTCGGCCGGATCGGCAACTTCCTCAACGGCGAGCTGTGGGGCCGGGTCACCGATGTACCCTGGGCCATCATCTTCCCGGAGGCCGGCCCCGAGCCGCGTCATCCTTCCCAGCTTTACCAGTTCGCACTGGAAGGGGTGGTGCTGTTCATCATCCTCAATCTCTTCTGGCGCAAGAATCCGCCGCGCGGTGCCATCTCCGGCATGTTCCTGCTGTTCTACGGCCTGTTCCGCTTCCTGGTGGAGTTTGTGCGCCAGCCGGACAGCCAGCTTGGTCTCTATTTCCAGGAGATCAGCATGGGCCAGATCCTCTCCACCCCGATGATTATCGCCGGTGCCCTGATGATCTGGGCCGCCTACAAGCGTCCGCAGTTGTTCGGTAATGCCGTGAAGGAGGCGAAATAATGCGAGCTTATCTCGACCTGATGCAGAAAATCCTCGATGAGGGGACCGTCAAGTCTGACCGTACCGGCACCGGTACCATCTCCCTGTTCGGCCATCAGATGCGCTTCAATCTGGCGGAGGGTTTCCCGCTGGTGACCACCAAGAAGTGCCACCTGCGCTCGATCATTCACGAGCTGCTCTGGTTCCTCAATGGCGATACCAATACCGCTTATCTGAAGGAAAATGGCGTCAGCATCTGGGACGAGTGGGCCGACGAGAATGGCGATCTGGGGCCGGTTTACGGCGCGCAGTGGCGCTCCTGGCCTGCCGCTGACGGGTCTGTCATCGACCAGATCCAGAAGGCGGTGGATGACATCAAGCACAACCCGGATTCGCGCCGCATCATCGTCTCCGCCTGGAACGTGGGCGAGCTGGACAAGATGGCGCTGGCTCCCTGCCACGCCTTCTTCCAGTTCTATGTGGCGGACGGCAAGCTCTCCTGCCAGCTCTACCAGCGCAGTTGTGATGTGTTCCTCGGCCTGCCGTTCAACATCGCCAGCTACGCCCTGCTGACCCACATGATGGCCCAGCAGTGCAATCTGGAAGTGGGTGACTTTGTCTGGACTGGCGGTGATGTGCATCTCTACTCCAACCACATGGAGCAGACAGCTCTGCAGCTCTCCCGCGAGCCGCGCCCGCTGCCGACCCTGCTGATCAAGCGCAAACCTGACTCCATCTTCGATTACAAGTTCGAGGATTTCGAGATCGAGGGTTATGACCCCCATCCCGGCATCAAGGCGCCCGTCGCCATCTGATAGCAAGGCGCCTCAGGGCGCTTTTTTATGCAGTTAAATAATTGAAAATTCATTTTATTGATTAATAAGACGGTAGCCAGAGACGAGGAAAAACCTGCTTATAGCAGGTATGTTCTATTTTGCTTTCGGTTTTTTCGTTGTATTGAGCAGCAAGAAACGATTTTCCATTGGTTGTTGCAAGGGATAGACTCAAACCAAAGCAATACGGTGGAAAATTTAACCATGAGTGACGTAATCAAAAAGTTCCTGAAGCTGGAGGCCGCCTCCGGAATTATTCTGATCATGGCTGCCATGCTGGCAATGATTTTAGCCAATACCGCGCTGGCTGGCGGGTATCAGGCGTTTCTCGACACGCCGGTGCAGGTGCGCATCGCGGCTCTCGACATCAACAAGCCACTGCTGCTCTGGATCAACGATGGCTTTATGGCGATTTTCTTCCTGCTGGTTGGTCTGGAAGTGAAGCGTGAAATGTTGGAGGGGGCGCTCTCCTCTCGGGTGCAAGCGACTTTTCCGGCTATTGCGGCGGTGGGCGGCATGCTGGCTCCAGCCTTGATCTACGCCTTTTTCAACTATTCGGACGAAGTGGCGCGTGCTGGCTGGGCGATCCCGGCTGCGACCGACATCGCCTTTGCCCTCGGGGTGATGGCGCTGCTCGGCAAGCGGGTGCCGGTGAGCCTCAAGGTATTCCTGCTGGCGCTGGCCATCATGGATGACCTCGGCGTCATCATCATCATCGCACTCTTCTATACCCAGCAGTTGTCGCTTGAGGCGCTGGCGATCGGCCTTCTGGCTACCTTTACCCTGTTCTGGATGAACCGTCGTGGCGAGGACAGGATCAGCCTCTACATGCTGGTTGGTCTGGTGCTCTGGGTTGCTGTACTCAAGTCGGGCGTTCACGCGACGTTGGCCGGTGTGGTGGTCGGATTTATGATCCCGCTCAAGGGGAAGCGTTATGAGTCGCCACTCAAGCATCTTGAGCACTCGTTACATCCCTGGAGCGCCTATCTGATCCTGCCGCTGTTTGCCTTTGCCAACGCAGGGGTATCCCTTGAGGGGATAGGTCTCTCCTCCCTGTTGAATCCGGTGCCCATGGGCATCATGCTGGGACTGTTTATCGGCAAGCCGCTCGGGGTGTTTACCATCAGCTGGCTGTCGGTCAAACTGGGTATCGCCCAGTTGCCGCCCGGGGTTAACTTCAAGCAGATTTTTGCGGTCAGCATCCTCTGTGGTATCGGATTCACCATGTCGATGTTTATCGCGTCACTGGCCTTTGAGCATGGTGGGCTGGATTACGGCAGCTACTCGCGCCTCGGGATCCTCGTTGGATCCAGCATTGCAGCGCTGGTTGGCTATCTGGCCTTGCGATTGTCACTCCCCAAGAGTGATGGGGACCAGAATGCGGAGGGTTTATGAGAAAACAGGCATGGTTACTGCTCTTCTTGGTCAGTCCTATGGGATTAGCTGGCGGGTTTGAAGAGTGTCGACAGGAGGCTGGTTCGGCCAGCTGTTCGGCCTATCTCAACGGGGTGGTGGAGAGTGCTCTGATGTTGGGGGACAAGCAGGCTAAGGCTCGTTTCGGCGAGACCTTCTCCGAGCGGGCGCTGAGCAGCCGGGCTGGCGAGATGGTCAAGCGTTCCAACAAGCGTTATTGCGCTGACCGGATGCCTGACAAGGCACGCCTCAAGGCCAGTCTGATGGAGCAGTTTGGCGCGAACAAGGTTGACTCGGTTAGCGACATGTATGACATTCTGGCGGTTGAACTCAGCTGCTACCGGAGTCCGCGTCAAGCGGGAACCCCATCGGATGTCACACCTTAACTACAACCATCTCTACTATTTCTGGATGACTCAGAAGAAGGGCTCCGTTACCCAGGCAGCGGAAGCCCTTTTTTTGACCCCGCAGACGGTCACCGGCCAGATCAAACTGCTGGAGCAGCGCCTCGGTGGCAAGCTGCTCAAGCGCAAGGGACGCTCCCTTGAGGCAACCGAGCTGGGCCAGCTGGTATTTCGTTATGCCGACAAGATGTTCAGCCTCTCCTACGAGATGCTCGATATCGTCAACTACCGCAAGGAGAGCCAGATCCTGTTCGACGTCGGCATCGCCGATGCCCTCTCCAAGCGCCTGGCCAGCCGCGTGCTGCTCTCTGTCATCCCCAATGATGGCTCCATCCACCTGCGCTGCTTCGAATCGACCCACGAACTACTGCTGGAGCAGCTGAGCGAGCACAAGCTAGATATGATCCTCTCCGACTGTCCGGTGGACTCCAGCCAACATGCGGGGCTGCTCTCCAAACGACTGGGCGGCTGTGGTGTCAGCTTCTTCTGCAAGGCGCCGCTGCCTGAAAAGCCCTTTCCCGCTTGTCTGGAGGAGCGCAAGCTGCTGATCCCCGGTCGCCGTACCGCCATGGGGCGTCAGCTAACCCAGTGGTTCGAACAGCAGGGGGTTTCTCCCAGCATTCTTGGCGAGTTTGATGATGCCGCCTTGATGAAGGCGTTTGGCTTCTTCAATCAGGGCATCTTCATGGCTCCCACCATCTATCGGGAGGAGATCCTCGAGGGGGAGGGGGTGATGCTGATCGGAGAGACCCAGGATCTGATGGAGGAGTATTACGTCATCTTCGCCGAGCGGATGATCCAGCATCCGGCGGTGAAGCGGGTCTGCGAGAGCGATTTTACCTTTCTCTTTTCCGGCCAGGAGAACTTCTCCGCCATCCAGCCGGCCACCCTGTCGTTTTAAAACGACCCGTCACCACGTATCATCGGCGATGAGTGGTAGAGGAGAGATGTGATGCAACTTGAAGAGATGGAAGCCAATGCGAGTAAAGCGGTGGCCTTGCTCAAGGCGCTGGCCAATGAGCGGCGGCTGTTTATTCTGTGCCAGTTGCTGGAGTGCGAACTGTCAGTGGGGGAGCTCAACGAGCGATTGAGATTGAGTCAGTCGGCCTTGTCACAGCACCTGGCGCTGTTGCGGCGGGATGAGTTGGTGACGACGCGCAAAGAGGCCCAGACGGTCTACTATTCGCTGCGCAGCCATGAGGTGCGTGAAATGATCAGTTTGCTGCATCGACTTTATTGCAGCGCAGATAAATAAAAAACCGGCACTAAGGCCGGTTTTTTCAGCTTTGATCAGCAGACGCTGATTAAGCCATAGCTTTGATCTGGGCAGACAGGCGGCTCTTGTGACGAGCTGCTTTGTTCTTGTGGATCAGGCCTTTGGTCGCCATACGATCCATGATCGGCTGAGCAACAGCGAAAGCGGCAGTCGCAGCAGCTTTGTCGCCAGAGGCGATAGCAGCAATGACTTTCTTCAGGTAGGTACGGGTCATGGAACGACGGCTGGCGTTGTGCTGACGGCGTTTTTCTGACTGAAGAGCGCGCTTCTTAGCAGATTTGATGTTAGCCAAGGTAAAACTCCTAAAACTGTCTTAGCGAGTGTATTGAAAAGGCCCGGAAATATGCCCTTCCAACCACATATTGTCAAATGATTTGTGCAAATAAACACCGCCTCCCGGTGGTGTGTCAGTAGGGAGACGGTTAAACTGTCGGCCGATTCTAGCAGCATTCTTTTCATTCTGACAGTTCCAGAGGCCTCGTCTTGAGTAAGAAATTGATCAAATCCGGCATGATAGTGTCCGGAATGACGCTGGCATCCCGAGTAATGGGCTTGGTTCGCGATGTGGTCATCGCAAATCTGCTCGGTGCCGGGGTGGCCGCCGACGTCTTCTTTTTTGCCAATCGCATTCCCAACTTTCTGCGTCGTCTGTTCGCCGAAGGTGCCTTCAACCAGGCCTTTGTTCCCGTGATGACGGAGTACAAGAAAAATGGCGACGAGGGGGAGGTGCGTGAATTGCTGGCGGCGGTGGCGGGCACGCTGGGGGGGATAGTGACTGTGGTCACCCTGCTTGGTGTGCTCGGTTCGGGTGTGCTGACCGCGCTGTTTGGCTGGGGCTGGTTCTGGGACTGGCTGCATGGCGGCCCTGCGGCCGAGAAGTTCGAGCTCGCCAGTCTGATGCTCAAAATCACCTTCCCCTACCTCTGGTTCATCACCTTTACCGCCATGGCGGGGGCCATTCTCAACACCTTCGGCCGCTTTGCGGTCTCGTCGTTTACGCCGGTGTTTCTCAACATCACCATGATTGCGGCGGCCTGGTGGATTGCGCCACTGATGGACAAACCGGAGATCTCGCTGGCGATTGGTGTCTTTTTGGGCGGTTTGGTGCAGTTTTTGTTCCAGTACCCCTTTTTGCGCCAAATCAACATGCTGGTATGGCCCAAATGGGGATGGAATCACCCTGGGGTGGTGAAGATCCGCACACTGATGATCCCTGCCCTGTTCGGGGTCTCGGTCAGCCAGATCAACCTGCTGGTCAACACCATGCTGGCTTCTTTCCTCGCGACCGGTGCCATCAGTTACCTCTACTACTCTGATCGCCTGCTGGAGTTCCCCCTCGGGCTGTTTGCAGTGGCCATCAGTACCGTGATCCTGCCTGCGCTGGCGAAGAAGCATGTGGATGCCGATCCGGCCGACTTCTCCCGCACCATGGATTGGGGGGTGCGGATGGTGATGCTGCTCGGCATGCCCGCGATGATAGGCATTGCGGTCATGCGTGAGCCCATTTTGCGAGTGCTGTTCATGCGCGGCGAATTTGGCCTGCATGAAGTGAGCATGTCGAGCGCCAGCTTGCTGGCCTCCACTACCGGTCTGCTCTCCCTGATGCTGATCAAGGTACTGGCACCCGGTTACTACGCCCGTCAGGACACCAAGACGCCGGTGCGGATCGGGGTGATGTCGATGATTGCCAACATGGTCTGCAACCTCATCTTCATCTACCCGCTCGGTTACGTGGGGCTGGCGCTCTCGACCGCCTGCTCGGGTACCCTGAATGCGGCCTTGCTGTTCAAGGGGTTGTACCAGCAGAGCGTCTATCGTCCCTCTCGCCATACCGGCGTGTTCTGCCTCAAGCTGCTGGTCGCCAGCGTGCTGATGGGGGGCGTGCTCGCCTATCTGTCGCCAGACTTGGCCCAGTGGGGGGCATGGAACATGGGTAAGGCCAGTTTGCAGCTGACCATGCTGCTGTCGCTGGGGGCTGCGGTCTATGCCGTGGTGTTGCTACTGCTGGGCATTCGGCCGCGTCACCTTAAATCGGGGCAGCAGTAGTCGTGATCCTGCGGTGCCATGGGGATAGTGCCTCATGGCGCCGCAGATGGGCGGGCTTGGGCCCGGATAGTTGAAATCAGGCTATGAGGGCTGACCCTGCCTGCTGCCTGATATATAATCCGCCGATTTCCATGGCAGCAACGCACAAGGCACTGATGGAGCTTATTCGCGGCATTCACAATCTCAAGCCCCGTCACCGGGGATGTGTATTAACCATTGGCAACTTTGATGGGGTTCATCAGGGTCACCATGCGGTATTGGCACGTCTCAAGGAGAAAGCGGCCCAGCTGGGATTGCCCGCCTGCGTCATGCTGTTTGAGCCGCAGCCGCTGGAGCTGTTTGCCGGCACAGCTGCGCCCGCCCGGCTGAGCCGGTTGCGGGAGAAGTATGAAGCGCTGCAGGGGCTGCATATCGACCGCATGCTCTGTGTGCGCTTCAGCCACCGCTTTGCCGAGCAGGCGGCCTCGACCTTCATCGAGCAGTTGCTGGTAGAGAAGCTCGGGGTGCGCTATCTGGTGGTTGGCGATGATTTTCGCTTCGGCAAGGGGCGGGAAGGGGATTTCCACCTGCTGGAGGAGGCGGGTCATCGCTTCGGCTTCGAGGTGATCAGTACCCAGAGCTTCCAGCTCGAACGGCAGCGGGTCAGCAGCACCCTAGTGCGCGAAGCACTCAAGGCGGGCCGGATGGCGGAGGTGGAGCTGATGCTTGGCCGTCCCTATACCATCAGCGGCCGGGTGGCCCACGGCGACAAGTTGGGGCGCACCATAGGTTTTCCCACCGCCAATCTGGCCCTCAAGCGCCAGGTGATCCCGGTCGGTGGCGTGTTTGCGGTGGAAGTGATATGTTCCGGCAAGACCTTCCCCGGTGTAGCCAATGTGGGTGTACGGCCGACCTTGAGCGGTACACAAGCCAGATTGGAAGTACATCTATTTGATTTTTCTGGTGATCTATATGGTCAGCAGGTCAAGGTGCTGCTTCGCCACAAGCTGCGCGAAGAGCAGAAGTTTGCCTCTTTCACTGCCTTGAAAGAGCAGATCGAACGAGATGCCCTGGCGGCCCGAGCCTGGTTCGGGCTGCCACAATTCAATTTACCCAGCACTCTTTTAGAAAAGAAGGGAACCCAGGACTGATGAGCGACTATAAACACACCCTGAATCTTCCGGAAACCGAGTTTCCGATGCGTGGCGATCTGGCCAAACGCGAACCCAACATGCTGAAACGTTGGTACGATCAGGATCTCTACGGCGCTATTCGCCGCGCCAAAGCGGGCAAGCCTTCTTTCATTCTGCATGATGGCCCCCCCTATGCGAACGGCAACATTCACATCGGTCACTCGGTCAACAAGATCCTCAAAGACATCATCATCAAGTCCAAGGGCCTCTCCGGTTTCGATTCCCCCTATGTGCCGGGTTGGGATTGCCACGGTCTGCCTATCGAACTGAAAGTGGAAGGCATGGTCGGCAAGCCGGGCGAGAAGGTTTCCGCTGCCGAATTCCGCGCCGAGTGCCGCAAATACGCCAAGACCCAGATCGAAGCGCAGAAGACCGACTTCATCCGTCTGGGTGTGCTGGGCGACTGGGAACACCCCTACCTGACTATGGATTTTGGCACCGAAGCCAACATCATCCGCTCCATGGCGAAGATCGTTGAAAACGGCCACCTGCACAAAGGCTCCAAGCCGGTGCACTGGTGTACCGATTGTGGCTCTGCGCTGGCTGAAGCCGAGGTTGAGTACTACGACAAGAACTCCCCCTCCATCGACGTGCGCTTCAAGGCTGTCGACGAGGCGGGCGTTGCCGCCAAGTTTGACTGCGCCGAAGGCCACACCGGCAAGGGCCCGCTCTCTGCGGTGATCTGGACCACTACCCCGTGGACCCTGCCAGCCAACCGCGCCATCGCCATGCACGCCGATCTGGATTACGCACTGGTGCAGGTTGAAGGGGAGCACCCCGAACGTCTGATCCTGGCCGCCGAGCTGGTCAAGGATGTGATGGATCGCGCCGGTATCGAGAAGTTCCACAATCTGGGCTACGCCAAGGGCGCCGCGCTCGAGCTGCTGCGCTTCAACCACCCCTTCTACAGCTTCGACGTGCCTGTGGTACTGGGTGACCACGTCACCCTGGATGCCGGTACCGGTGCCGTTCACACCGCCCCTGGCCACGGTCAGGAAGACTTCGTGGTCGGCCAGAAGTACGGTTTGGAAGTGGCCAACCCGGTTGGCAGCAACGGTGTTTACCTGCCGGATACCGAACTGTTTGCCGGCCAGCATGTGTTCAAGGCCAATGCCTCCGTGATCGAAGTGCTGACCGAGCGCGGCGCCCTGCTGCACCACAAGGTGTTCAACCACTCCTATCCGCACTGCTGGCGTCACAAGACCCCGATCATCTTCCGTGCCACCCCGCAGTGGTTCATCAGCATGGAGCAGAAGGGTCTGCGCAAGCGCGCACTGGAGGAAATCGAGCGCATCGAGAAGGACGGTATTGCCCAGCAAGGCCAGAGCGGCTGGGTACCGGCTTGGGGTAAAAACCGCATTCAGGCGATGGTCGAGAACCGTCCTGACTGGTGTATCTCCCGTCAGCGCACCTGGGGTGTGCCTATCTCCCTGTTCGTCCACAAAGAGACCCAGGAACTGCACCCGGAATCTGTGCGCCTGATGCATGAAGTAGCCAAGCGTGTCGAGCAGTCCGGCATTCAGGCATGGTGGGATCTGGACAAGGCCGAGCTGCTGGGTGACGATGCCGACATGTATGACAAGGTGCCTGACACTCTGGACGTCTGGTTCGACTCCGGTTCTACCCACGCTTCCGTGGTTGATGCCCGTCCCGAGTTCAATGGCAAGCCGGCCGACATGTATCTGGAAGGTTCTGACCAGCACCGCGGCTGGTTCATGTCCTCCCTGATGATCGGCGTGGCCATGAAAGACAAAGCTCCCTACAACCAAGTGCTGACTCACGGCTTCACCGTGGATGGTCAGGGTCGCAAGATGTCCAAGTCCATCGGCAACGTGGTGAGCCCGCAGGACGTGATGAACAAGCTGGGTGCCGACATCCTGCGTCTGTGGGTAGCGAGCACTGACTACACCGGCGAGATGACTGTCTCCGACGAGATCCTCAAGCGCTCTGCCGATGCTTATCGTCGTATTCGCAACACTGCCCGCTTCCTGCTGGCCAACCTGAACGGCTTCAATCCGGCGACCGACATGGTGGCACCTGCCGACATGGTAGTGGTGGATCGTTGGGCTGTGGGTCGTGCCAAAGCGGTACAGGCCGAGATCATGGCGGCATTCGACGAGTACAACTTCCACGGTGTAACCCAGAAGCTGATGCAGTTCTGCTCCATCGAGATGGGCTCCTTCTATCTGGATGTGATCAAGGATCGTCAGTACACCGCCAAGGCTGACAGCCTGGCCCGTCGCTCCTGCCAGACCGCCCTGTATCACATTGCAGAAGCCATGGTGCGCTGGATGGCGCCGATCATGAGCTTCACCGCCGACGAGATCTGGGCTCTGCTGCCGGGCGAGCGCGGCGAGTTCGTCTTCACCGAGGAGTGGTACGACGGCCTGTTCGGTCTGGAAGCGGGTGAATCCCTCAATGACGATTTCTGGGCCGAGATCCTCACCGTGCGTGGTGAAGTGAACAAGGCGCTGGAAGTGGCCCGTGGCGAGAAGCGTATCGGCGGCTCCCTGCAGGCCGAACTGACCCTGTTCGCCAAGCCGGAGCTGGCTGCGCGTCTGAACGCGCTGGCCGATGAGCTGCGCTTCGTGCTGCTCACCTCCAAAGCCAAGGTGGTCGTGGCTGACACTGCGCCGGAAGGCTCTGTGGCGACCGAGCGTGATGACCTGTGGCTGAGCGTGGCCCAGTCTGCCGCCGCCAAGTGCGACCGCTGCTGGCACCATGTCGAAGATGTGGGCGCCATCGCGGGTCACGAAGAGATCTGTGGTCGCTGTGTGACCAACGTTGAGGGTGACGGCGAAACTCGTCAATTTGCCTGATGAACATGACTCAACATAAAAGCGGCCTGCGTTGGCTGTGGCTGGCAGTGCTGGCCTTTGTACTGGACCAGGCGAGCAAGCTCGCCGTGGTCAAGTTGCTGCCATTTGGTTACCCGGGGGTGGAGATCACCCCCTTCTTCAATCTGGTTCACGTCTACAACAAGGGCGCCGCATTCAGCTTTCTGGCTGATCAGGGGGGCTGGCAGCGCTGGTTCTTCGCGGTGCTGGCTTTTGCCATCTGTGGATTGCTGATCCACTGGCTGCGCAAGCAGTCGGTGACCCAGCGTTGGAGCGGTATCGCCTATTCACTCATCATCGGCGGCGCCCTCGGCAACGTCTTTGATCGACTGGTGCTGGGCCATGTGGTCGATTTTCTCGACTTCTACTGGCAGCGTGCGCACTGGCCGGCATTCAATCTGGCCGACAGCTTTATCTTTATCGGGGCCGCCATGATCGTGCTGGACGGTTTCCGTGGTGAGAAAAAGGAGCAGGCATGAGCCAGCAGATCACCGCTAACAGCAGCGTGCTGTTCCACTTCTCCATCAAGCTGGAAGATGGCTCGGTTGCCGACAGCACGGCGCTGCACGGCAAACCTGCCCGCCTGCGGATGGGCGATGGCAGCCTGACCCCCACCTTCGAGCAGTGTCTGCTGGGCCTGTGCGAAGGGGAGAGCAAGAGTTTTACTCTGGCGCCGGAAGAGGCCTTTGGTCTCTCCAATCCCGACAATATCTACCATCTCGACCGTGCCAAGTTTGGCGCCGAAGTGGAGCCAAAAGTCGGCACCATCATCCTGTTCGCTCAGCCCAATGGCAGCGAGCTGCCGGGCATCATCCGGGCGGTAGCAGGAATGTCGGTGACGGTCGATTTCAACCATCCGCTGGCTGGTCATACCGTTACCTTCGAGGTGGAGATCCTGGGCGTTGATGATGAGGAGAAGGTGCATTAATGGATATTCTGCTCGCTAACCCTCGCGGTTTTTGCGCCGGTGTCGATCGCGCCATCAGCATTGTCGAGAGCGCGCTGGAGAAGTTCGGGGCCCCCATCTATGTCCGCCACGAAGTGGTGCATAACCGGTATGTGGTGAACAAGCTGAAAGAGGCGGGCGCAGTCTTCGTCGAGGAGCTGGACGAGGTGCCGGATGACAGCATCGTCATCTTCTCTGCCCATGGCGTGGCCAAGACAGTGCGCGAGATGGCCAAATCCCGCGCCCTCAAGGTATTCGATGCCACCTGTCCGCTGGTGACCAAGGTGCACATGGAGGTTCATCGCGCCAGCCGCAAGGGCTCCGAGGCTGTGCTCATCGGCCACGCCGGTCACCCCGAGGTGATCGGGACCATGGGGCAGTACGAGAATCGCGAAGGCGGCATGTATCTGGTGGAGACGCCTGAAGATGTGGCCAAGCTCAAGGTGAAGAACCCGGATGACCTCTGCTTTGTCACCCAGACCACCCTGAGCGTGGATGAGACCTCTGACGTCATCGATGCGTTGCGCAAGCACTTCCCCAAGATCCAGGGGCCGCGCAAGGACGATATCTGCTACGCCACCCAGAACCGTCAGGATGCGGTGCGGGAGATGGCAGGGCTGGTGGACGCCATGCTGGTGGTGGGGTCTCGCAACTCCTCCAATTCCAACCGTCTGCGCGAGCTGGCCGAAAAGGTGGGCGCCAGAGCCTATCTTATCGACGATGCGTCGATGATTGAGGCGAGCTGGCTGGAAGGGGTGAAGGCGATAGGCGTCACTGCCGGCGCATCCGCCCCCGAGGTGCTGGTGCAGTCCGTGATTGCCCGCTTGCGGGAGCTGGGAGGCAAGGTGGTCGCCGAGCATCCTGGCCGTGAAGAGAACGTGGTGTTTGAAGTGCCGCCAGAGCTGCGGATCCTCTGATCCCCTCTCATCTCGCTGGATGTCGGTTTATTGCCAGAGCCACCTCGTTGAGGTGGCTTTGTTTTTTTTGGCTCTAACGAGTCCCATTTTCATGTTCGCAACCAGATTGCAGCGAAAATTGATGATGCAGCTCGAACTTTTGCATTGCCGGGATTGAAACACCAAGTGCCCGGCATAGACTGCCAGCAAGCCCTTACTCTGGCTTAGCACACATGGAGTGTGTCTGTCCTCCTGGAACAAATCAGAGCGAAACAGGATGTTTTTGCGTTCAGGTTTTAGCCTTATCGAGCTTATGGTCACCATAGCGCTCGTTTCTTTGTTACTCACGTTGGGGGTTCCTTCCTTCAACGCTTTGCTGCGCACTATTTCTCTCAATACTCAGGCTAACAACTTTGTTGCGGCCATCAACCTTGCCCGCTCAGAAGCCATTCGCCGCAACACGGTAGTGACCCTCTCCGCCTCTGCCGATAACCTGACCCAGCATCACTGGGAGGCTGGCTGGCAGATCTGGGTCGATGGCAACGGTAACGGCATACTGGATAATGGTGAGTTGTTGCGAGGCTTTCCCGACATGGGGGGCGGGGTATTGAGCAGCAATACCTCCCTGCTGCGTTTTAATAGCGAGGGTTTTCTTGATGGCCGCACTCCGTTGGCACGGGTATTTTCCCTGCGTCCTGATGAGTGTCGAAATGAGCCCTCCCGTGATATCAACATCACAGTGGCTGGTCGCCCTTCCATTACCGAGGCTAGCTGCCCATGATGCGAGAACGGGGTTTGTCACTGCTTGAAATCATGATCTCGGTACTGGTGCTCTCCATCGGTATTCTGGGCATGGCGACTCTGCAACTGCAGGCTCTCAAGAGTAACCAGTCGGCGCTGACGCGTACCGAGGCGACCCAGTATGCATACATGATCAACGACATGATGCGGGCTAATCGCAGCGCGGCTCTGAACGGGCAATACAATATCGACTTGGGCGAAACTGTCTCGGGTAGCTCTATGGCGGTTCAGGATCTGCAACACTGGAAGCGGGTCGTAGCCGAGCTACCAGGTGGCGATGGCGCCGTATCGGTCAGTGCCGGAAGGGCCACCATCACTATTCAGTGGGATAGCAGTCGGCTGTCGACTGATCCTGCGTCGCGCAGCATGATCCTGAGGACGGACCTATGAGCAGGAGCGGTTTGCCGCTACACCAGCACGGGATCGGCTTGGTCGAGGTGATGATCGCCTTGGTGCTCTCGCTGATAACGGTGGGGGTCATGATTCAGGTGTTTCTCGGCAATCACAAAACCTATCTCACTGGCGAGGCCATTGCCCGGGTGCGGGAAGATAGCGGATTTGCCACCAATCTGCTGCAAAAAGAGCTGCGTATGGTGGGCTATCAGGGGTGTCTCAGCAAACAGGGGGTCAATATCACCAATACCCTCAATAACAGTACGGCACTGCCCTACAACTTCACCACCTTTTTGCGTGGTTACGACAATGTGACGTCCACTTTGCCAGCCGAGCTGTCTGCTCTGTTCAGCGGTTCCGAGCCCAGACCCATGCCGGGTAGCGATATCCTGTTGGTTCAGGGGCCGGTTGGGGTTGGGGTTCCGCTCAGTCGTGATAATCATAACAGTGCCGCCCAGCTGTTTGTGCAGCAGCTATCCAGCAAGGCCGACTATTGTGGTTCCGGCGCACAGGGTTATAGCGATCTGTGCGAGGGAGATATTGTCATGGTCTCCGACTGTCAGAAGGCCAGAATATTTCAGGTCACCAAAGTACAGGGCGTGGCAGGGGGGCGTGAGGTCAATATCGTCCACTCCAATGACAACAAATATACGCCAGGCAATGCCAGCAGTTCCTGGGGGGGGGCCAGCAGCCCACCCGAGGAGCGGTTTGGTCTTGGCTCGGTCGTGAACAGGGTGGAAACCCGTCTCTACTATATCGCCCGCCCCTCAGCCAGCAGCCCCTATACGCTTTATCGCAAGAACGGGGTGGCTGCAGGTATGCCCCTTATCGAAGGGGTGGCCAATATGCAACTTACATTCGGCGAGGATCAGAACCGGGACCGGGCGGCAGATCGCTATGTGAGCGCCGCCAGCAATCCAAACTGGAACAATGTACTGGGGATTGGAGTACAGCTTCTTATGCGCAGTAACCAAGGCAATGTGGTGTCGTCTCCGCAGGCCCTTAGCTTTGCCGGAGCCACCTTCCGGGCGACCGATCGCAACTGGTACTGGGTCGCCGAAACCACAGTTGCGCTGCGCAATCGGCTACCTTGAGGAGCCCAGTCATGATGGATCGACAGCAGGGGATGGCGCTGGTGATCAGCCTGATTTTTCTGGTCATGGTGAGCCTGCTGGGTATGGCCAGCATGCGTGGGGCGCAGTTGCAAGAGAAGATGGCGGGTAACCAGAAAGAGGCACTGCAGGCATTGCAGGCGGCAGAAGCGGGCCTGCGCGCTGCCGAGCGCTATATCGAGGCTGGCAACTCGGGTCCCTATGACAACAGCGCGGGCCTGTATGAATTTATCGACACCGCGGTGGATCCTGCCTCCCCTTCGACCGCCTGGCGTACCTATACCAACAGTGGTCTGGCGGGGCGCGCTCCCGAATACTTTATCGAACGGTTGCCCTATACCCAGGGGGGGAGCGAGGATCTGGCAGTCGATGAGCCCATCAGTGAGCGTCGTCTATATCGTATTACTGCAAGGGGATTTGGTCTCTCTGACGAGAGCCGGGTGCTGTTGCAATCGACCTATAGTCGCTAGGAGGCGGTGTATGGGCAAACTTGGTTTTGGCCTTTCGGTGATGCTCTGCTGTGCTTCGGCACAGGCGGCGCTCGATATTGCCCAGGTTCCCCTCTATCTCGGCACCCGGGCCGATCCCAATATCATGTTTACCCTGGATGATTCAGGCTCGATGCATTTCGAAATCATGCCAGAATCACTCATAGAGAATGAAGCGCGTTATGTTTATCCAAGGGCTAATAAAATATATGGCAATGAGGATTATAATAACTACACGGTAACCTTTGATAGTAATAATGATCGTAATGCTTATATCCGTTCTAACTATAATAATAAATTATATTATAATCCTCAGGTCACGTATCTGCGTTGGGTAAACGCTGATGGTTCCTTGATGGAAAAAGCTAAACCGAAATGCGCTTGGCATAATCCATCCAAGCCCGATATGGGTTGCAGAGATCTGACTCGGGAAAACAACGAGGAAAAACTGCGTTATTATTTCGGTCCGAAAGAACGAGATTATGTGACAGAGGAGATATATTGGCCAGCCGTTTACTTTGACTATAAGGGAAGCGGTAATGTTAAAAATAGCAGTAACTACACTCGGGTGGAAATTCGGCCTGGTAAGACTTACCTTAATCGCCCAACTCGCAGCGATTGTGTCAGTAAACCGGTCTGTAGCTATGAGGAAGAAATTCAAAATTTTGCTAACTGGTACACCTACTATCGCTCGCGGATCTTGGCGGCACGAGCTGGCATTGGGCGTGCCTTTGCCAGCCAGGGGCAAGCGCTGCGAGTCGGTTTTGCCACCATCAATGCCAGCGGTAGTGTGATCCGTGATGTGGCCGCTTTTTCGGGTACTAATCGCAGTGACTTTTTCAACGATCTCTATAGCCGCGATATTCCAGCTGCCGGTACTCCACTGCGGACCAGCCTCCAGCATGTGGGAAACTACTTTTCCAAGACGGGTGGCGATGGCCCCTGGGCCGCCAGTGCCGGTAGCACGCTTCCTCATCTTACCTGTCGCCAGAGTTATAACATTCTGATGACCGATGGTTACTGGAGTGAGGGGCGAGCTTATAATCCTGACCCTGCGGTCGGTGACCAAGACAATGATGGAACCGCTGATACCTTGGCTGATGTGGCTTACCATTACTGGAAAACGGATCTGCGTCCCGATCTCGCAAACAAGGTTCCGACCAGCACGGAGGATCCCGCTAATTGGCAGCATCTGGTCAACTTCACGGTCGGATTGGGGGTCAACGGCACCTTGAACCCTGCCAGCGGGAAGCCTGTGAGTTGGCCCAGCCCCTACGGCTCCGATGCAAAGAAAATCGATGATCTGTGGCATGCGGCCGTCAACAGCAAAGGGAATTTCTTCAGCGCGGCAGATCCCGATACCTTCGCCGCAGCCCTGAGCAGTACGCTGGCACAGATTGCCGCCCGTAACAGCTCAGCCAGTTCAGTGACCGCCAACGCAACCCGGCTGGACAGCAATACCCACATCTACCAGGCCCGCTACAACAGCGGCGACTGGTCGGGGCAACTGGTCTCGATCCCGCTGAACAGCGATGGCACCCTTGGGGAGATCGCTTGGGATGCCGCTACCTTGATCCCCGAGCCTTCGGCACGCAATATCTTCACCCGGCAAGATGGTGTCGGCATCCCCTTTCGTTGGGATACGCTGAATGTGACCAACCGGGCTCTATTCAATGTCGCTGGTGACAACCAGGGAGAAAGCCGTGTCGCCTATCTGCGCGGTGATCGCAGTGGTGAGCAGCGCAATGGTGGTGCGTTTCGTAATCGTAGTGATCTGCTCGGCGACATCATCAATTCTGATCCCGTCTACGTGGGCAAGCGTGATTACGGTTACAGCAGTGCAGCCGGTCTGACCCAGACCGAGCGGGAGGGTTACCAGGCTTTTCTAAGCTCGACGGCGATTACCCGCCGCCCACCCATGCTCTATGTCGGTGCCAATGACGGTATGCTGCACGGATTTCGAGTCGCCGACGGTGTCGAGCGACTGGCCTATATCCCGTCCAGCCTGCTGGGCGAGCTGAATCAGTTGACCAGACCGAATTACAGCCATCGCTACTATGTGGATGGGACGCCCAAGGTGGGCGATGCCTATCTGGGCAGTCGCTGGAAGAGCATCTTGCTGGGATCCACCGGTGCCGGTGGCAAGGCGGTATTTGCCATAGATGTGACGGCCCCGGATAACTTCACCGCCGACAAGATGCTGTGGGAGTTCACCGATAGCGAAATGGGGGTTGCACTGGCGGCACCCACTCTGGTGCGGGTCAAAGCCGACAACAAATGGGTTGCTCTTGTTGCGAATGGTTACAACAGCACCAGTCAGACTGCGAGGCTGTTTGTGCTGGATCTGGCGACTGGCGCCATCATCAAAGAGATCGATACCGAGGTAGGGTCTTCCAGCGAGCCCAACGGTCTATCTTCCCCCTTGCCGGTAGATCAAGACGGGGACAGGGTTGTCGACTATGTCTATGCCGGTGACCTGCACGGCAATTTGTGGAAATTCGATCTGACTGACAAAAACAGTGCCCAGTGGGGAAGTGCTTTGAAAACGGGCAACAAGCCCAAGCCGCTGTTCCAGGCCTGTAATGGCAGCTGCAGTGCCGGTACGCGTCAGCCGATCACCATGCGTCCTTTGGCTATTCGGCACCCTAAAGGGGGGGTTATGGTGATGATGGGGACTGGCAGTTATTTTACCAATGATGACAAACTGGTTCCCGCCACGCCGAGGCTGGAAGCGGTGTACGGTATCTGGGATACGGGGGCTACCGTGCTCAGTAGCCAGCTGTTGCAGCAGAGCATCACCCATGAGTTTGTGGCCAACGGCACCACTATTAAGTTCAACGTGAGGGTTGTCTCCAACCGGAATATCAATTACACCAGCCAAAAGGGTTGGTATCTGCTATTGAAATCGCCAAGCTTGAGCAAGGGGGTCGGTGAGCGGGCCGTCTCAGAGATGCTCTATCGACATAAGCGACTGATCTTCAATACCTTGATCCCGTCGGCGGATGCCTGTGACTTTGGTGGCCGCTCCTGGCTGATGGAGCTGGATCCCATCTCGGGGGCCAGACTCACCTACTCGGTGTTTGACGTTAACGGCGACGGGGCTGTCAACGATGATGATTACGTCGCGATCGAGGATGAAGCCGGCAATGACATCAAGGTGCCGGTAAGCGGCAAGCAATTTGATGAGCTCACCACAACGCCAAGCGTAGTGGAAGATGCCGAGATGGAGCGCAAATATATCAGCGGCTCCAGCGGAAATATCTCGGTCACGCTGGAAGAGGGGGCAGGCGATCTGGGTGGCCGCCAGTCCTGGTTGCAACTGGAGTAGAGGTTGGCATGGAACGTGGTTTTACCCTGATTGAGTTGATGATAGTGGTCGCAGTGGTCGCCATTCTGGCCGCGATCGCGTATCCCAGTTACAACAACTACATGGCGGCTGCCAAGCGGGCCGAAGCCAGGGCAGTGTTGCTGGAAGCGGCGCAATATCTGGAGCGGGAGTTTACTGCCAATGGCAATTACGACGCCGGTAACCTAGCCTCTGCCGGCTTGGCGACCCTGCCGAGGGATGGGGGGGCTGCGTATTACAATGTAGCGCTCAATGCCAGTGGGGCCCGTTATACCCTGACCGCCATTCCGACAGGTGTGATGAATGGCGATCCCTGTGGATTGTTGACTCTCGATCAGAGCGGACTGCAGGGGGTATCACGAGCCACCATGACAGCCACCGAATGCTGGTAGCGTTCAGTTCCAGCACTCGGCAGGCGTCTTGATGTCGGCCTTGTTGATAGTCAGGGTATCACAGGCCGTATTGCCGGCCTTGTCGCCGACCTGGGCCCCCTTGCTGGTGGCCACCAGTGTGTAGGCGGTGGCGCTGGCGCCAGAAATGCTAAAGGTGTAGTAATCGCTGGTTGGGTTGCCCACACTGGCTATCGCACTGCTGTAACTGGCATTGGAGATGCGAAATTCTTCTTGTTTGAGCTGCATGGTCAGCAAGCCCTTGATGGCATCGGCTCGACGAGATTTACGCAGACCGTCAGTAAAGCTCGGGTAGGCGACAGCGGCAATGATGGCAACGATGGCAACGACCACCATCAATTCCAGCAGGGTGATTCCGGATTGTTTGATTCTCATGGGCGCGGCAGGGTTCGTTAAACAGATAGATACTATAGGATAGTACTGACATCATACTCTACTGGCATGTGCGAAAAGAAAGGAGTCTTTAGCCAATGGAATTCGCAGAGGGGCGCTCAGCAGGTTTTACCATGATTGAATTGATGATCGCCATGGCTCTGGTCGCCCTGCTGCTAACCGTAGCCATCCCCAGTTATCAGTCATTGCGCCAGGAGCAGATGGTCAAGGCGGCTACCCAAGCCGTTTACACGGATATAATGCTGCTCAAGTCTGAGGCTATCAAACGTAATAAACCGATAATCTTCAAGATATTCAATGCGGGGCAGGCCAATTGGTGCTATCGCATCGCTCTTGATTCGGCATGTAATAGCTGCTCGGATTCATGTTCTGCTATTGAAGGTCGCAAGGGCGTTGATGCCAGCGAGTTTAACGGCATTACTCTGACGACAAACTATGAATTATCCGGTTCTGAAAATGCTCTTGAAATCAATAACCGTAGAGGCTCATTCAAAGATCTTCACGGCAGTGGCGGTTTGGGCAATGGTTCTATTTGTCTGAAGAACGGGACCTCTGAGCACAGGGTTATTATTGCCACAAATGGGCGAGTGAGAACCGAGCCAGTCACGGGGAGCTCTCCATGCGATTAGGTCTAGCACGAGGCTTTAACATCGTCGAGTTAATGGTGGCCATGGTCGCAGGTCTATTTTTGGTTGCAGCCGTAACATCCTTGTTCGCCACTATTCTCAAGGCCAATCAAACATCGATGCAGGTAAGTCGTCTAAATCAGGAGTTGCAAAGTATCACGGACATGATTGCCCGTGATGTACAGCGAACTGGTTACGATCAGGGAGCTACTGTGTTTCTCAATGCTGCATCAGGCTCCAGATCCCCCTTCTATTTTGATACTGGCAGCGACCTGATGAATGAGACGATCACTGGTTCCAAGATTTATCGCTGTATCCGGCTGAAATACGATGATGATAACAATGGAACCCTCGGTGCCAATGAGATCTTTATTTACAGCTACGACAGTACCGACAAAGGGGTGCAGCTCGGTACCAGTTGCAGCACGGGGAATTTACTCAGTACCGATGACACCATTGAGGTGACTGACCTCACTTTTTCGCTGCTTGGAAGCAGTGCGTCGGCTGGCGCGAGAACGGTGCGCTTGGCCATATCGGGTCAGTTAAAGGCAAATAGTGCACTTAAACTCACCTTGCAGCGTGATATCAAGCTGCGTAACGACGGGTATTGATGCCATGAAACGTTATCTTGGCTTTACCACATTCACTATTACGCTGCTGCTTATTGTGATCCTGCTTGGCATCTCTTTGCTGGTGGGCAAGCTGATGGTTGCTGACCGTCGTGTCAGTCTTAATGAAGTACAGTACCGGCAGGCGTTGGCACTGGCCGAGCTGGGTCTCTCGGATGGGGTCGGACGGCTTGCGCAGGATGCAGCTTGGCGCACCCCCAGTAGCGGTATATCTATCACTGTTTCGGCTGGCAATTATACCCTGTGGGCTCTGGATGAACCGACCGTGATTGTCGGTGGGGCGAACGTAGTTCCGGTTAAAGTGCGCACTATGGCAACCCTGGTGGACAGTACCGCCAATGCAGAGGTTGAGGTGAAGGCCATCAAGATAAGCGTGTTGGCCGGCACTCCCGCAGCCCCCCTGACAGTTGCCGGTGGTATGGCAGTATCCGGCAACTTCACTGTGGTGGCCAACCCTAACGGTGGGGGGCCAGGGGTTCCGTTATCTGTCTGGACGAATGGCAATGTGGATTTGACCAATGGTTCTGGTCAGACTTGCCACCAGGGAGACTACAGCGGCGGGTGTAGTACCTACATTAGCCAGAAGGGTGATAAGCAGTCGGACATCAAAGATAATGATACGGCATTCCCCACAGACCTGGTCTGGTATCTGTTTAACGAGAATGATGACGCTACGGGGTGGGCCAATCTGGAGTCACGAGCAGTACAACGGTTGAATAATTGTGACTCGCTCTCGACCGCCTCAAGCGGCCTGATTATCGTCGATGGAGACTGCAAACCGGGTGGGTCTATCGGCTCGGTTGCTGCGCCCGTGGTACTCATCGTTCGCAATGGCAATCTGATGGTCAATGGGAGCGCTACCCTCTATGGGCTGGTGTTTGCCTATTCATCCACGCCTGCTACGGCGACTACTGATATCAGCTT
This sequence comes from Aeromonas sp. 603607, assembly GCF_049171595.1. Lineage (NCBI taxonomy): Bacteria > Pseudomonadati > Pseudomonadota > Gammaproteobacteria > Aeromonadales > Aeromonadaceae > Aeromonas > Aeromonas sp. 603607. Next base: position 128,771 of record NZ_JAAKOV010000005.1, read on the forward strand.
GAAGGGGGGGGCTATCGTCAACGGTGCCGTGGTGGCCAACTATCAACTGGGCAAAACGGCTAACGGCACCTTTGATGCCAAGTATGATCAGGCGGTGTTGAGCAATATCGAAAATGGAGCTGCGTTTCAGAGCATCAATCTGGTGCCTGGTAGCTGGCGCGACTGGTAGGAGCATGTATGAAACCGCACAAGGGATTTGGGCTGTTAGAGATTTTGATCACCCTGGTTCTGCTGGGAGTGGGGGTCGCAGGACTGGTGGCTATGTCTCGTTCGTTGCTCAATACCTCCCAGGATAGCCGCCGTTATGAGGTAGCCATGCGTCTGGCGGAGTCAAAACTGGATGCGTTTCGTACCTTCAATGGAGTGGTAAGCGCGGTTTCACCGCTTACTGCTTATAACAGTATCGCGGCAGGTTCCAGTTCGGCAACACCTCCTGATGGCGGTGGGACTTATGCCCTTAGTTGGAGCGTCAGTAATCAGTACTGGAATGGCTCTGGCTGGCAGACGGCTATCCCGGCGGGTTATTTGCATGCCTATCCTGGCCGAAAGGTGGTCAATGTCACTGTCAGTTGGAGCGACAGCGTCGGGCAGTCCCATTCCTTGTTGCTTTCCGGTGCGGTATCGCCTGTTGAGTCATTAACCCAGAATCAGTTTAACGGGGGGTTGGATACCAGTCGTGAACCGCCCCATGTGGTTTATACCCCCGGGGTCGCGCCCGATGTCATTTCCATCCAGATTGACCAGGAAGGGCGCAAGCAAGAGACCAGCAAGCCATTGCCCACCGTGACCTCCAAGGATGGTTCTGTTGGCAAACTGGTGCAATTCGAGACTGTTACCTATAAGCCAGACAATGGTGGCAATACTCAACAGGTGCTGCAGGATCTGGCATCGGTCTCCTGTTCCTGCAGTTATGGCTCGAGTGTCAATGCCTACCTGCCCGGTAAGGCCATTTTGACCAGCAGCAACCTGTTGTACTGGAATGTGGGCTCCCAGGTTACCAAGCAGACCGGGGTACTCAACAGCAGTGTCAGAGATCAACCGAGTCTCTGCACCAGTTGCTGCAAGGATCATTTCGATGGCAGCGGCAGCAGTTTCGAACAGTTTTACGCTCCACTAAATACCAGTCGACTGCGTTACAACAGTGGCCTCTCATCGGTCAATAGTGGCGATTATGTGGATGCCTGCCGCTTTGTCAGACTTGATGGTTACTATCGCCCGCTGCCTGACTGGAACCTGATCAAAGTTGTCGTGACCAGCGCTGATTTTCTTGCCAAGCCCGCAAACCAGACCAGCTATCAGAACTACATCAAGTACGTAGTTACTACCTACATCACCTGGCAGAAAAACACCCTCAACTGGACCGCAAACCCCACGGCCACGCCGCCGACGATCACCGAATTTGCGGATTGGTTGCCTGCCAATGCTGCGACAGGGGGAGATACCAGCACCAAGATCACCATGAATACGGGGACCGCCCAGTTGATTGCTAGAGGTATCTACGTGGATCTGCTCTCGCCGGACAGTCTCTCGAAGCTCGATCTGACCTCTCAGGATCTGTTGGCCAAGGTTCCGTTTCAGGATATCAATCTGACCATGCTGGCGGAGTGGAGCTTGGTGCCATTGAGTGGCCAGTTGACTGGCAGTGCCTCTGACTATGTCGGTGTGACCAACGAGCCTGTCAAGACAGTCGTTGATCTTGGCAGCTATTATTTTGGTAGCTACAGCCGTGGTTATTTGTCCGCCAAGAAGAGCACCAAGGATGCATCCAACGTGTTGCAAAGTGCATCGATCAAGGTGACGGCCTACCAAGGTAACTCGGGGATCACAGCTTCACTTATCTCACCGGTAGATCGAAGTGAGGCCAAGGTCGCCACCATGCCTATCTCGATCGATACCAGCTCCCAGACTGTGCCAACTCTCACGGTATCGGGACGGATCGAGTGTCTTGAGCAGGGGAATGGCAACAATACTGCGCCAGTATCTTGCAGCAAAAATACCTTCGGTGGCTTGAATGTCAGTACCACAACTACGGGGGCTACTTGCCGTATTGATAAACCCCAGGCTAACAACCAGCCGGCTACCTATGTCTGTACGGCAGCGCAAAATAGTAGCTTGGTGGTGAACTTCTCCTACAGTGCACAGGGAAATAAAACTTACTTGTTGAAACCAGCTTCCCTCAGCATCGCCATGACGCCACCCGCCAACGGTCAGGTGATTAGTGGTCCTTGTGCCCTGCTGGTGGATAATGGTGTAACCAATGCGGCCAATCTAAGTTGTACCCCTTGAATCCGGGGCGCTGGCACAGCCAGCGCCTTTTCTTTATCATTCCCCATCATTTTCGAATACAAGATGCATCGCCATGGCAAAAGCCCTCTCTCTGATGCTTGCCCAGTTGAATCTGACGGTAGGCGCCATCGAAGATAACACTGACAAAGTGCTCGCTGCGGCGGCTCAGGCCGAGCAGCAAGGTGCCGATCTGCTGGTCTGCTCCGAGCTGGCCCTGACCGGTTATCCACCGGAAGATCTGCTGCTGCGCGCCGATCTGATGATGCGGGTCGATGCCGCGCTGGCTCGCATTGCCGAATGGCAGGGCAACTGCGCCATTTTGGTCGGGCATCCCTGGCGTGAAGGTGAGGCTCTTTATAACGCAGCCTCCCTCTATGAGCGAGGCAAGTTGATTGCCCGTTACTTCAAGCAGGACCTGCCCAACTACGGCGTGTTTGATGAGAAGCGCTACTTTACCGCTGCAAGCGAGACCTGCGTGGTGCCGTTCCGGGGTCACCAGCTGGGGCTGCTCATCTGTGAAGATCTGTGGCAGCCGGGTCCGGCGCTGGCCGCCAAGGCGGCAGGGGCCGAACTGCTGCTCACCATCAACGCCTCGCCCTATGATCAGGAAAAACCTTGGATCCGCCGCGAGCTGATGGCCGAGCGCTGCGATCAGACCGGTCTGCCGCTGGTCTACCTCAATCAGGTGTGCGGTCAGGACGAGCTGATTTTCGACGGCTGCTCCAAGGTGTTCAGCAGCCAGGGCGAGTTGACTCACAAGCTGGCCCCGTTTGCCGAAGAGCTGGCGCTGGTACGTTTTGCCGATGGCCAGCCAGTGAAGGCGCGGGAACCCGCTGCACCGCTGGAGCCGTTGGCCGAGACCTATAAGGCGTTGGTGCTGGCAGTGCGCGACTACGTTACCAAAAACGGCTTCCACGGCGCTGTGCTGGGCCTATCCGGCGGCATCGACTCGGCGCTGACGTTGGCCATCGCGGCCGATGCCATCGGGGCCGACAAGGTGCAAGCGGTGATGATGCCGTTCCGCTACACCGCCCAGATGAGTGTGGAAGATGCCAAGGAGCAGGCTGAGCGGATGGGGGTTGAGTTCAACATCATCTCCATCGAGCCGATGTTCGAAGGATTTATGACCCAGCTGGCGCCGTTGTTTGAAGGTACCGCTCGCGATACGACCGAAGAGAATCTGCAGGCCCGCTGCCGCGGCGTGCTGCTGATGGCGCTCTCCAACAAACGTCGTCGTATCGTGCTGACCACTGGCAACAAGAGTGAAATGGCTGTTGGCTATGCCACGCTGTACGGTGACATGGCTGGCGGTTTTGACGTGCTGAAAGATGTGCCCAAGACGCTGGTCTTCAAGTTGTGCGAATATCGCAACTCGGTCGACTATGTGATCCCGCAGCGGGTTATCGACCGCCCCCCTTCAGCAGAGTTGGCGCCGGATCAGGTGGATCAGGACAGTCTGCCGCCATACGACATCCTCGATGCCATCCTCAAGCGTTATGTGGAAGAGGATGCGTCCGTGGCCGACATGGTGGCCGAGGGCTTCGAGGAAGCGGTGGTGCGCAAGGTGATCCGCCTGGTGGATCTCAACGAATACAAGCGCCGTCAGGCGGCGGTCGGGCCCCGCATTACGGCTCGCAACTTTGGTAAGGATCGCCGTTACCCCATTACATCCGGGTTCGGCAAACAGAACTGGTAAGGAGTCACCATGAAGAAGATTGAAGCCATCATCAAACCGTTCAAGCTGGACGATGTGCGCGAGGCCCTGGCCGAGATCGGCATCAACGGTATGACCGTATCCGAAGTCAAAGGCTTCGGCCGCCAGAAGGGCCATACCGAGCTCTATCGCGGCGCCGAATATATGGTCGACTTCCTGCCGAAAGTGAAGGTGGAGCTGGTGGTGCAGGACGAGGATCTCGATGCCTGTCTGGAAGCGATCCAGAACACCGCCCGTACCGGCAAGATTGGTGATGGCAAGATCTTCGTCTGCGAGGTGGAGCGTGTCATTCGTATCCGTACCGGCGAAGAGAACGAAGACGCGATCTGACCTTGGCTATCTTTTTACCTGACCAGAGGCGTGAAGTGTGGTCTCATTTGATGGGGTGGATGCGCTTCGTGGTGGTCGCCAGCCTGTTGGCGGGCCTTACTGCTTGCAGTACCCGTCCACCGGCCCAGCCGGAGAATCTGTGCCAGATCTTTCGCGAGAAGCCTGACTGGCACAAGGCCGCGCTCAAGATGAACGAGAAGTGGGGGACGCCGATCCATGTGGTGATGGCCATGATGTATCAGGAGTCCTCGTACGTACATGATGCTCAGCCGCCGATGCAGTATTTCCTCTTCATCCCGACCGGGCGGGCCAGTTCGGCTTATGGTTATGCTCAGGTCAAAGATGAAACCTGGGCTGATTACCAGCGAGAAACCGGCAACAGCTGGAGTGACCGTGATGACTTTGCCGACGCCATCGATTTTATGGGTTGGTACACTAACAAAGCCCAGCGGCTCAATGGCACCTCCAAGTGGGATGCCTATGGCCAGTATCTCAATTATCACGAAGGGTGGGGTGGCTACCGGCGTGGCAGCTATCGCAGCAAGGGGTGGTTGATGAAGACCTCTCGCAAGGTGGAAGCTCGCGCCCAGCGCTACGGCGCCCAGTACCGTCAATGCAAGGATCAGCTCTCCCGTGGGGGCTGGTTCTGGTAACCAAATCAGGAGTCAGAAATGCCGTTATTGGACAGTTTTACCGTTGACCACACCCGTATGGAAGCGCCAGCGGTGCGTGTGGCCAAGACCATGCAGACCCCGAACAAGGACACCATTACCGTGTTCGACCTGCGTTTCTGCGTACCGAATCAGGAGATCCTCTCCGAGCGCGGTATCCATACGCTGGAGCACCTGTTCGCCGGTTTTATGCGTGATCACCTGAACGGCAACGGCGTGGAGATCATCGACATCTCTCCTATGGGTTGCCGTACCGGCTTCTACATGAGCCTGATCGGCGCGCCGGACGAAGCCCGTGTTGGCGCAGCTTGGCAGGCGGCCATGAGCGACGTGCTGACCGTGCAGGATCAGGCCAAGATCCCCGAGCTGAACGAGTATCAGTGCGGTACCTACAGCATGCACTCGCTGGAAGAGGCGCACGCCATCGCCCGTCATGTGCTGGAGCGCGGGATCGGCGTCAACCACAACGACGAGCTGGCTCTGCCGGAAGAGAAGCTGAAGAGCCTGTGAGGCTGATGAGCTGTCGCTCATCGGGTAACCTCTTCAGGGAATGTTAAAAGAGCCGGTCAGCCATGCTGACCGGCTCTTTTTTATTCCGCCTGATCGCGGTTATGGGGATGACTTGCTCCCCTTGCCAACTCTGATTAGGATGGTTTTTGACCTGAACCTGTTGGCGGAGGTGTGACGATGAAAGGGATATTGCTGCGTTGGCTGGCCCGTTACGATGCATGGTGCGAGGAGTGGGGGCTCACTCAGGAGAACCGGCGCTGCTGCACGCCGGTTCGTTATGATGATGATTCAAGCAAAGAGCGAGCTTGCGCAGAAGAGGCTGAGCTCAATCAAAATTGCGGGTCACGGCGCCGGTAACGCTGTTGTAGTCGAAGCCGAGGCCGTTTAGATAATCCGAGTTGATCTGGAAGCGGTTGATTGAGTCGCGCAGGATATAGCGGCAGTTAAGATGCTCTTCGCCATTCGCATCAATCGCTCCTGTGGAGACAACATCAGTTAAGTAATCCGCTTTACTATCAATCACCGGGCCAAAATTTACCGCTTCTACGCTGTAGTCGCTATCCATCATGTCTTCAAACAGAAAGCGGCAATCAGCTCCGCTGCTAACGGATATGTAATCGGACTGGCCTGTTATATACATTTCATCCAGTCCTTTTTGACCTTGGTCTTCATCAGAACCAACAGGCCAGCCATACATATTGATATCCATATTTTTCACGCCAAAGCTGCTCAGATTGTAGAGCGCGATCGCTTGTCCCTGAACTTTGACAACCCAGCCTGCATGAGCCAGCTGAACTGCACTGGCAAAGCTGCCAGCGGTCGCCGAGACCGTGCTTTTCAGGGCATCATCCTTGATATTGATAAAGCGGGGCAGGGCGGTGACGGCCAGGATCCCCAGCACTATGATCACCAGCACCAGTTCAATCAGGGTAAAGCCGTTGTTTCTGTTGTTCATCATGTTCAATGACCCATTAAATACCGCAAACAGGTGTGAGTGATATGCAGCTGATAGATACCCATTGCCATCTCGACTTTCCGGTGTTCGACCAGGACAGGGAGGCACTGCTGGCCCGTTGTCGGGCATTGGGGGTGACGGAGTATATCATTCCTGCCATCGCAGAGGATAACTGGACTCGTGTGATGGCACTGGCAGATCAGCATGACGGCCTCTTTTATGGTCTGGGCGTTCATCCCTGGTATGCCGGTGAGCAGCGGGAGGGGGTGATGGAGCGGCTGCGAACGCTGGTGCTGAGCCAGCCTGCCGGGCTGGTGGCCATTGGCGAGTGTGGGCTGGACCTCCGTTCTCACGTGCCGCAGGAGGGACAATTTGCGCTGTTTGAGGCTCAGATCCGGCTGGCTGCCGATGTCGGGCTTCCCCTGATGATCCACTCGGTGCGTGCCAATGACACTGTGGCCAAGCTGTTGCGCCGCTTCAAGCCGCCACGTGGCGGGGTGATCCATGCTTTCAGCGGTTCGTTGCAGCAGGCGGAGGCCTTCTGGCAACTGGGCTTTCGACTCGGGGTGGGCGGGGTGATCAGTTTTGAACGGGCGAGCAAGACGCGAGAGGTATTTCGGGCTATGCCGCTCAAGGCTTTGGTGCTGGAAACCGATTCGCCCGATATGCCCTTACAAGGTGAGCAAGGCACCCGGAATACCCCGGAAGCGCTGCCGAAAATAGCGGAAATATTGATGACCTTGCGGGATGAACCATCGGCAGATGTTGCCAAGGTGTTATTTGAAACTGCCCGACATATTTTCCATCACGACCAATAGCTATGAAACAAATTCGCAACACCTGATTTAGTTGTCAGGAAAAAAAATGAGCGTAAAAATCGTTTGCTGTCTAATTTTGTGACACTTGGACATTTTGATAACGATAAAATGTGACCAGCATTCTATTTTATCGGACTTTAATTAGTATAATGCGCTCCCCTTGATTAGTTGGATTTAATAACAACTCGCTAACAAGCTAGGTGCTACTAGAGGAAGATAATAATGAATTTGTTCATGGGTCTGGTAGGGATGGCGACGCTCGTCCTTATCGCGGTGCTGTTCTCCAGCAATCGCAAGGCAATCAACGTCCGTACCGTTGTCGGTGCGTTCGCAATTCAAGCCGGTCTGGGGGCGTTTGTTCTCTATGTTCCGGTTGGTCGCGATATCCTGGTCGGCGTGTCCGACGCGGTATCCAGCGTGATCAGCTACGGCCAGAACGGGATCGACTTCCTGTTTGGCGGTCTGGTCAGCAACAAGATGTTTGAAGTGTTCGGTGGCGGCGGCTTTGTCTTTGCCTTCCGTGTTCTGCCGGTCATCATCTTCTTCTCCTCCCTGATTGCAGTGCTCTACTACCTGGGCATCATGCAGATGGTCATCAAGTTGCTGGGCGGCGGTCTGCAGAAAGTACTGGGTACTTCCCGCACCGAATCCCTCTCTGCAACTGCCAACATCTTCGTCGGTCAGACCGAAGCGCCGCTGGTGGTTCGTCCCTACATCTCCAAGATGACTGACTCCGAGCTGTTCGCCGTCATGTGTGGTGGTCTGGCTTCCGTTGCCGGTTCCGTACTGGCCGGTTACGCCTCCATGGGCGTGAAGATGGAGTACCTGATTGCTGCCTCCTTCATGGCTGCACCGGGTGGTCTGCTGTTCGCCAAGCTGCTGGTTCCCGAGACCGAGACCCCGAACTACGACGAAAGCTCTGCCGATGCCGAGCTGGATGACAAGCCTGCCAACGTCATTGACGCTGCTGCTGCTGGCGCTTCTGCCGGTATGCAACTGGCCCTGAACGTCGGCGCCATGCTGCTGGCCTTCATCGGTCTGATCGCCATGATCAACGGCATCTTCTCCGGTGTGGGTGGCTGGTTCGGTTATCCGCAACTCTCTCTGGAACTGCTGCTGGGCTGGATCTTCTCCCCGCTGGCCTTCCTGATCGGTGTGCCTTGGAATGAAGCAGTGGTTGCTGGTTCCTTCATCGGTCAGAAGCTGGTAGTGAACGAGTTCGTGGCTTACCTGAACTTCGCTCCGTACCTGAAAGACGAAGTGCTGATCAACGGTGTGGCCATGTCCGATCACACCAAGGCGATCATCTCCTTCGCGCTGTGTGGTTTTGCCAACCTCTCCTCTGTTGCCATCCTGCTGGGTGGTCTGGGGTCCATGGCGCCGAACCGCCGCGGTACCATTGCACGCTTTGGTCTGAAAGCCGTACTGGCTGGCTCTCTGTCCAACCTGATGTCTGCCACTATCGCAGGCTTCTTCCTGGCACTGTCCGGCATGTAATCGCCGCCTGACTGACAGGGTATAAACACGAACGCCACGGCATCTGCCGTGGCGTTCGCGTATGGAGCGGTGACAACCGTTTTCCTATCTAAACTAATAATAAAATGAGTCAAATCGGAGGTTTTATGAATGAAGTGCTACTGGCGATGGTGGCCGGCTTTATAGTTGGTTTGTTGTTTTCTTTCCTCAAATTGCCGATCCCGGCGCCTCCCGTTTTGTCCGGGGTAATGGGGATCGTCGGGGTCTATCTGGGGGGATTGGCCTACTCCTGGATCCTGACCCGTTTCTTTTCGTAAGGCTTTTTTAGACCTGGATTTGCCAGATGTGAGGTACCTCTGAAATTGGCAAATCCGGCTTGCAAACAGGGGGTATCTCGGCTGAAATAGGCGTTGCCAGCAGGGTGCTGGCAATGACTAATACTCGATGAAATCGGGTGTTGGCGGTCAAATGGAATTGATTGGGAAGTCGGGTCAGATGTTGTCGGCCTTTCTCAAGTCTTCATGGAACCAAGTCCGCACTTTTGTAAGAAAGTGACAGGGCTCTTGCCTTATTTACAGTCGCAGTGCCTGCAGGGTGTTTTGAATAGCATCCCGATAGTGCCGGTGCCTTCGCACTGTAATTCCATTCCCGTATAGCTGGGGATTACTGCCTGTGCATCCATCGCTGGATGGTATGGTGGTGCCCGGTTATCTGGATTAAATCGAGACTTTGGAGAACAGAATGACTGATCTGAAAGTGGCCGCTCAGCGCGCCCTGAACCTGATGGACCTGACCACCTTGAACGATGACGACACCGATCAGAAGGTGATCGACCTGTGCCATAAGGCCAAGTCACCGGCTGGCCTGACTGCCGCCGTCTGCATCTACCCCCGTTTTATTCCTATCGCTCGCAAGACACTGCGTGAGATCGGCGCTGCCGACGTACGCATTGCGACCGTGACCAACTTCCCGCACGGCAACGACGACATCGAGATCGCCGTGGCCGAAACCCGTGCCGCTGTCGCCTACGGTGCTGATGAAGTGGACGTGGTGTTCCCGTATCGCGCCTTCATGGCCGGTAATGAACAGATCGGTTTTGATCTGGTCAAAGCCTGTAAAGAGGCCTGCGGTGCCAACGTGCTGCTGAAAGTGATCATCGAAACCGGCGAGCTGAAAGAAGAGGCGCTGATCCGTCGCGCTTCCGAAATCTGTATCGATGCCGGTGCCGACTTCATCAAGACCTCCACCGGCAAGGTGCCGGTCAATGCGACCCCAGAAGCGGCGCGGATCATGATGGAAGTGATCAAAGCCAAGAATCCGAAAGTCGGCTTCAAGCCAGCTGGTGGCGTGAAAGATGCCGCCGTGGCCGGTCAGTACCTGGCCATGGCCGAAGAGATCCTCGGCAAGGACTGGGTATCCGCCCGTACCTTCCGCTTTGGTGCATCCAGCCTGCTGGCCAGTCTGCTGGCCACTCTGGGGCATGGCGACAAGCCAGCCAACACCAGCGGTTACTAATAGGTTGATGAGAGGGCGGACGGCTGTCCGCCCTGTTAGCCCCCACCATGCGGTGTGCGGGCAAAGATTCAGGCTTGTGTAACGCCAGCAATGGCGGAGGGAATGAAAGATGTTTTTGCCTCAAGAAATTATTCGCAAGAAGCGCAACGGTGAAGCGCTCAGTACCCAAGAAATTCAATTCTTCGTTCAGGGCATTACCAACAACACCATCGGCGAGGGGCAGATTGCCGCCCTGGCGATGGCGGTCTACTTCAAAGACATGACCATGGATGAGCGGGTTGCCCTGACCTGCGCCATGCGCGACTCCGGCATGGTATTGACCTGGGATCACCTCAATCTGGGTGGCCCGATTGTCGACAAGCACTCTACCGGCGGTGTGGGTGACGTTGTCTCCCTGATGCTTGGCCCGATGGTGGCCGCTTGTGGCGGTTTCGTGCCGATGATCTCCGGCCGTGGCCTGGGCCACACCGGCGGTACCCTCGACAAGCTGGATGCCATTCCCGGCTACCAGACCTCGGTCGACAACGATCGTTTCCTGAAAGTGGTGAAAGAGGCGGGTGTCGCCATCATCGGCCAGACCGGCGATCTCGCCCCGGCTGACAAGCGTATCTATGCAGTACGTGACATCACTGCCACCGTTGAATCCATCGCGATGATAACCGGCTCCATCCTCTCCAAGAAGCTCGCCTCCGGGCTCGAAGCGCTGGTGATGGATGTGAAAGTGGGCTCCGGCGCCTTTATGCCGACCTTCGAAGCGTCCGAAGAGCTGGCCAAGAGCATTGTGGCCGTGGCCAACGGTGCCGGTTGCCGCACCTCTGCGCTCTTGACCGATATGAACCAGGTGCTGGCCTCCAGCGCCGGTAACGCGGTGGAAGTGCGTGAAGCGGTGCGCTACCTGACCGGTGAATACCGCAACCCGCGGATCCACGAAGTGACCATGGCGCTGTGCGCCGAGATGCTGATCTCCGCCGGTCTGGCCAGCGACGAGCGCGATGCCCGCACCAAGCTGCAGGCGGTGCTGGATAACGGCAAGGCGGCCGAGATCTTCGGTCGCATGGTGACAGGTCTCGGTGGCCCGGCCGATTTTATGGAGCGTTACGACGCTTACCTGCCCAAAGCCGCCATCGTGCGCCCGGTCTTCGCGGCCAACAGCGGTTTCGTGACCGCCATGGATACCCGCGAGCTGGGTCTGGCCGTGGTCGCCATGGGCGGGGGGCGCCGCGCTGCCGGTGACAAACTTGATTATGCGGTCGGTCTGACCGACTTTATCCGCCTGGGTCAAAGCGTCGATGCTGACAAGCCGATCGCGATGATCCACGCTCAGACTGAAGAGCAATATGCTCAGGCTGCCAGCATGGTGCAGGCGGCTGTCCGGATTGGTGGCGAGCGGCCGGAGGCACTGCCTGAAGTGTACCGCCGTATCACCCTGGCCGATTTGTAACAAGGGGAAGACCCATGAAACGTACCTTTATTCTGATGATGGACTCTTTCGGTATTGGCGCTGCTGCCGACGCCGACAAGTTCGGAGATGTGGGCGCCAACACCCTTGGCCATATCGCCAAGGCGTGTGCGGCAGGTGAAATTGAAGGCCGTGGCGCCCTCAATCTGCCCAACCTCAACAAGCTGGGTCTGGGCCATGCCTGCGAGCAGGCTTCCGGCTACTTCCCGGAAGGGCTGAAGAAAGATATCGAGGTGGTCGGTGCCTACGGCTTTGCGCAGGAGCTCTCCTCCGGCAAGGACACCCCGTCCGGTCACTGGGAGATCGCTGGTGTGCCTGTGCTGTTCGAGTGGGGCTACTTCAAGGATCACCACAACAGCTTCCCGCAGGAGCTGCTGGACGCCATCGTCGAGAAGGCCGGTCTGCCGGGTTATCTGGGCAACTGCCACGCCTCCGGTACCCAGGTGCTGGATGATCTGGGCGAAGAGCATATGCGCACCGGCAAGCCGATCCTCTACACCTCTGCCGACTCCGTGTTCCAGATTGCTTGCCATGAAGAGACCTACGGCCTCGAGAAGCTCTATGAGCTGTGCCACATAGTGCGCGAGCTGCTGGAGCCCTACAACATCGGCCGCGTGATTGCGCGTCCGTTCGTAGGTACTGGCAAGGGCAACTTCAAGCGTACCGGCAACCGCCACGACTACTCAGTGCTGCCGCCGGCGCCGACCGTGCTGGATTACATGAAAGATGCGGGTGGCCAGGTTGTCTCCATCGGCAAGATTGCCGACATCTATGCCCAGCAGGGCATCACCAAGCAGGTGAAAGGGACCGGTCTGACCGAGCTGTGGGATCGCACGCTGGAAGAGGTGAAAGCGGCCGGTGACAACACCATCGTCTTCACCAACTTCGTCGACTTCGACTCCTCCTACGGCCACCGCCGTGATGTTGCCGGTTATGCCGGTGCGCTGGAGTATTTCGATTCCCGCCTGCCGGAGCTGTTTGAGCTGCTGCAAGATGGCGACGTGGTGGTGCTGACTGCCGACCACGGCTGTGACCCGACCTGGGGTGGTACCGACCACACCCGCGAATACATTCCGGTGCTGTTCTTCGGCAAGCCGGTCAAGGCTGGCTCTGTCGGTCGTCGCGAGACCTTTGCCGATATCGGCCAGAGCATCGCGGCTTACCACGGCCTGCCGAAACTGGCGTACGGTACCAGCTTCCTGTAATTTACCTGCCCGCCACTTCGGCGGCGGGCAATTTATAAAACAATAAAACTCAACCTAGTGTGAAGGAATCAAGAGAATGGCAACTCCTCATATCAATGCGAAAGATGGCGCCTTTGCTGATACCGTGCTGATGCCGGGCGACCCCCTGCGCGCCAAGTACATCGCTGAAACTTTCCTGGAGAACGTCGAGCAGATCTGCGACGTGCGCAACATGTTCGGCTTTACCGGTACCTACAAGGGCCGTCGTATCTCCGTAATGGGCCACGGCATGGGTATCCCCTCCTGCTCCATCTACGCAAAAGAGCTGATCACCGATTACGGTGTGAAGACCCTGATCCGTGTGGGCTCCTGTGGTGCCGTGCGTGAAGACGTGAAACTGCGTGACGTGGTGATCGGTATGGGTGCCTGCACCGACTCCAAAGTAAACCGTCTGCGCTTCAAGGATCACGACTTCGCTGCCATCGCTGACTTCGACCTGGTTGCCAATGCCGTGCAGGCCGCCAAGAACAAGGGCGTTGCCGTGCGCGTCGGTAACATCTTCTCCGCCGACCTGTTCTACACCCCGGACCCCTCCATGTTCGACGTCATGGAAAAATACGGCATCCTGGGTGTCGAGATGGAAGCCGCTGGTATCTACGGCGTGGCCGCAGAGTACGGTGCCAAGGCGCTGACCATCTGCACCGTCTCCGACCATATCCGTACCGGTGAGCAGACCACCTCTGAAGAGCGTCAGCTGACCTTCAACGATATGATCGAAATCGCGCTGGATTCCGTCCTGTTGGGCGACAACTAATCCCGCAGCCTCTGGAACCATGCAAAAACGGCGACCTCTGGTCGCCGTTTCTTTATCCGTTTACTGCGCCGCATCATTGTTGGTTGGCGGCGGGGAGGGTGGAGGACTTCGTTTTTTGTGCTTGCGCACTCGCATATAGTTGCGACGAATGCCATAGGAGATAAGCAGACCTGCCAGCAGCGCAATCAGCAATATCAGCCGCTGTTTCTCCTGAATCGTTTTGAGTCTGGTGTCCTTGTCCGCCAGCATCTGCTGCTCTTCCAGGGTGATGCGCAGGTAGCCCAGTGTCTGATCGCCATCCAGGACCTCCTGTACGAACTGGATCCGCCCCTTGCCTTGTTCCGGCATCGATTTGTTATTGTCACCGATGGGTAGCAGGCTCTCCAGCGGTACGGCCTGTTCCGACTGGGCGAGGGGAATGCCGCGTCCATCATAGAGTGTGACATCGAGGATCTCCGGCTCGGTCGCCAGATCCCGGGCCAGCCGTTCCAGCTCACTGCTGTTCTCCTCCTTGAGCCAGCGCTTCATGTCGCGGGCAGCATAGGCGACCAGTGCCTGGGCGCGGTTGCGTGCTTCGGTGTGCAGCGCAGCCTGGCTCTCTCCCTGCATATGAAGGAGAACAACCAGTACCCAGCAGCCGAGCAGCAGGCCGGCTACCAGACTGAGTACACGTTTGATGGGAAGATGACGCTGCAAGCGCGAGACCTCATGCTGACAATGAGTGCCGGATCTTGGCGCTTGCCTGCGCAAAAAGCAATACGCTACTCTGGGTCAGCATTGTTAACCCCCTGATCACCAAGGAAGGCGTATCCCTTATGTTGTTGTCCCGGCTCCCCCCTCTGTTATCCGATTGGCCCGCGTTGTTGTCCGGCTCACCCTGTTGGCAGCTCAACGCCGATGCGTTGCAACCGACAGAGACCCCGCAGGCGGGCGGCTGGTTGGTACTGTTTGGCAAGGGGCTGGGCGCCTCCCATCTGACGCATCTGTCACCACTGTTGGCTGCGCAGGGGCTGGTGGCCACCCTCTATCCTCCCACCGAGGTGACGGAGGTGCCGCTGCTGCTGCTTGGCTGCGATCGCTTCTCTTCCGAGCTGGTGGCCGAGCTCAAGAGCGGTGAGTGGGAGATCGATCTCTGCCACCTGCCGGCACTACCCACCCTGAGCGAACCCGGCCTGTTGGTGATGGACATGGATTCCACCGCGATCCGCATCGAGTGCATCGACGAGATCGCGCGGCTGGCGGGGGTCGGCGATCAGGTGGCGGCGGTAACAGCTGCTGCCATGCAGGGCAAACTGGAGTTCTCCGACAGTCTGCGCAACCGGGTGGCCCTGCTGGCTGGGGCGCCGGTCACCATTCTCGACGAGGTGGCCGCCAACATGCCGTGGATGCCCGGCTTGCAACTGATGGTCGATACCCTCAAAGAGGCTGGCTGGAAGGTGGCCATCGCCTCCGGCGGTTTTACCCGTTTTGCCGGCGAGTTGCAGCAGGCGCTGGGGCTCGATGCCATCTTCGCCAACGAGCTGGCGGTGGAAGGGGGTCAGCTGACTGGCAAGGTGAGCGGGCGCATCGTTGATGCCAGCGTCAAGGCCGAGGTGTTACAGCAGCTTGCTCAGGAGTACGGCATTGCTGCCGCCCAGACCGTGGCCATCGGCGATGGTGCCAACGACCTCAAGATGATGGCGGTGGCGGGTCTTGGCATTGCCATTCACGCCAAGCCGCTGGTGCGGGCGCAGGCGGCGGCCACCCTCAATCATCACGATCTAGAGGGGGTGATCTGCCTGCTGGCGGCGCGGGCCTGCAGCGAGCAACGTTGGGACAAGCGCTGACAGTGTTTCAAGGAGGAAACCCATAAAAATGGAATTGTTGCAGCAGTCTCTGTTTATCCCCTGTGGTGGCCATCAATTGCATGTTCGCCATATCAAACCCCGGGTCGCCGTGCATGGCGAGCCGATCCTGATGGTGCACGGCGCCATCGAGAACGGCCGGATCTTCTATACCGAATCGGGCAAAGGGTTGGCCTGTTTTTTGGCCCGCCACGGCTATCAGGTCTATGTGGCTGATTTGCGGGGACGGGGGCTCAGCACTCCGGCCATCGCCGAGCAGGCGGAGCACGGCCAGCACGAGCTAATCACCGAGGACTTGCCCGCCCTGCATCGCTGGATTGCCGAGCGCCATCATGGCTTCAAGGTGCATTGGGTGGCCCACTCCTGGGGTGGCGTCATCATGGCCTCGACCCTGGTGCGCTTTCCCGAGCTGGCGGAGCAGGTGGCCAGTCTGCTGTTTTTTGGTACCAAACGCGGCGTGTCGGTGCACAATCCCGAGCGCTGGCTGAAGGTGGATCTGATCTGGAATCGGCTGGCCCCCTGGCTGGCTCGCCGCCGTGGTTTTCTGGCTGCTCGCACTCTGAAGATAGGTGCTGACGACGAGCCGCTGCGCTATCTGCAGGAGACCATCCCCTGGGTCAAGTGTGGCCCCTGGCGGGATCCTCACGACGGTTTTGCCTATGACGAGGGGGCGGCACGGGTCAACTGGCCGCCACTCTGGATGATCTCTGCCAGAGCCGACAAGGTATTGGGCCATCCGACCGATGTGCGCCGTTTCAGCGACGAGATAGGCTCGGCTGCTCGTCACACCCGCCTGGGGCGTGATAATGGCAACCGGCTTGACTATGACCACATCAATATGCTGACCGCCCCGCAGGCGCAGGAGGATCACTTTCCCCGGATCCTGGAATGGCTGCTCAATCCGCAGGCAGCATGACAAAAAACAGGGCACATAGTGCGCCCGTGTCGATGGGATCAGCGGGGCGGCTGCGTGATGCCGAACCGGAACAGAGTTGCCTGGGTGGTGTCGGTCAGCTCGCCAACCCCCACGACACTCCACAACTCCTCTTCCAGCCGCTTTGCCTTGTGAATGGCGAACTTGGCGATGTAGTCCAGCTCATTGGCAATGAAGTTGGTGTCGGGGCGTCCGGTGCGGGAGATGCCGACCAGCACCGAGTAGAATTCTCCCTGCTGCAGTGCCAGCTCGATGAACTGGCGCTTCTCTTTTAGGTTGCTAAAGCTGCTGGCGAGGCGGCTGGTGAAGATGGGGAGGCCCGCCTTGGTCTGGATGCTGGCAATATAGACCTCATCTTCACGCGGTTTGTCCTCCCGCTCGATGGCTCGCAACGGATTCATCAGCAGCTCCTTGAACAACTCCCCCTGAAACAGCGGATAGAGGTTCTCCTGCTCAGGTTGCTCGGCACAGGCGGTTAACAGTTGTTGCAGGCTGCGCGGAGTGAGTGACTTGCCGATGGCGGCTGGCTTGGGGGCACCCTTCAGTTTGTTGATATAGACCGGTGAGTTGAACAGGTGGTGGGTGTAAATATTGCGCAGGGCTCGCGCCAGTCCGCGATAACGGCGCTGCTCCTGCGCCGCCTTGAGCTTGTTCTGGTTGCTCTCGATCAGCAGGCTGAAGAACTGACGACCGGTATGACGATCGGAATCCCCGTCGATACAGAGGTGCAGCACGGTGCGAGTCATGTTGAGACTAACCAGCCGGTAGGAGAGATGCTGCAGATCCATGCTCTTGGATAACTCCTGCAGACGGGGCAGGGCGATGGTCACCACATCGTTTTTCTCGCCGATAAAGGCATCTTCCAGCTCGACCTGCAGGCCATGGGCAGAAATATCTCGGGTCCAGCCAAGCCATGACTTGCCATTGTGATGGATGGCAACGGCTGTTTTGTGGATATAGCGCAGCTCCTTGCGCAACTGGACATAGTGCAGGGATTCAATCTCGAAGGGGGCAACGCCCAGCTCGTGACCAAAACGTTGCAATTCATTGGCATTATTGCCCAGCTCGCCCTCCGGGCGGAACTCCTCCCGTTGGGACTCCAGACTGATCTCCTGCAGCAGGCCGCAATACCCAATCAGTTTGAGACGTTCGAGTAACAGAATATCCTGCAGTTGCGAATTTTCGACCCCCTGCAACTGCCCTACATCTGCCTCCAGCGATTCACACGCCTCCAGTGAAAACTTGTAGACACGCCAGCTGGGACGTCGGGAGCCCACCTGGAAGAAGAGGGCGGTGAGACCACTCTGGCGCAGCTCTTCAGCAGTGGCAGAGAAGAAATAGATATGGCTGCGTACCGTGTGGGTGAAGCAGTAGATGAGGGTTTCGGTCGTGGTGCCGGGAGCAGGGCAGAGGCGTTTCATCCGTTTTGCTGAGAAGAGTCCCGCCAGGGCATCGCGGTTTTTCTCGTCGCGCCAATACTCCAGCAGGTGCTGGTTGTTCTCGGTGCGCAGTGCTATCTCGAGTGAGGGACAGTCTCCTGTGCTGAAGAAGAGCGGCATGCCGGTCATCCGTGGCAGGTAGAACTGCTCATATCCCTTGATGATGGCGGCGGAGAGCAGATAGTCGACGCTGACCCGATAGCGGATCTTGTTGGCTTCGATAAAGTCGCTGAGGAAGGCATCGAAGGCGGGCTGCTCACCGGAGCGTACCAGCCTCAGCCAATACTTCCCTTCCTTGCTCTCTTCACCGAGGATCTGGTAACCGACCGGCTGATGCAGCACCGGATTGGGGTGATCCCGCTCCAGCCCGGTAAAGAAGACCTCGACCTGAGCGCCGGTCTGGTAATTGGGCAAATAGGGGACCGAGACTCTCATGCCGCCGAGGGAAAGATCGGAACTTTTGGCGAACAACTTCTCCCCGTCATGAAGTTTGATGAGCAAGGGCGAGCTAAAGTGCATCCGCTCTTGTCGTCGCCCGTAGTAACTGGCAAAGACGATGGTGTTGACGTCGTATTGCCGGAAGGGGCTGACAGGGGGTTGCAGCAGGCCATCCACCCGGGCGTGGTGATGGTTCTTTTGCCATTGTTGCAGCGCTTCGTAAACGCCAAGGGTATAGGCGTCACGGTAGAGATAGCACTGGGACTGAAACAGTCCGATGGCCTCGGCCGGCATAAAGTGGGTGATACCGTCGAACTCGTGCACCAGGCACTCGTCCTCCAGTTCATCGCGCATGTCGATAACCCTGCGGCAAGGGGAGCATTTGCGATTGAGCTCCATCTTGATCAGAAAACGGCCGTTACTGTTTTCGTCCTGGGTCAGACGGTTGAAGATCTCTTCGAAATCTTTCTCCCGCAGCAGGGGTACAAGTTGTTCAATCAGATGTTGTTGGTGT
The DNA here is from genome assembly GCF_049171595.1 of Aeromonas sp. 603607. Taxonomy (NCBI): domain Bacteria; kingdom Pseudomonadati; phylum Pseudomonadota; class Gammaproteobacteria; order Aeromonadales; family Aeromonadaceae; genus Aeromonas; species Aeromonas sp. 603607. The sequence goes on from NZ_JAAKOV010000005.1 coordinate 147,672, forward strand.
ACTGAATCCATGTGTTCCTGCCACGGAAAGTCACTTTTCCGATTCTGGGTTTGATCTGTCGGTCGCAAACAAGTATATCAAGCAGGAATTCATCCTGTCCCCGAGTTATCAATGGCTAAAAATAAAACTGCTTATGTTTGTTCCGAATGTGGTGCCGACTTCACACGCTGGCAAGGTCAATGCAGCGAGTGCAAGGAGTGGAATACCATCACCGAGGTACGCCTTGGCTCCGTCACTCCCGCAGGCAAGAGTGCCCGTTACACCGGTTATGCCGGCGCGGTCGGCAGTCAGGTACAGACACTGGCAGAGATCGCCACCACCGAAATCCCCCGTTTTACTTCCGGTTTCAAGGAGTTGGATCGGGTGCTTGGTGGCGGTGTGGTGCCCGGCTCGGCGATTCTGATCGGTGGTAACCCGGGGGCGGGCAAGTCGACCCTGCTGCTGCAGACCATGTGTGGTCTGGCAGAGCGGATGAAAACTCTCTATGTCACCGGTGAGGAGTCGCTCCAGCAGGTGGCAATGCGGGCCAACCGCCTTGGTTTGCCTACCGACAAGCTACGGATGCTCTCCGAGACCAGCGTTGAGCAGATCTGCCTGATTGCCCAGCAGGAGCAGCCGCAGATCATGGTGATCGACTCCATTCAGGTGATGCATGTGGCGGATGTCCAATCTTCTCCCGGTTCGGTCTCACAGGTGCGTGAGGCAGCAGCGTTACTGACCCGTTACGCCAAGCAGAACCATGTGGCCATCTTCATGGTGGGTCATGTGACCAAGGATGGCAGTCTGGCTGGCCCCAAGGTACTGGAACACTGCATCGACTGCTCTGTGCTGCTTGACGGTGGCCATGACTCCCGTTTTCGGACTCTGCGCTCTCACAAGAACCGCTTCGGTGCGGTCAACGAGCTGGGGGTCTTTGCCATGACTGAACAGGGGATGCGCGAGGTGAGCAATCCCTCCGCCATCTTCCTCAGTCGGGGGCAGGAGCAGGCGCCCGGTTCCATCGTCATGGTGATCTGGGAGGGCACCCGGCCGCTGCTGGTGGAGTTGCAGGCGCTGGTGGATTACTCCCAGCTCTCCAACCCGCGTCGGGTAGCGGTGGGGATGGATCACAACCGGCTCGCCATGTTGCTGGCGGTGCTGCACCGTCACGGCGGGCTGCAGATGGCGGATCAGGATGTCTTCATCAACGTGGTTGGCGGGGTCAAGGTCGAGGAGACCAGTGCGGATCTGGCGCTGCTACTGGCGATGGTCTCCAGTTTCCGGGATCAGGCGCTGCCCAAGGATCTGGTGGTCTTTGGCGAAGTGGGTCTTTCCGGTGAAATTCGCCCGGTGCCGTCCGGCCAGGAGCGTTTGCAGGAGGCGGCCAAGCACGGTTTCCGCCGTGCCATCGTGCCGCACGCCAATGCCCCCAAGCATCCCATCGAAGGGATGGAAGTGGTGCCGGTCAAGAAGCTGTCTGAGGCACTCGAGGCGCTGTAATCCCTCAGCATTGCAATCGATACAACAGCACAACGGAAAAAGAGCGCCTCGGCGCTCTTTTTTATGGGCTGGAACCTGCCATCAGGGCTGGCTATGTTCCAGATGTTCGCTCAGCAGTTGTTCCAGCTCGCGGTGGAGCAGCTCTTCGTCACCGACGTTAAGCTCGATCATCCGCTTGAGGTGGGTGGCACTGTCGATGTCGATGTGGTGGCAGTAGAACCCCAGCTTCTTGCTGGCTTCATGGGTTAGCTCGACCTGCATCTTGATCTCGATGTCGCTGCCACTCAGGACAAAACTGAGCTGGTACTCCTGGTTGTCACGGCTCTCCCAATCATCCGGTCGGATTAACAGGGCGCCCTGCAGGGATATGTCGACAAGCTGAGTCTGCCACTTGTGCTCCCCCTGGGTGAGTTCGGCCGTGGTCAAATAGAGGATCCGTGCAAAACGGCGGCGCTCAGACATGCTCATCTCCTAGTTTGGAATCAGCTGGACACAGGGAATCATTGCTCTGAGTGTAATGCACCTTGGCTGCCAGTATCTTGAACTTGCTCCGAAAATAGCAATCAGGCTTGCTGGGCACTGAGGAACTCCACCACATGGAGTGCCTTGACCAGGCGATCTTCCTGTTTGAAGCGATCCTCCAGTACCGGGCCCAATTCGTTGAGGTCATCATCGAGCAGTAGCAGTTGGGCCTCGTCGGCATCACTGTATTTGTCGTTGAATTCGAGGGCAAACTCGGTAGTGGCACGAATATGGGGATAAATGCGCTTGGCCAGCTCCAGTGTTTCGCCGCTGGCTTGCTCGAAGGCGGTGACGACGTGGTGGTAGATCTCGAAATGGCCCGCGCTGACATAGTCGACTAGACGGTCGCAAAACTGATGCAGCTCTTCTGTTTTGGGCAGGCTGCGTTGCTTGGTCCGCGCCGGAGTAAGGCCTGCCAGCTGCATGTATCCAACCAGCAACGCTTGCCTTGCATCCAGCCAGTCGTCGATAGCTTTATGCTTGCCTGCCAGCGCCTGCTTGGTCTGTTCCAGTTTCGTCAACATAATCCCTATCCCTCCGTGGGGCAAAGGCTGGCCGATTGTTCGGTATTCCGAGCCGTTTGAGCAGTGACACAACCTATAACTAGGGAAAATCTGGGCAAGCGTCAATAGCCATGGGGGGATAATGTTAAGTGGCGAAGAAATAGTCAGCGGATTGTGTCTGCGTGCTAGCAGGTTTCAGGCCTGCTCACGGTTTTTCGCGTGTGGAATGTGACTATTTCCGCAGATCTTGATGAAAACCCCAGCGTTTGACGCGTTCGGCTCGATAAAGGCTTTGCCTGTGCGTTTTTTTTTGCATAGAGTGACCCAGCGCTAAATGCCCGATCATAAAGGAAATGTTATGAACAAAGCTCAACTTGTCGATGCGATTGCCGCCAAAGCAGATCTGAGCAAAGCTCAGGCCAAAGTGGCTCTGGAAGAGATCATCAATGGTATTACCCAGAGCTTGAAAGAAGGCGATGCTGTGCAACTGGTCGGTTTTGGCACCTTCAAGGTCACCCACCGCGCAGGCCGCACCGGTCGTAACCCGCAAACTGGTAAAGAGATCCAGATTGCTGCTGCCAACGTGCCTTCATTCGTGGCTGGCAAGGCTCTGAAAGACGCCGTCAAGTAAGTCCGAAAGTCTGTTTTGTCCAATGCCAGTCAGCTTGCTGACTGGCATTGTTTTTATGGGATTCTCCCATCCTTCCTATTAGTCCTTCCTGACTTTTCCTTCTGTCGGCCTCGTTGCGGCTGAGGCTTTATGCCGTTTGCGGGTTGGATGGCAGCGGCCAGATCCGCTCATAGGCCCAGGTAAAGACCATGATGTAGACGAGGTAGAAGGCGACGAAGCCGAGATCCAGCATCAGGGCGTCCCACACTCCCAAATCGAGCCAGAACATGACGCAGGGGAGGGAGAGCATCATAAAGCTCGCCTCATAGCCAAACGCGTGCAGGAAGCGGTCCAGTGGTCGCTTGTTGGTGCGTCCGCAAAGTTTGAGCAACCCCTTGTCGAACAACAGGTTCCAGCCGTAGGTCCAGGCAGTGGCGACGATGGAGAAGAAGATGGCCAGCGAACCGACCTCGGCGACGCCCTGACCGAACAGCTGGCTGATCAGCGGTGCGACCAGTGCCAGCCCGATGCCTTCGTAGAGAACCAGATAACGAAGTCGATCCGGGGTGGTGCGTAGTTGGGTACTACTCATGGGTGATGTGCCTCCTGTGGGAGGCGCATTCTAATCAGGGAGTGGTTAAAAGAGAAGCATCGGCCCGTCATGACTGGCGTTGAGAGGCATGATGATGCCCCCTCATTTGCGATACTTCTCTATTGCCAATTTGGGCGTTAGCCCTGAGTGGTCAAGTTTGCGACTCAGGCCTCGGTTGGCGTGACCCGGGTCAGCATGGCAAAGCCCTCTTCCACTTGAGTGAGCTGTACCTTGACCTCTCCCAACTCGGCGAGCGAGGCAACATGGGTGCCACCACAGGGAATGGTCACCTCCTGGCCTTCCAGCATGCAGTGCCAGTAACGGGAATCGATGATCGCCTCGCCAGCGCGGCTGCGGCGGATCTCGCCTCCGGCTGCGATCCAGTCGGCCAGCTGCTGGTTGGCCTTCTCTTCAATCAGCGCCAGATCTGCCAGCAGCGCCTCGCTGTTGACCCCTTTCTTGCGCAGGCTCTTGCCGATGCGGTACTGCTCCCGCGATCCACAAGGCTCGACCCGAGAGCTTTGAATAGCCAGGCGGTCGAAGTCGGGCTGGCCCAGTGTATCACGCTCGCTTACCTCCTTGCGCCAGTAGGGGACGAGAGCCCGGTTGAGGGCTAGTGCCGCCAGATGGCAGCCGCTATGGCCAAGGCTCAGGGCGTGGCGGGCAGCGCTATCTACTTGCAATTCGACCTGGCTGCCAACGGCCAGCGCGTGGTCACCGGTCATTGGATGGACCACCACGAAACGCCACCCTTCAGCCCCCCGTTTTACCGGAATCGCAGTATCGACAAACAGCTTGCCATCCGGGCTGATTGCCCCCATCCGGCAGGGGCCAATGGCGGCTTCGCCCCCTTCCCAGCGAGCATGGCCCACATCCCCCGGCTGATCGGGCCAGAGGTGGCTCTGGGGATGAAAGGGGGTGAGGTCGGTGACCAGCAGTGTGGTGTCGCCACGCTGGCAGCAGACCACGCTGGCTTGCTCCTGATGATGGCCCAGCACGAAGCTGACTCGGGTATGTTCCATGGCAAGGCTCCCGCAACGATAAATGAGAAAAGAAAGCGGCAGCATACGCCAAAGTGCGAAGAGGCTCATTAACCAGAGTTAATGAGCCCCTCTTCTCGGTTTGACGGTTCGCTAGATCATGGCAACCAGCAGATAGGCGTTGAGCCCGATCACCAACGCAACGATAAGGCGGCCGATGGCTTGTGTGACCGGATGGTTGCGATGTTGCCCCATCAGTGCCCGATCGCCGGTCAGCATCAACAGCGGGATCAGGGCCAGCGCAATGCCAAAGCTCAGGATCACCTGACTCAACACCAGAATTTCGGTGGTGTTGAGCCCCATGGCGATCACCACGAAGGCGGGAGCCATGGTGATGGCGCGACGCAGCCAGAGCGGGATGGTAAAGCGCACGAAGCCCTGCATCACCACTTGCCCGGCTAGGGTGCCCACCACGGTAGAGCTGATGCCGGAGGCGACCAGCGAGAGGCCAAACAGGGTGGCCGCAGCCTGACCCAGCAGCGGGGTGAGGGTCTGATAGGCGGATTCCAGCTCTGCTACCTGCTGGTGGCCCGAGCTGTGGAACGCGGCGGCCGCCATCGCCATCATCGCCAGATTGACGAAGCCGGCGATGGTCATGGCAATCGCCACATCGACCCGGGTGGTGTGCAGCCGCTGGCTGACCGAGCCCTGATCCTGCGTGTGCTGGGTCAGTGCCGAGTGCAGATAGATAACGTGGGGCATCACGGTGGCACCGAGCACACCGGCGGCCAGATAGACGGCATCGCTGTTGGGCAGACCGGGGAAGAGGGCGCCCTCCAGCAGGCTGGGCAGATGGGGGCGGGAGAAGATCAGCTCGACGATGTAGGCCGCCGCGACAAACAGCAACAGGCCACCGACCACGAACTCCAGCGGTTTCTGGCCACGGGATTGCAACATCAGGATCCCCCAGGTCACCACAGCGGTGATACAGGCTCCTTCAAGCAAGGTCACGCCAAGCAGCAGCTTGAAGCCGACGGCGGCGCCGATAAATTCGGCCAGATCGGTGGCCATGGCGATGATTTCTGCCTGCACCCAGTAGGCCCAGACCGCCGGTTTCGGCAGTCGGTCGCGGATGTGCTCCGCTAGATTCTTGCCGGTGACGATACCGAGTTTGGCCGAGAGGGTTTGCACCAGCATGGCCATCAAGTTGGCCCATACCACTACCCAGAGCAACTGGTAGCCAAAGGTAGAGCCCGCCTGAATATTGGTGGCGAAGTTGCCCGGGTCGATATAGCCGATGGCGGCGATAAAGGCAGGCCCGAGCAGGGTCCGTTTGAATTTGCGGGCTGGAATCGTAGTCGTCAGTGCGGGTTGCATGGCATAACCCTCCATAAGGATATGGAGAGAGAATAGATCTAAATGATAATCGTTATCAATTGTTGTTTTTGATGGTTTCCATCGGGAAAAACATTTAAGGCAGTCAGTTGCAGTGAGGGATGTGATTTCGTACAATACGCCGCCCTAGAAAAGCAGCGACTAAACACCTTTATGTTCCTTGCCTCCGAGGTCTGGCTGCACCTGGGCGGAGGCTGAATTAATCCGTAAGGAGCTAAAATGCGTCATTACGAAATCGTCTTCATGGTTCATCCGGACCAGAGCGAGCAAGTTCCCGGCATGATCGAGCGTTACACCGGCGCCATCACCACCTCCGGTGGTACCATTCATCGCCTGGAAGATTGGGGCCGTCGTCAGCTGGCTTACCCGATCGACAAACTGCACAAAGCCCACTACGTTCTAATGAACGTAGAAGCAGAGCAAGCCGTTATCGATGAGCTGGAAACCAACTTCCGCTTCAACGATGCCGTTATCCGCAACATGATCATGCGCACCAAGCACGCCGTGACTGAAGTTTCTCCGATGGCCAAGGCCAAAGAAGAGCGCTTCACCCGTCGTGACGACGAGCGCCGCGAAGAAGCTACTGAAGCTGCTTCCGAAGAGTAATTCTGGATCACTGACTAGAGGATAAAGGCCATGGCACGTTATTTCCGTCGTCGTAAGTTCTGCCGCTTCACCGCCGAGAACGTTACCGAGATCGACTACAAAGATATCGTTACTCTGAAAAACTACATCACTGAATCTGGCAAGATCGTACCGAGCCGTATCACCGGTACCCGCGCCAAGTATCAGCGTCAGCTGGCACGCGCCATCAAGCGTGCTCGTTACCTGGCTCTGCTGCCGTACACCGATCTGCACAACAAGTAAGAATCGGCCCGGCACTTAAGCCTAACTCAACGAAATTTATAGAGGAAAGGTAATGCAAGTTATCCTGCTCGACAAAATCGCCAAACTGGGCGGTCTGGGTGACCAAGTTTCCGTGAAATCTGGTTATGCCCGTAACTACCTGATCCCGCAAGGCAAAGCTGTTATGGCCACCAAAGCCAACATCGAAGCTTTCGGTGCTCGTCGCGCTGAGCTGGAAGCCAAACTGGCTGCCAACAAAGCTGCTGCTGAAGAGCGTGCTGCCAAGCTGGCCGAACTGGCTACCGTGGTTATCGCTTCCAAGTCTGGCGACGAAGGCAAGCTGTTCGGTTCCATCGGTACCCGTGACGTGGCTGAAGCCATCACTGCTGCCGGCGTAGCCGTTGCCAAGAGCGAAGTCCGCATGGGCAACGTTCTGCGTAACACCGGTGACTACGAAGTTGCTGTTCAGCTGCACGCTGACGTTAAAGCAACCGTACAGATCCAGGTTGTTGCCCTGTAATAGCGATTCGCTTTTGCAGAAAAAACCCGCGCTCTTGCGCGGGTTTTTTATTTTCCGGCCCGGGGGTAGAGTGAAGGTCTGTTCCACTGGAGGAGATCATTATGGCTTGGGTAGAAGGTCGCGTCATCGAACGCATCGAATGGACACCCACCCTGTTCTCCCTGCGGGTAGCGGCCGAGCTGGTCCCCTACAAGGCAGGCCAATTCACCAAGCTGGCCCTCGAGCAGGGCGATCGCCGCATTCAGCGCGCCTACTCCTTCGTCAATCCCCCCTCTGCGCCATACCACGAGTTCTATCTGGTCGAGATCCCGAGCGGTGAGCTGACTCCGTCCCTTGGCTTGCTGCAAGCGGGCGATACATTGCTGGTGCAATCCCAGGCCACCGGCTTCCTGACGCTGGATGAGGTGCCCGCCGGGCGCGATCTCTGGCTGCTCTCGACTGGCACTGCCATCGGCCCCTTCCTCTCCATGTTGGCAGATGGGGAAGCCTTCAACCGTTTCGAGAATCTGGTGCTGGTGCACGGGGTGCGCAAAGGCGAAGAGCTGAGCTATCAGGATTTGATCGCCAGCTTTGCCGAGCAATATGGCGAGCGTTTTTGCTATGTCCCCTTTGTCAGCCGCGAGCCTTGGCCCGATGCAATGGCAGGGCGGATCCCGGCGGCTATCGCCAATGGTCAGCTGCAGGCTAGAGTGGGGTTGGAGTTCTCACCCGAGCTGAGCCAAGTGCTGATCTGCGGCAATCCGGAGATGGTGAAAGAGACCCAGCAAACCTTGCTGGCGCTGGGGTTGGCCAAGAATCTGCGGCGGGCACCGGGCAATATCAGTGCGGAGAATTATTGGTAAAACAATCAGCACAGGGGCGCCAGGCCCCTGCTGGATAAGGAAAGGGGGGGTCAGTTTTTCTTGCCGTTACCCTTGTTTTTATCCTTCTGTTTGTCGTGACCCTGTCCCGGGTTATTGCCGCTGTGGATGCTGCGGTTGTAGTGATCCCGGTACTTGCCATCCATCTTGTCGCAGTTGAGTTTGATCCGGCTGTCGCCAATGCCAAGATCCAGACAGTTGTCTTGCCACCAGTCGTACTCCTTGTCATCCCAGTCGAGATTGATCTTGATGTCATCACCGGAGATCTTGATGCCATCGCTATTTTTGCTTGGCGGTGCCGCAACCGCGATGCCGTGCGCCATGAGCAGGGAAAGCAGCAGGGCGCCGCGTCGGATAACGGGGTTGTGTTTAGCTTGGGTCATCGCAAGGGTACTCCTGTTGTTACTGGTCGCTCTGCGAGTTGGCAGGGACCTGGTTGGTTTTCGGTGGCTGGTTGCGATTCTCTTCATCTTCCAGATTGAATTTGACCGCCTTGCAGTCGACGGTGGAGGTCTCCCCGATATCCAGAGTGAGGCAGTCGTTCTGGGTCCAGCCGAACTGTTTGTCATCCCAGTCCAGATTGAATTTAAGCTCATCGACGGAAAATTCGGTGCCACCGCTCTCTGGATATTGCTGTGTCGCAGCGGCGCCGCCGGTAACCAGAAGAAGGGAGAGTAGCAAGGTGGTCGTACTGTTCATGATGGCCTCGGATAATTGCAACGGTGGATGAGTGTACGGATCTGGGCTGAACCCGGGCGGAATCGCACCTCATCTCACCACATGATCAAGTCAGGGAGGAATTGTATCGCTTTTCTGCTGCCGATTTGTCCGTTTTGGTCGCACTCTGGGCAGCTGGTTGCCAATCTGAAGGAATTCAGTCATTTGCCCTTCTCTGTGCGAGTCTGGCGACTATAATCGGCAGCCAACTTTTCCTGCACAGCACACCCCTTCATCATGACCACACAGGACTCCTCCACACAGCGCTACCCCAAGGGGTGGTTCGCTCTGACGACGGTATACAGTTTCACCGGATTGGCCATTCTGGCCTCCATTATCTTCTCCCTGCTGCTGTTCCTCTCCATCGATGACAATCCGCTGATGAAGTGGCTGTTCGGCGGCTTGGCCATCATCTTCGAGCTGGGCAAGTTTTACGTCTGGTACGAGTACGGCGAGCGCAAGGCGCGGCGGGATCTGAGTGGTGCTCTCTGGTCGCTGCTGTTTTACAGCGTGCTTGCGGCCATCTCCATCGGCGGCAGTATTGGTGGCATCAACAGCGCCACCAATACGGTGTTGAGCCAGCAGGCGCGCCACGAGCGGGAGCTGGCCCGTTTCGACGAGCAGATCGCCAGCATCGAGCGGCAGATCCAGCTCAACGAAGAGGCGGCCCGCAAATACATCGAGCTGGAGCGCATCTCCAGTGGCGTCTCCTCGTTGCAGCACGCCAACACCAAGCTGCGCTTGCAGCAGGATGAGCTGCGCCAGCAGCGCGATGCCAAGCCGGTCAACGAACAATCCTCCATGTTGGGGCTGATGAGCAGTCTGGCGGACGGGGTGGGAATGAGCATCAGTCAGGTGCAGTTCCTGCTGGTCTGCTTCCTCTCGGTGCTGCTCGACGTGTTCGGTGCCTTTTTCGTCAGCCTGATCGGCGAGGAGAACCGCTTTCGCCGGATGTGGCGCTGGCAGCAGGAGCAAGCTCGCAAAGAGGCGCAGGCAGCGTTGGCGATGGCGACACAACCCGAGCCCACAATGCCCCCCGAGCCGGCCCCCGAAGTGCTGGCGCAGGTGCGCGGTGCGCTGGTGAGCGGTGAGCTCAAGTGCAGCAAGCGCTCGGTGGCGCAAGCGCTGTCACTCTCGCTGGAGGAGGTGGATCGGGTGTTCCACCATCTGCTGTCGCAAGGGGTGTTGGGGCAGGGGAGCAATCGCCACTACTACCTCAATCCGGCGCTGGAGCAGCAAGCTGGATAATAAGAAGGCCACCGGAACGCGGTGGCCTTTTTCATTATCGAGTGGCTGTGGCACTCAGTGAGTCAGCACCATCATCAGGCTGAGGAAGGCGGCCAGTCCGCCACCGATGCCGATGATCCAGTAAAACCCCTTGGCCCCCTGTTTGAGCGGGATGCGGAAGTAGAGCAGAAACGCCCACCACCCCAGTGCCAGCAACAGAGGAATAAGAAACATTCGAGCCATGGTGTCCTCGCTGTTATTCTGTTGACCCTTGATCAATCAACAGGATGGATTGTGCAATGACGCAACTACAGATTACCGCATTCGGTGACCCCTCGGTACTCAAGCTCAACCCTTCCCTCGATAAGGTGCCAGCCGATGGCGAAGTGCGGGTGCGCATCTGCTTTGCGGGGGTCAATCCCATCGATGCCAAAACTCGCGCCGGTCTTGGCTGGGCGGCTGCCCAGAACAAGGACAAGCTGCCCTGGACACCGGGTTATGACATCTCCGGCGTGGTAGAGAAGGTTGGCCCCGGCGTGACCTCGCTGGTCGAGGGGGATCGGGTGTGCGGCATGGTCGGTTTTCCCCTCACCGCCGGTGGCTACGGGGAGTCTGTGGTGGCAAGCGAGAGCGAGCTGGTCAAACTCGACGGGGTGAGCCTGCAGCAGGGGGCGGCGCTGCCGCTGGCCGGTCTCACCGCCTGGCAGGGGCTGCTTGAGCACGGCGGCCTCCAAAGCGGTCAGCGGGTATTGATCCTCGCCGGTGCCGGTGGTGTCGGCCATCTTGCGGTGCAGTTTGCCAGCGCCTATGGCGCCGAGGTGGTGGCTACCGCCAGCCCCGACAACCATGGCTTCCTCCATGCTTTGGGGGCGCGCTGGATGGTGGATTACCATGATGCTAACTGGCCAGCACGGGTGGTGGCAGAGGCCGGCCAGGTCGATCTGGTGCTGGATCTGGTAGGCGGCGAGAGCGGCAAGGCGGCGCTCGCCTGCGTCAAGCTGGGTGGCCGTCTGGTGACTGTGCCCACCATTACCGCCCAGCAGATCAAGGATGCAGGGGCTGCGGCGGGTATCGAGGTGGTCGGCATGCTGGTTCACCCTGACCAGAAGCAGCTGGGTCAGATGTTGATGCTGCTGCGTCAGGGGGAGGTGAAGGTCACCCTCGCCGGTGAATTCCCCCTGGCCGAGGGGGCGCTGGCCCATCAGGCCATCGAAGGGGGCCATGTGCGCGGCAAGCTGCTGCTGCGGATGCCTGCGGCCGACGGCTATCCCGGATGAGCGAGATGATGGAGATGGGGCTGGGGTGGCTCTTTTTAAGCGCCTTTACCTCAGCCACCCTGTTGCCCGGCAGCTCGGAAGTGCTGCTGGGAGCCATGGCGGCCAAGGGGGAGTGGAGCATGGCGAGCCTGCTGCTGTGGGCGACGCTGGGCAATACCCTCGGCTCCATGACCACCTGGTGGCTCGGCTGGCTCGCCACCTTCAAGAAAAAACCGGACGATTTTCAAGGCCGTGGGGAACAAAAAGCCTTAGGCTGGCTCAAACAACATGGTCACTGGTGTCTGCTGCTTGCCTGGACGCCGGTGGTCGGTGATGGTCTCTGTCTGTTGGCCGGTTGGCTGCGCCTCTCCTTCTGGCGCTCTCTCATTTTGATCGGGCTCGGCAAATTGTTCCGTTATGCCCTGGTTTTTCTGCTGGCCAGTCACATTTTCTAGCCTGTTTTTGTCACTCACGAGGTTACCGTGAACAAAGTCATACCTTTAACGATTCTGCTGGGCTTCACCCTGCCGGTGCTGGCGGCACCGACCCTGATTGCCGAACAGGGCAAGGAGGAGGGCAAGCTCGCCATCCCCTACCAGATGTACAAGCTGGACAACGGCCTGACCGTGATCCTGGCTCCCGACCGCTCCGATCCGCTGGTGCACCTCGATGTGACCTATCACGTCGGTTCATCCCGCGAGACGGTCGGCAAGTCCGGTTTCGCCCACTTCTTCGAGCACATGATGTTCCAGGGCTCCAAGCACGTCGGTGATCAGGAGCATATGCGGATCATCAACGAGGCCGGTGGTGACATGAACGGCACCACCAACAAGGACCGCACCAACTACTACGAAACTGTGCCTGCCAACCAGCTGGAAAAAGTGCTCTGGCTGGAGGCGGATCGGATGGGCTTCCTGCTCGATGCGGTGAGCCAGAAGAAGTTCGAGATCCAGCGCGCCACCGTCAAGAACGAACGGGCCCAGCGGGTCGACAACCAGCCGTACGGGCTGGTGAGCGAGAAGGTGGGGGAGGCGCTCTATCCGCGCACTCACCCCTACTCTTGGCAGCCTATCGGTTACGTGGAAGATCTCGACCGGGTCGATGTGAACGACCTCAAGCAGTTCTTCCTGCGCTGGTATGGCCCCAACAACGCCACCCTGACTCTGGGCGGCGACTTTGACAGCAAGCAGGCTCTCGAGTGGATCGAGAAGTACTTCGGCTCCATCCCGCGCGGCCCGGATGTGGCCGAGCCGACGCCAAAGCCGGTGACCCTGCCCGAGACCCGCTACGTGACGCTGCAGGACAAGGTGCACCTGCCGCTGCTCTATATCAGCTACCCCACCGTCTCCCTTGGTGATCCGCAGGAGCCGGCACTCGACATGTTTTCCGACGTGCTGGGCGGTTCCGCCAGCTCCATGCTCTACCAGTCGCTGGTGAAAACCGGCAAGGCGATCGATGTGGGGGCGTCCCACTACTGCGAAGAGCTGGCCTGTGCCCTGACCGTCTACGCCTACCCCAATCCATCGCAGGATGGCAGCCTCAAGACCCTCAAGGGGGAGGTGGACAAGGTGATCGGCGAGTTCGCCCAGCGCGGCCTCAAGCCGGAAGATCTGGAGAAGGCGATCGCCAAGTACCGTGCCTCCGCCATCTGGGGTCTGGATAGCGTCTCCGGCAAGGTGAGCCAGCTCGCCATGGGTCAGGTGTTTGCCCAGGATCCCAACTACGTCTTCAAGACCCTCGACGCCATCGGCAAGGTGACCCCGGAGCAGGTGAAGGCTGCCTACGACAAGTTCATCGCCGGCAAGCCGGCGGTGGTGCTGAGCGTGGTGCCCAAGGGCAAGACAGAGTGGCAGGTTGCCACCCCAAACTTTACCCCCGCCAAGCGCGAGCTGCCGGATTACAGCAAGCATGACGAGGCGCTGGCCGAACGACCGGTAAAAGACAATTTCGATCGCAGCGTGCAGCCCAAGGCGAGCGAGGCGGTGAGCGTCAAGGTGCCCGCCATCTGGCACGGCAAGCTCGACAAGAACATCGAGATCATTGGCACCAAGAGTGACGAGATCCCCGCGGTCTCCATCATGATCGCCCTGCCGGGCGGCATTCGTGCCGAAGATAAGGGGCAACTGGGGCTGGCCAATCTGACCGCCGCTATGATGGGGCAGGGCACGGTGCGCCTGACCGAGGCTCAGCTGAGCGATGAGCTGCAAAAGCTGGGCTCAAGCATCGATGTCTCCAGCGCCCAGTACAACAACCTCATCACCGTCAGCTCGCTGGCGGACAAGTTGCCCCAGACCCTGGCGCTGGTGCGCGAGGTGCTGGAGCGTCCGGGCATGCGGGAGGCGGACTTCGAGCGGGTCAAGGCGCAGCTGCTGCAAGGGATGCAACAGGCCCAGCAGCAGCCCGAGTGGCTGGCCGGGCAGGCGTTCCGCGAGCTGGTCTACGGCAAGCAGAACCGCCTCGGTCAACCTACCGACGGGGTTGCGGCCGATGTGGCCAAGCTGACCCTGGCGGACGTGAAGCACTTCTATCAGGCCTACTACAACCCCACCAACGCCAAAGTGGTGGTGGTCGGTGATGTGGACCAGAAGCAGATCGAGGAGCAACTTGGCTTCCTGACCGACTGGAAAGGGGCAACGCCGACCCTGGGGGATCTCAAGCTCAAGGGTGAGCAGGCCAAGCCGGGCATCTATCTGGTCGACAAGCCGGGAGCGCCCCAGTCGGTGATCCGTATCGGCCGTCGCGCCATGCCGTTCGATACCACGGGGGATTACTTCACCGCCGGGCTGATGAACTTCAACCTGGGTGGCAACTTCAACAGCCGCATCAACCTCAACCTGCGGGAAGACAAGGGCTACACCTACGGCGCCAGCTCGGGTTTCTCCGCCAACCGCGAGGTGGGCACCTTCGCCACCGGCGCCAATGTGCGGGCCGATGCAACCGTCGATGCCATCCGCCAGTTCCTCAAGGAGATGGACAACTACCGCAAGAGCGGCCCGACCCCGGTCGAGCTGGCCTATATGCGCAGCGCGGTCTCCCAGCAGGATGCCCTCTCTTACGAGACCTTGGGCCAGAAGGCGGGCTTCCTGCTGCAGATGGTGATGTATGACCTGAAACCGGACTATGTGCAGGCCCAGAACAACCTGATCAAAACGGTGTCGCCCGAGGCGCTGAAGGCCAGTGCGGCCCGTTGGCTCAATCCGGCCGATATGGTGATCGTGGTGGTGGGAGACAAGCAAAAGCTTGAAAAACCCCTGAAGGAGCTTCATCTTCCCATCTATCCGCTGCAGTTGCCGTAACTGACGCTTTATAAAAATCAAGAGCCGCCCCGGATGGGGCGGCCTCACATGAGCCGTGAATATGACTACAACAAGCTTGTCACTCACCGAGTTGCTGAATGCGTTGGGATCACCGGAGCGCCTCACCGCGCTCAAGGGGATCAGGCGCGGGATCGAACGTGAATGCCTGCGCATCACGCCGGATGGCCGACTCGCCCAGAGTGACCATCCCCGGGCGCTGGGCTCGGCCCTGACCCATCCCAATATCACCACCGACTACTCGGAGAGCCTGCTGGAGTTCATCACCCCGGCCACCGACTCCATCGACAGCCTGATGGAGCAGCTCGGCGACATCCATCACCATGTGATTCAACATCTGGGCGACGAGCGGATTTGGCCGCTCTCCATGCCCTGCTTCGTCGGCGGGGAAGAGAGTATCCGGCTGGCCCAATACGGCAGCTCCAATATCGGCAAGATGAAGACCCTCTACCGTCAGGGTTTGAAGAACCGCTACGGCAGCCTGATGCAGGTGATCGCCGGGGTGCACTTCAACTTCTCCATGCCCGACAGCTTCTGGAGCGAGTGGCAGGATCTGGTGTGCGAAGGGTGCTGCAGCCAGCGCTTTATCTCCGACAAGTACATGGGGCTTATTCGCAACGTCTACCGCTTCGGCTGGCTGGTGCCCTATCTGTTCGGCGCCTCCCCGGCCATCTGCGAATCCTTCCTCAAAGGGCGCAAAAGCAACCTGCCGTTCGAGAAGACCGGCAAGGGTACCCTCTATCTGCCTTACGCCACCGCGCTGCGTCTCTCCGATCTGGGCTATACCAACAGCGCCCAGGCTGGGCTCAAGATCAGCCACGATAATCTGCCGGCCTATGTCAGCAGCCTGCGCCGCGCCATCAACACCCACAATCCTGACTTTGCCAAGATCGGGGTCAAGGTGGATGGGGAGTATCGCCAGCTCAACGACAACGTGCTGCAGCTGGAGAACGAGCTATACGCCCCGATCCGCCCCAAGCGCACCCCGCGCAGCGGCGAGAAGCCCTCGGATGCGCTGGATCAGCGCGGCATCGAATACATCGAGCTCCGCACCGTGGACGTCAACCCCTTCACCCCGCTCGGCATCGATGCCGATCAGATCCGCTTCTTCGATCTGTTCCTGGTCTGGTGCTTATTGCGCCCCTCTCCGGTGCTGAGTGACGAGGAGATTGCCCGCAACCGCCGCAACCAGAACAAGGTGGTGCTGGAGGGACGTCGTCCCGGCCTCGAGCTGGAGGACGAGCAGGGTCATGCCATCGGCCTGAAAGAGTACGGCCTCAAGCTGTTCGACGAGCTGGCTCAGGTGGCCGAATTGCTGGATCGCTGCTGCGGCCGTAACCACTATCGCAAAACGCTGGCAATGCACCGTGAGAAGCTGCTCAATCCGGATTTGACCTACTCCGCCCGCATGCTCAAGGAGCTGCTGGAGAGCGGCAAGGATAACGGCTGCTACGGTGACAAGCTGGCGACCCGCTATCGCGAGGAGCTGCTGGCAGGGGAGCTGCAGTACTGGGATGAGGCCTACTTTGCCGGTGAGGCGAAGGATTCGCTGGCCAAGCAGCGGGAACGCGAGCGCAGCGATAGCCTGTCGTTCGATGACTTCCTGGCCGACTACTTCGGTACCAGTACCACCACGGCCTGAAGGCGGGTTCGTACCGACCAAAGTGCCAACAAAAAGCCGCTCGAGTGAGCGGCTTTTTTATTTCTCTGAACCTGAGCGATATCAGACGTGGTTGTACTCAGACATGGTTATACATGGCCTCGATTTCACTCTGGTACTTGGCCTCGATGATCTTGCGGCGCAGCTTCATGGTGGGGGTCAGTTCACCCAGCTCCATTGAGAAGGCGCTCGGCAGCAGGGTGAACTTCTTCACCTGCTCGAACTTGGCCAGCTCTTTTTGCAGATCGGCGATGCGGGCTTCGAAGAACTCCATTACCCGGGAGTGGCGCAGCAGCTCGGTCTTGCACTGGTACTGCAGGTTGATGGAGCGGGCGTACTCCTCCAGCGACTCGAAGCAGGGGACGATCAGCGCCGAGACGAAGTGGCGGGCATCGGCGACGATGGCGATCTGCTCGATAAAGCGATCCTTGCCGATGGTGCCTTCCACCAGCTGCGGAGCCACGTACTTGCCGTTGGAGGTCTTCATCAGCTCCTTGAGACGTTCGGTGAAGTAGATATTGCCCTGGCTGTCGAGCTCACCGGCATCGCCGGTACGCAGAAAGCCATCCTCGGTCATCACTTCTGCGGTCGCGTCCGGCTTGTTGTAGTAGCCGCGCATCACGGTCGGGGAGCGCACCAGCAGTTCGTTGTTCTCACCCAGCTTCACCTCGATGCCGTTCAGTGCCGTGCCGATGGAGCCGAGCTTGAACTGGCTGTCTTCGTAGCAGCAGACGGTGGCGGTGGTCTCGGTCATGCCGTAGCCGTACTTGAGGTTGAGTCCCATCGCCTGGAAGAAGAGGTTCACGTCGTCGGCCAGACGGGCGCCCGCCACCGGCAGGAAGCGGGTGCGGCCGCCAAAGCGGGCGCGCAGCTTGCGAAACACCAGTCGCTCGGCGAGCCAGAGCTGGCCGTAGAGCTGCGGGGAAGCGGACTTGCCCGCCTGACGGGTGGCAACCATCTGCTTGCCGACCCGGGTCGCCCAGCCAAACAGGGCGCGGCGCAGAGCCGGAGCCTGAGCGACTTTGGCCTGGATCATGGCGTAGGCCTTCTCGTAGAGGCGCGGCACGGCGCACATTACGGTCGGCTGCACCTCGCCAATCACATCCATCACCTTCTGCGGATCGCGGATATAGACGTTCTCGGCGCCGCAGTAGAGCACGTAGTAGCTCCAGGCGCGCTCGAACACGTGGCTGAGCGGCAGCATGCAGAGCGACACATCCTGCTCGTTCAGATCCAGACGGCTGTTGTGCATCTCGAAACAGGCGGCGATGTTGCTGAAGTCGAGCATAACCCCCTTGGGTTCGCCTGTGGTGCCTGAGGTGTAGATCAGGGTCAGCAGATCATCCATCCGGTACTGGGTTTCCCGTACTCGCAGCTCTTGCTCGCTGGGCTGATGGTTGCCGGAGACCAGAAATGTCTGGAAGTGACTCGCCTGCTCGCAGCCGCGCAGGTTGACGCTGCCGTCGAGGGCGATGAGCTGGCGGATCTCGCCGCTTTCAATCAGTTGTAGCGCCTGATCGAACTGAGGTTGTTCGCCAACGAACAGCACCTTGATGCCGGCATCTTTGACGATGTAGCGCAGCTGATCGAGGGTGCTGGTGGGATAGATAGGGACGCTGACGCCGCGGGCGGCCAAGATGCCGAGATCGGCCTGAGTCCATTCCGGCATGTTGCGGGCATAGATGCCGACCATCTCGGTGGGCTGGTGGCCGGCACGGATCAGCGCCTGTGCGCAGTAGTCCATGGCCTGGCCCAGAGTACGCCAGCCGATGGCGCGCCACTGGCCATCCTGCTGAACCCGCAGGGCAGCCTTGTTGCCAAGCTGGGCAATACGTTCACGCATCAGTCGAACCAGATGAAGCTTCGGCATCAGTTAAACATCCTTTAATTACAGTTGTACGCCCGCAAGGGCACTAAAAATCGGGCTAGAGTTTAAACTCCAAGATTACAGCTTACAAGTGTTCGCTGTTTGTCTTGGATCACAAAGAGTGCAAATAGCTCTTCCTTTGTGCAGAGTGGCCGATACAGCAAAGGAGCAAAGGGAGAGTTAACGATATGAATCTATGGATGAAAGGGGCATTGGCCGTGATCGGGCTCATGATGGTGGGGGGCGGGGCGGCCTGGTACTTTCTGGGCAAGACACAGCAGCCTGCGAATCCCTGGTATGAAGGGGCGGAGGGATACCAGCAGGCCCAACAGCAGGCATTGGCGCTGGGCTATCCGCTGCTCTATGTGCTGGAGACCCCCAAGTGCCGTCGCTGCAAGGCATTGAACGAACGCTTCTGGCGCAGTGAAGAGATGAGAGTGCCGTTGAGCCGATTGGTCAAGGTGCGGCTCAATCCGGGCAAGGGGGATGGTAGTGCACAGATCCTGCGCCGTTTTCCCAAGGTGGCCACACCGCCCGGCATCTATATCCAGCAGCCGGGTCAACCCCTCAAACCGATCAAGATAGTGGTGGATATACAGCAGATCTGGATGCCGGGGAAAACCTGGCTGCGGGGCTTCTATATGCCGCTTTCCGCCGCCGGATTCGAGGCGGTGGTTCACACCACTCTCTCCTTGCAGGATCCGGCGATGGACAATGCCCCCCTCGATTGAGGCGGGATCAGCTGAAGTCGAACAGGCGGGACATCAGTACCGCATCTTCCCGATCATTGCCGGTGCCGTAGTAGTCGGCGCGGCGGCAATACTCGGCAAAGCCGGCGCTCTCGTAGAGGTTGATGGCGGTCTGGTTGCCTGCCCGCACCTCGAGAAACCAGGCCTCTGCCCCGGCTTGTTTGCTGCGAGTCAGGTAGGCTTGCAGCAGTGTCCGTCCCAACCCCTTGCCCTGAAATTCGGGGTGGACACAGATATTCATCAGCGAGCTGTCTCCGGCCACCAGATCCGAGATATAGAAGCCGGCCGGGCGACCATCGACCAGCATCAAGCCGTTGAGATAGCGAGGACCGAAGCAGGATAGCAGGTTGGCCTGGCTCCAGGGCTCCTTGTGGGCGGCCTGCTCTATGGGATAGACAAGGTCGAAATCGGCTTCGAGCAGGGGACGAAACTCAGGCATGTTGACTCCGGGTGACTGGGTGGAGGATGTCGGGGTTGGCAAAGACGACTTTTGTAAAATCAGGTAAAAAGAGCGGCTTCCAAGAGGGCGTTGAAGGCATGATGCAGGATCATGCCGTACTGTTCGCCAGGTGTCGGCGTAGTTGTTGCCACAGGGCGCGCTTTTGTGCGGCACTGGGGGCCAGCGGACAGATCAACGCATCGGGTCGTTCCGGGTTGGCCTCCGTCAGCCAGAGCAGCGGTGAGGCATCCGCCGTTTGCAGATCGGCAGGCGGCAGCTCGCTGAGCAGTGAGACCTCGTCGGGGGTCATGCCGAGCAGCTGGCAGATATCCGCCAGCAGCGTGGTGGCAGGCAGCTGAGGCGCCAGCAACCAGAGTTTGCCGCTGGGCAGCGGAGCGCGGGTGGCCGGTGCTGTCTGGTCGGGCTGCACGGCATCTTGCGCAAGCTCGGGTACGAGATCTGCACCCAGCAATGCCGGACGACGCAGTTGCCAGCTTTGAATGCCCATGCGGGCCAACATGCTCTGACGAACGGGATCTTGCATCTGGGGCGACTCACTCTTGATCTGCGTTGGGGAAAATTGTGTTGCGCAGGGTACACTCGAACCGCTTTTGCTGCACCCTTTGCAACGCATCATCTGGCGCATGCGGGCATGGTGCCATCACGACACTGGCTATGCATGGGCGCAGCACGCTGCCGATACGGTATCGCACTGCCTTTGCGTTTTTTCCTGCCAGAGGCGGGTATTGTGCGGCAAGAGATACCAGAATAAACATCATAACAAGACAAAACCCAAGGTCGAGCAAATGGATATCACGCCTTGGGGCTAACATCATCCCAGCTTCGGAACACTCTCTATGTCGTCTTTAGCTCAAGCCCAGAACCCTGCGCGTCTTATTCCCATCCAGGAGCGCCTGCCCCGGCTGCTGGCAGCCCTTGGTGAGGGGCTTTATGAACGGCAGGATGCCCTGCGCCTCGGTCTGCTGGCAGCCCTCAGCGGTGAGAGTGTCTTCTTGCTGGGGCCACCCGGTATCGCCAAGAGTCTGATTGCCCGTCGCCTCAAGCTGGCCTTTCACGACGCCCGCCACTTTGAATATCTGATGACCCGTTTCAGCACACCGGAGGAGGTATTTGGCCCCCTCTCCATTCAGGCGCTGAAAGAGGATGGCAAATACCTGCGCCTCACTGCCGGCTATCTGCCGGAGGCTGAGGTGGTGTTCCTCGACGAGATCTGGAAGGCGGGTCCCGCCATTCTCAACACCCTGCTCACCGCCATCAACGAACGGCAGTTCCGCAATGGTGATAGCCAGCATCCCATCCCCATGCGGCTGCTGGTGACCGCCTCCAACGAGCTGCCGGCGCCGGACAGCGGGCTGGAAGCGCTCTACGACCGGATGCTGGTGCGGATCTGGATGGACCGGGTGCAGGAGAAAGCCAACTTTCAATCCATGCTGGCCAGCGACGGTCACGCCCACCAGAATCTGCCGGAATCCCTGCAGATACGGGGGGATGAGTACGAGCAGTGGCAGAGCCAGATTGAGCAGGTGCGCCTGCCGGATGCCTGTTTCGAACTTATCTATCAGCTGCGCCAGCAGCTAGACAGCCAGCTGGCCCATCGCTGTTATGTGTCGGATCGCCGCTGGAAGAAGGCGGTACGGCTCATCAAGGCGAGCGCCTTCTTCAATGGCCGCGATGAGGTCGCACCGGTGGATCTGGTGCTGTTCAAGGATTGTCTCTGGCATGACGAGGAGTCCCGCACCGCCCTGCTGGAGATGATGACCGAGTTCTCCCGTCTCTACGGTTATCAGCAACTGGCCTTGACCCGCCAGCTGCTTGCCCTGCGGGATCAATTCAAACAGCTCAAACAGGGCGTGGCACAACGTCTCTGCTGCAAGGCGCGCAAGCGCAAGCAGTGGTTTGGCCGACGGGCGAGGGGGATCGAGATCCCCCTCGCCAACGCCAGACCCTTTGGCAAGCAGGTGCACTTCCATCTGCTCACCCCGGCACCGCTGGATGGCAGCGATCCCGAGCGTCTCACCAGCACCCTGGTGTTCGATCGTACCCTGCTTTCCCATTGGCATCCGACCGGCGAGGCGCTGGTGGGTTATCAATATGGCAACCCGAAAGAGGGACACTACGAGCTGGTACTTGACGATGAGCTGCGCCTGCAGGTGCTCGATATCCAGCGCCAGCAGATCCCGCTGGTATTGATGGAGCGCAACGCCATCCCCGAGATGGTGCTGGAGCCCTGGCTGCAAGCGCTTGATGAGCTGCTTGCCCAGGTTGGCAAGGTGGTACTGGAGCTTAAACAGCAGCGTACTCTGTTCGATCGTCATCGGCAGCACCTCTTTATTGCCCAGCGCTGGCTGCAACAGGTGGAAGACAGCTTCTTCGTGCTGAGCCGGGATCTTGAACTGCTGCGCGGCGAGCTGACACAGTGGCGCGAGCGGTTGCCAAGGCTGGACGAGTAAGGAGCGCTCATGCTTGAGATTGGCATGCTGGATCTGGGGCTCCTGATCGGTGAAGGGGAGCTGGCAGGGGAGGTGGCTCTTTTGCTTGCTGCGTCGCCCAAGATCTCCGAGTTCATCAAGCGCTCCCCGCTGCAGGGCAAGCTGCTGAAAAAGCGCCTGCAGAGCTGGGGTGAGCAGCTTGGCGAGGAGATCCGTCACAAGCCGGTGCCGGTGGCGCTGGAGCAGGAGTACCTGCTCTATCAGGCGCACCGGCAGTTGCCGATGACCGAACTGATAGGCCGTTTGCCCGCCCTGCTGGAGTCGCTGGATCACTACAGCCCCTTTGCCGGTGAGGCCCGTTCGCTGGTTCGCCAGCTGATGGCTCACCCCACCGAGGGGCTGCGCCAGCTCTTTATCGATAAGTGGCGCGCCAGTCTGGTGGGGAGCCTGCTGCAACTGCAGCAGCAGATCGCCGAGGCGGAGCGGGAGAAGCAGCGTCAGGAGATTGAAGATCAGCTGCTGGCGAGCCGCACCCTGGCCGATGCCCTCGATCCGAACCAGATCTCAGCCGGTGGTCTTTGGGATCTGGCGCAGGGGCACTGGCACAAACGCAGTCTGGTGCTGGTCAAGCAATACGCCCGTATGTTGCAGCGCGAGCCCTTGCTGGCGGAGATTGCCGCTCTGCTCGGGCGCAGCGAGCGGGATCGCCGGGCGCAGGAGCAGCCGGTGCCACCGGTTCAGGTGCTGGAGCTGGAGCCCGCCCCCAGCGACGATGTGCCGGACGACCTGGTGGGCATCCACCAGGCGAGCGACCTGATGCGGCTACTGCCAAGCGAGGCGGTGATGCTGGGGCTGCCGGAGCTGGAGCTGGAGTTCTACCGCCGCTATCTGGAGCGGCGCCTGCTCAGTTACCAGTCACGCGGCACCTTGCCGCGCCAGCGCATCATGCTGCGCACCCCGGAGCAGGGGGGGCAGCAGTTGCAGCAGCGGGGCCCCTTTATCGTCTGTGTCGATACCTCCGGCTCCATGGGGGGCTATCCCGAGGAGTGTGCCAAGGCACTCTTTCTTGCGCTGCTCAAGGTGGCGATGGATGAGAAGCGCGGTTGCTACCTGATGCTCTTCTCTACCGAGGTGGCGACCCTTGAGATCACCGCCGATACCGGACTGGACAAGGCGGAGCGCTTCCTCTCCATGAGCTTTCACGGTGGTACCGATCTGGTGCCTTGTCTGGAGAAGGCGCTGGTCAAACTCGATGAGCCCGCTTTTGCCAAGGCAGATGTGCTGGTTATTTCGGACTTTATCGCTCAGAGTCTGCCCCATGCCCTGCTCGAGCAGATGAACCGCTATCGCCAGCGCCAGACCCGCTTTCACGCAGTGGCCATGTCCCGGCACGCCAAACCGGCACTGTTGCGGGTCTTTGACAACAGCTGGCTGCTCGATTGCGGTCTGCGCGGCCGGCTACTGCGGCGCTGGCAGCATCATTAGTTACCGGGAGGGAGCCAGCCCCCTCTTTCGCTCTGTATCCCCCTCCTCATTCCAACGTTATGATATTGCTGTAAAATGTGAGATGAAACCCATTCAAGTCCTCTCTCCTTGCGGTAGCCTTTACAGCCGTTGTTACAGGGTGATTTTCCGGTATCGGGTCGCCTGCTGCTCTTTCCCCATTCATCCGGAGTGTTTATGAGCCGACTTGCCTTGCTGCTGTTGCTGGCGGTATTCGGGCTGGCAGCCAGACCCTTGTCCCCCGAGCAGTTGGAAAATGAACTGGAGGAGATGGAGCAGGTCCATCAGCCTATCGAGTTGCTGCGGGAGCGCGTTGCTCGCTTGCTGCGGGATGGCAGCGACTATCCACCGTCCCAGCTGATGCGGATCAGTCGTCTGGCTTGCTGGGCCCAATCTGCCGATGACATCCAGGCGTCTCGCCGTGCGATTGCGTATGCCGACAGCCAACTGGTGCTGGCTCAACAACGGGGAGATGACGCAGCCATTGCCGAGTTGCTCATCTGTCGTGGCTGGTTCAATCAGCTGCTCGGCGAGGTGGCACAAGCCCGTCGGGATTATGATGAGGGGCTGCGGTTGGCAGGGGAGGCCGCTGTGCTCAAGCTGGAGGCGCTGGCGCTGTCCCACCGGGGAGCCATGTTGTCGTTTCAGGGGGCGTCAGGGCAGGGGCTGGTGGATCTCACTAGGGCGCACGACATCTACGAACGGTTGGGATTGACCACCTGGTATAACCGGGCGCAGCTCGAGATTGCCGCCGCGTTTCGCCGCATGGGTCTCTATGCCGAGGCTCTCACTACCCTGAACCGGTTGCATGAACACTTTGCCCACAACCATGACGGGTTCGGTTTGGCCAGGATGAGAGAGCAGCTGGCTCTGGTCTATCTGGAGACGGGGCGCTATCAGGAAGCGCAGCAGGAGCTCGAACGTAGTCTCGCCTTTTTGCAACAACCCGAGTACCGGATTGAACATGCGGATCGTCAAGTGATGCTGGCGGAGGCTCTGCTCGGTCTGGCGCGCCTGGAGCAGGCCGGACGCTTGCTGGCGCAGGCAGCAGGCGTGCTCACCCCTGAAGTTGATCCTATCCTCCACGCCCATCTCGAGCTGGTAATGGCCAAACTGCAGGTGAAAATGCGGGATCCGGTCCCGGCCTTGAGCGCACTGGCGAAGATTGAACCGATCCTGAAGGCTGAGGGGCACACTCGTTACCTGATGGATCTCTACGCAGTGCGCAGCGAAGCATTCGAGCTGCAACGGGACTATCCGGCTGCGCTGGCGGCCTTGCGGGATCATTTGGTGCAAGAGCAGCGCCTCGACCAGATGCAGCGAGAGCAGAGTACAGCCTGGGTGCGCGGCCAGTTTGAACTGACCCGCCAGGCGGAAGAGAACAAGCGGTTGCGGGTCGAGCAGCAGTTGCAGCGGCAGGAGCTGGCGCAGATCAAGGAGCGTCGCTTCTGGTTGCTGGTGGTGATGGTGCTCTGCGGTGGAGTGGCTCTGCTGACGATGAGGTGGTTGCTGGAGCGCAATCGTCGGATGCATCGGTTGGCCTTTACCGATGAGCTGACCGGCATCGATAACCGGCGTCGGGTGCTGGTGGATGGGCGCGAGCACTTTGAGCTGGCCCGCAGGCAGCGAATGCCCTTTTCTCTGCTGCTTTTTGATATCGATCACTTCAAGCGGATCAACGATTCGCTGGGTCATCATCAGGGAGATCGGGTACTGCAGTGGGTATCCAGAATGGTGGCAAGAGAGTTGCGGCAGCAGGATCTGCTGGGCCGTACCGGTGGAGAGGAGTTTTTGGCACTGCTGCCGGAGACGGGGCTGGAGGAGGCGTCCCGTTTGGCTGAGCGGATCCGCGCCAGGGTCGGCCAACGGGCGTTGCCCGGTTTGTCCCATCCGGTGACCATCAGCATCGGGTGTGCCTGCCAGCGCGATGATGATCAGGATCTGGCCGCGTTGATCCGGCGTGCGGATGAGGCTCTCTACCGGGCAAAAGGGGCCGGGCGCAACCGGGTGGAAACAGACGACTGACGGACTGGGTATTTTTCACTCGCGCGGGTATAATGTCGCGCAATTTTGCTTTGACTCAGGCGATAAGACCCATGTAACGCAACCCTCCTCCCTCTCTCCACCAGGTTGGCAACACGCCAGCTGGCGTGGCTTTCGTTGCGTATACATGTGCCGTGAGCGGCATTCCGGATTTATTCCCACGGTGGCTGATGCCACCGCTCAATAGAAGAACGTTGAATTATGTCAGCTGAATTTCTGAGTGAAGTCTCCAAGAGACGCACTTTTGCGATCATTTCGCACCCGGATGCGGGTAAAACCACCATCACCGAGAAAGTCCTGCTGTTCGGACAGGCCATTCAGCGCGCCGGTACCGTCAAGGGCCGTGGCTCGGGCCAGCACGCCAAATCCGACTGGATGGAGATGGAGAAGCAGCGTGGTATCTCCATCACCACCTCGGTGATGCAGTTCCCCTATGCCGATTGTCTGGTCAACCTGCTTGACACCCCGGGTCACGAGGACTTCTCCGAAGATACCTACCGTACCCTGACCGCGGTCGACTGCTGCCTGATGGTCATCGATGCCGCCAAGGGTGTTGAAGACCGGACCCGCAAGCTGATGGAAGTCACCCGTCTGCGTGATACCCCCATCCTCACCTTCATGAACAAGCTGGACCGCGAAGTGCGCGATCCGATGGAAGTGATGGATGAAGTAGAGCGCGAGCTGAAGATCATGTGCGCCCCGATCACCTGGCCTATCGGCTGCGGCAAATCCTTCAAGGGTGTCTATCACCTCTACAAGGATGAGACATATCTCTATCAGAGCGGTCAGGGCCACACCATCCAGGAGAAGCGGGTGGTCAAGGGACTGAACAACCCGGATCTGGATGCCGCCGTCGGCGAAGATCTGGCTCAGCAGCTGCGTGACGAGCTGGAACTGGTGCAGGGCGCCTCTCCCGAGTTCGATCACGATGCCTTCATCGCTGGCGAGATGACCCCGGTCTTCTTCGGTACCGCACTGGGTAACTTCGGTGTTGACCACATGCTGGATGGCCTGACCGACTGGGCGCCGTCTCCCATGCCGCGCAAGGCCGAGAGCCGCGAAGTGGTGGCGACCGAGGAGAAGTTCTCCGGTTTCGTGTTCAAGATCCAGGCAAACATGGATCCGAAACACCGCGACCGTATCGCCTTTATGCGTATCGTGTCAGGCACTTACAGCAAAGGCATGAAGATGCGCCACGTGCGCATCGGCAAGGATGTGAACATCTCCGACGCCGTGACCTTTATGGCCGGTGACCGTGAGCAGGCGGAAGACGCCTTCGCCGGTGACATTATCGGTCTGCACAACCACGGCACCATCCAGATCGGTGACACCTTCACCCAGGGTGAAGATCTCAAGTTCACCGGTATCCCGAACTTTGCACCGGAACTGTTCCGCCGCATCCGCCTGCGCGACCCGCTCAAGCAGAAGCAGCTGCTCAAGGGGCTGGTCCAGCTCTCTGAAGAGGGTGCGGTGCAGGTGTTCCGTCCGCTGATCAGCAACGATCTCATCGTCGGTGCGGTCGGTGTGCTGCAGTTTGACGTGGTGGTTTCGCGCCTCAAGAGCGAGTACAACGTCGAGGCCATCTACGAGGCGGTCAACGTCTCCACCGCCCGCTGGGTGGAAGGGACCGACGTCAAGAAGTTCGAAGAGTTCAAGCGCAAGAACGAGGTCAACCTGGCTCTCGATGGCGGTGACAACCTCACCTATATCGCGCCGACCATGGTCAACCTGCGCCTGGCTCAGGAGCGCCACCCCGACGTGGAGTTCCGCCAGACTCGCGAGCACTGATCACCGCTGGTTTGCTTATTGGCAGATAATCAAAGAGACCCCGCTTCGGCGGGGTCTCTTGTTTTGTACCGTTTGCCTGTTTAAGGAGGGATGCAGGGGGTAATGGTTCAGCATATACCAGTCGCAAGCAGCCCTCACCCTAGCCATCTCCCGGAGGGAGAGGGAATCATCAGAGGTCTGCTTGAAAGATCGCGGAACTGTTTTTGCCCCCTTCTCCCCTTGCGGGAGAAGGGTTGGGGATGAGGGGGGGCTACCCCAGTGGCAGTACCATGCAGATCTCGCAATCCCCGTGGCCGGTGCAGCCAAGGGGGCCGGGCAGGTGTTCAAAGCCCAGTGATTCATAGAGGCTGGTGGCTTCGCGCAGTACCTCTGTGGTCTCCAGATAGCAGCGCTGATAACCAAGCGCGCGCGCCTCGTCCAGTGCCTGCAACACCAGCCGCTTGCCAAGGCCCAGTCCGCGTAGGGCGGGCATAAAGTACATCTTCTGCAGCTCGCAGACTCCCTCTTCTCCCTCCAATGGCGCGATACCACCACCGCCGAGGATGGAACCGTCTGGTCCTTCGATGACCCAGTAGCTGCTCTTCTCCCCCTGATAGCTCTGGGAGAGGGTGTCGAGATTGGGATCGGATACCCCATAGCCCTTGTCGGCGATGAGGCCATATTCGGCCGAGACGGCGCGGATCACCAAGGCGATCTGGGCATTGTCCGCCGCCGTGATGGGGCGGATCTGGTAGCCCCGCTGGCGACGGGCGCGGGAGAGGGCGCTGCGATAGAGCCGCAGCCCTTGCCACAGCTGCTCCCGCTCGGGCAGGCTCAACTGCGCCAGCATCTCTTCCATCGCCCCGTCCATCTCCCGGTGCAACTCCAGCAGCATCCCCTGACCGTTGACGGTGAGGCGGGCCTCCTTGCTGCGGCCGTCGGAGGGGTGCGGGTGCCAGCTGATAAGCTCCCGCTCGGCGAGGCGTGCCAGCGGACGGCTGGCGTTGGATTTGTCGATGTGCAGCTTTTCTGCCAGCTGCTGATTGGTGGCCGGGGCGTTTTCCAGCTCGATCAGCAGGTGAGCCTCGATGGGGGTGAGGGCCAGATTGCCGCACTGCTGGGAGAGCATGCCGAGTTCGCGAACCAGATCGCGCGACAGGGCGCGCAGGGGACGGGGATCCATATCGTGGCTTCCTTTTTAGTTGTGCATGACAACTAAAATAGCGTAAAAGTTGTAATTCGCAACCTTTTGGCTGTGATGGCTTGCAGAATTTGGGGTGAGCGGCAGCCCCGTTGGCGGGGCTGCCGTAGGCAGGGCGGTCGTCAGGCGGCGGCTCTGATAGCCAGCTCCGGGCGGCGGGAGAAGCAGCGGGCGAGCAGCAACATGGTGGCGACGCCTATGGTGCCCAGCACCAGCCAGGGGAGGGCCGGTTGTCCCTGTTGCAGCGAGAAGTCATAGAGGGAGCCACCGCCCACGTAGCCGGTCATGCCCCCCAGCGCCAGTCCGAGGCGGCTGAAGCCCATGTAGCTGCCGCGGGCTGTGGGGTTGGCCAGCCGGGTCATCAGGGTCTCCCGGGCCGGTTCGCAGATGATGATCCCCAGATAGAAGCAGGCCAGCAGTACGAAGATGCCGGAGAGGGTGCTGACAAAGGCGACCAGCCCGATCCCCACCGTCATCAGCAGGATACCCGCCATCAGCCGGCTCTCCAGCCGATAGCGCCGCTCGCTGAAACGGGCGATAGGGTAGAGCAGCGCCAGTGACAGCGCCGTTTCCAGGCTGTACATCCAGCCCACTGCCGTGGTGGTGCCAGAGAGCTGCTTGACCAGAATAGGGAAAATCAGCATCACCTGTACCCACAGCATGTAGTAGCCGCTTAAGATCAGCACCAGCCGACAGAAGGCGCGATCCGCCAGCACCTGCCCCAACCCTTCCCGCATCGGAGTCGGTTTGACCGAGAGGCGGTAGGCGGGCAGCAGGGTCCAGTTGCAGAGAGCCGCCAGGGTGAAGAGCCCGGCACCCAGCAGGCAGACGTAGGTGAAGTCAAAGCGCAGCAGCCAGCTGCCGAGCAGGGCACCGGTGACGGCGCCTGCGCTCTCCAGCATCATCAGCAGGGAGATAAAGCGGCCCCGCTCATGGGGACGGGTAAATTTGATCACCAGTGCGGCCCGGGGTGGGTCGAACAGGCAACCGCCCAGTCCGGAGAGGAAGCAGGAGAAAATCAGCATGGTGCCACTGTCGGTCCAGGCCAGGGTGGCAAAGCCTACGGCGCGCAACAGCATGCCGGTGACGATGAGCGGGCGGGCGCCAAAGCGGTCAGCGAGGGAGCCGCCAAAGATCCCCAGCCCCTGCTGGGTCAGCTGGCGCAGGCCGAGGGCCAGCCCCACCAGACCGGCCGCCCAGCCGAGTTGATCGACGAAGCGCAGGCTGATCATCGGCATCACCACAAAGAAACCCAGGATCACCAGTGTGGTATCCAGCGCCAGAAACCAGCGCCCCCAAAACCTCGCCCTATCGACCATAACGCCCTCTCATTCACAGATACCTTCATTCTGGAGAGGGTTTAGATATAGTGGTAGACGACAACTACCTATATTTCATATCAGGATTATTTATGTCTATGGATTTGGACGATCTGCAACTGCTGCTGGATGTGGCCGAGCTGGGCAGCTTCAGTCAGGCGGCGGCCATTCGTGGCTGGTCACAGCCGCTGGTTAGCCAGCGGATTGCCCAGCTGGAGGAGAGCCTCGGAGCACCGCTGTTTCAGCGTCATCGACGCGGGGTGACGCCGACCCGTGCCTGCGAGGAGTTTCTCCCTGCCGCTCGCTCGGCGCTGGCCACTCTGAGTGAAGGACGGTTGGCACTGCAGGGGGCACCTGCGCTGCCTTGTATCCGTCTCTCCAGTCTGCCATCCCTCACCTCCGTGGTGTTTGGCTCGCTATTGATGGAGCTGGTGGATGAGCCGTTCGAAATCCGCTGCACCACGGATCACTCCGGCGAGATCATGCAGTCGCTGCTGACCGGCGAGGCCGATATCGGCTTTGTACTCAAGCGTCCGCCGGTTGCGGGCCTGCAGATGGAGCTGCTTTGCTGCTCCCCCATTATCGCTATCGCCTCGCCATTGCATCCGCTGGCCGGTTGTCACGGCCTCACCCTGGAGGATATTGCCGACCAGCGGCTGGCGCCTCAGGTATGGGGGCCGGGGTGTGACGTCTTTATCCAGCAGTTGCGGCGGCTGCGGCGGGCTGCCAGCCCCCTGCATGCGGTGCAACCCGCCAGTGCGGCGCGGGATCTGGCGCTGGAACACGGGTTTATCACCCTGATGCCGGAGCTGGCCATCAAGCGGGATCTGGAGGTGGGGCGGCTGGTCAGGCTAGATGTACGCAATCTGCCGCAGGAGCATTGGGATGTGATGATGGCGTGGCGCGGTGGCAAGCGGCCCAACCCGGCTAGAGAAACCGTGTTGGCCACCGCTCGCACGCTGGCGAAACGGTGGCGCAATGAGTAGAACGATGCGGGACAAGACCCGCATCGGGTGGCTCAGTAGCTGGCCTTGAGGGTTACGCCACTGAACGCTGCAAACCCTGACAGCTGCACATGCCAGATACCCGTCTTGGGATTGGTGAACGAGCAGCTTTCGTTATTGCCCCCCTTGTAGGGGCGGCAGTCATAACTGCTGCTGGTGGGGGCGCTGCCAAAACGGACGTAGAGGTCGGCATCTCCGGTGCCGCCGCTGCTGCTGATCTGCAGCGACCTGGTGCCCGCCGGCACGTTCAGGGTGTAGTTGAGCTTGCCACCCTTGCTGGCGGCGAGGTTGCTCACCGGCACGCCGTTTTGCAGCACGTTGTCGCTCGGTGGCGGCGTGGTGCCGCAACTGGCATCGACCCCGACGGTCTGGAAGGCCCGTGCCACATCCGCCTGACTGTAACCCAGATCGGCGGTCGCCCGGCTGACGCCGCAGGCCCCTTGCTGGTAGTTGGTGCTGGCGCCCCAGTAGAGGCGGTTGGCCAGCAAGAACACTTCAAATGCCTTGCGGGTGTTCCAGCCGCTGCTGGTGGCAAGCAGGTAGAAGGCGCGGTTATAGACCCCGGAGCTGTGGTGTACATCCATCCCCTCCTGATAATCTGCGGCATGGCCGATGGATCTGCCATCCCGGGTCGGATCCTCGAAGTAACGCAGGGAGCCGTTGCCCTTGAAGATCTGGGCGCCGACCAGCCAGTCGTTGCTCCCCTTCATGTAGAACTCGGCCGCTTCCCCCGCCATATCGGAGAAGGCCTCGTTGATGCCGCCGGATTGTCCTGAATAGATCAGCCCGGAGTTCTGCTCGGTAAAGCCGTGGCTCACCTCGTGGGCCGCCACATCGAGGCTCACCAGCGGGTGGAAGGTGGTGGCGCCGTCACCGAAGGTCATCTGGCTGCCATCCCAGAAGGCATTCTCGTAATTCTTGCTGTAGTGAACCCGCATTTTCAGTTTGAAGGTGAGGGGCGCCGTGTTGTACCAGTTGCGGTACATGTCGAACACCACGTTGCCGAAGTAGTGGGCGTCGTTGAGGGGCGAGTAGGCGCCGTTGATCTCCTTGACCCGGTTCTCCGGGCAGGTGAACTGGTGGATGGCGCCGCCAGAGGTGGCGTGGTTGAGGTTGATGGTATCGACGTTGGGGCTGGTCATCCGGCAGTTGTCATCGACGATGAGCGGGCCAAAATCGGTGCCGTAGACGTATTTGCCGGTCTTGATGTTGCCCCCCGGGCCGGTCGCATCCTTGTGGTTGATCCCCTCCCAGCGTTTGAGCTCCTCACCGCTCTGGGCATCAAGAATGACGAAGGGGCGGCTGGGCTTGTCACCTTCGGCGATGAAGGAGACCTGATAAACCAGCCGGGCCAGCCCGTTCTCATCCTGCATCACGTAGAGTTTGACCTGCTCGTTGCTCCCCTTGCTGCCCGCCTTGGCCTTGCTGGCGGCATCCTGTGGAGAGAGGGTGGCGGCCGGGCTTGCCACATCCTGATCGATCTGGCGCAGCATGCGTCCACTGGCCTGTTGCAGCTGGCCGTTCAGGCTCTTGTCAGCCACCACCACCTGACCCATTACCGGGATGCCGTTCCAGACCTGCTCGTAGCGGATCCGCTGCTGGCCGTTGGGCAGCTTGACCACCCGCACCTGACGAAACTCGCCATCTTCCAGCTGCAAGGTACCACTCGCGGCACTGAGGCCTGTCATGGCCCGGATGCCGTTTGCCGTTACGTTGATCTCTACCTCTTGTGCCGCCAGTGCGGCGCTTCCCCAGCAGGCCAGCGCAACGGCCAGATAAATTTTATTCATCTCTTCTTTCCTTAAATCGATGAGGTTGATAAACCGACCAAAGGTCGGGCGTTTTGAAGCTAGTGCCGGTGGGGGAAAGTGCCCCCTGTCAAAAGTGACAGCGCAGCACAAAGGGGTAGCAGGATCTGCCAAAGTGCCGTTTGGGGGGATTAATCGGCGTCATGTGGAGAGCACTATCCGGTTTCAGACACCCACCCTCCTCTTTTGAGGGAGGAGAGTACGTGCGCTGTCACCCTCTGCGAAGCCTGCCGGAGGGGGGCCGTAAAAGTGGCTGGCGCGGCCAGTGGCGATTGGCTACATTGGGTGCTGATTCGCTATTTGATCACTGATTTGAAAGGAGAATCCCATGTTTTCATGGCAGTTGGACGACGAGCTTGCGCTGCTCTTCTTGCAGCCAGATATGGCGAGCGAACTGTTTGCCCTCTGCAATGACAACCGGGAGTTCCTCTCCCAGTGGCTACCTTGGCCGCCACTGATCCAGCGCCCCGTTGACAGCGCCCTCTTCATTCGCAGTGCCATCGAGAAGTTCGCCCGCGGCGAGGGGCTCACCACCGCTATCGAGTATCAGGGGGAGGTGGTGGGGGTTATCGGTTACAACAGCATCGATCACGACCTTGGCAAGGTGGTCATTGGTTACTGGCTGGCGGAGCGCTGGCAGGGTAACGGCATCATCACCCGGGCCTGTCAGGCCCTGATCCACCACGCCTTCGAGGAGATGGGGATGGAGAAGGTGGAGATCAGCGCCGCCACCGATAACGAGCCCAGCAGGGCTGTTTGTGAACGGCTCGGGATGCAGCTTGAGGGGGTGACCCGGCGCGCAGAGCGGCTGGGCAACCGGATTGTGGACCATGCCCACTACAGCCTGCTGCGCGATGAGTGGCTAAGACAGAGGGAGTCCTGATGTCGCTGCCACATATCAAGACGGCCCGCACCCACCTGACCATACTGTCGCCGGATCGGGCCCCCATGATGCTCGACTTCTACCGGCGCAACCGTGCCCATCTCACCCCCTGGGAGCCGCTGCGCGATGACCATTTCTACACGCTTTCTTACTGGCATAACCGGCTGCAGGATAGCTACAGCCAGTTCTTCAACGGCACCGGCGTCAATCTGGTGGCCCTCGATCCGGCTGGCGAGCGGGTGATCGCCACCTGCAACTTCAGCAATATCCTGATGGGGGTCTTCAAGGCGTGTCATCTGGGCTATGCCATCGACCAGCAGCATCAGGGGCAGGGGGTGATGAGAGAGGTGCTGTCAGCCGCAATCGACTACCTGTTTCGGGAGCACGATCTGCATCGCATCATGGCTTGCTATATGCCAGCCAATCAGCGCAGTGGCGCCTTGCTGGAGCGGCTCGGCTTCGAGCTGGAGGGATTCGCACGGGCGTATCTGATGATCAATGGCCGCTGGGAGGATCACATCCTCACCTCGCTGATTAATCCGGCCCCCTGAGCGACAGATAAAAAAACGGGTCCGAAGTTGCCTTCGGACCCGTCTTCAAATGAGGTGCAGGCTTAGTTGGCCTTGGCATCGCTCACTGCAGCTTCAACCTTGGTAGCGGCTTCGGTAGCAGCTTTTTCTACGGTTGCAGTCGCTTCGGAGGTGGCCTTCTCTACGGTAGAGGTGGCTTCGCTAGCTTCGGAGGTGGCCTTCTCTACGGTAGAGGTGGCTTCGCTAGCGGCTTTTTCTACAGTGGCAGCAACTTCGGCGGCCGGAGCAGCAGCAGGAGCGGCAGCTTTTTCTTCTTTCTGACCGCAAGCAGTCAACATCAGACCCAGGATACCGGCTACCAGTACTTTGTTCATGTGCATTCCCTCAAATAAATATGGAGAGATGGTCTGTGCAACCATCACAGCGCCCACCGTTGCCCGGTATTGAAACAAGAAGCCAGGAGGCAGCAGGCGGGCGCAATATAGCCCCATTAGTTACCGATGAAAACGGATATCACAATGACATTTTTTCGTGCCGTGGATAAAAAGCTCCACTGCAACGACTGATATCAATACAAGATGCCGTTAAATGGTGATAACTGCACAATAAAACACCGCTTTGCTGCCATCTTGTGGCGGTTTAACAAGGTCAAGGTTGATCAATAGCGGCCGATGACCCGCACCTTAGTCAGACAGCTTCTGACAGGGCAGCCGTTTTCCCTCAAGGTGGCTCTGACGGGCCAGATCCAGCAGCGCCATCACCGCCAGCGCTTCACTTGCTGGCACCGGGTTGCTTCCCTCACCCTTGATGGTGGCGCAGACACCGCGATAGTAGGCGCCATAATCCCCCGGCTCACCCACCACGCTCTGCTGCTGTAACTGACCATCGACAATGCGGCTGAGCTGACCGGGCTCACTATCCATGCCCCAATCCGCCGCCGGCGGCCGCAAGCCCTGCTTGAGCTGCTCTTCCTGCACATCCATACCGAATTTCACGAACGAACCCTGGCTGCCGTGGACGATGAAACGCGGCATGGTGGCCGAGACCAAGCAGCTGCCATGCAGGATCACTCGCATCTCGCCAGACCGTTCACCGTAACCCAGCACCATATGGAAGTAGTCGTCCGCCAGTGCGCCGGGGCGCTGCTCGGCCAGATCGGCCTGCAACCAGTCCGGCTGGCCGAACAGCTGTAGCGCCTGATCCAGTACATGGGGGCCGAGATCGAACCAGAGGCCGGAACCCGGGCCACCCGCTTCGCGCCAGCGCTGGCGTACTTCGGGGCGATAGCGATCGAAGTGGGATTCGAACTGGGCGATCTGCCCCAGCGTCCCCTCGGCAATCAAACGGCGCACGGTGAGAAAATCCCCGTCCCAGCGGCGGTTGTGGAAGATACTGAGCAGTCGCTGCTGCTTTTCGGCCAGTTCGACCAGTGCTTTCGCTTCTGCCAGATCCAGTGCAAAGGGCTTGTCGATCACCACATGTTTGCCTGCCAGCAGCGCCTGGCGGGCGAGGGGGGCGTGGGTGTCGTTGGGGGTGGCGATCACCACCAGATCGACGGTCTCATCCCTCAGCACCTCCTCCAGTGAGCCGACCCGGCAGTCGGGCAGATCGGCCTGCACCTTGGCGGCATCGCGGCTCACTACCCAACTCAGGGACAAGCCCGGGGTGGTGGAGAGGAAGGGGGCGTGGAAGGTCTTGCCTGCAAAGCCATAGCCCACCAGGGCTGCGTTGAGAGTGTGGCTCATCGGGAGTTCTCCGCTGACATCGAGTGAGTGGGGTTGCCATCGCCGGCTCTCTGCCGGATGGCCATGTGCTGTAAAGGCGATACAAACGAGAAGGGGGCCGATGGCCCCCTGAGTGTGCCCATCAGAGCACAGGATTTATTGCAAACACAAGCGGCGGCCGCGCCGGGTCATCAGCATCACCAGAGGCGGCAGCAGTAGCCACATATGCAGTGCCAGCTGGCTCAGCGGGTCGTGCATCAGAGCGCCGGTCAGACCAACCAGGGCGCCGGAGCCGCTCATCTGGAACAGGCCGAGCAGGGCGGCGGCGGTACCGGCGCAGTGGCCGAACGGTGCCAGCGCCATGCCGGCGGCAGAGCCCAGAATCATGGCAAAGCCGATGCTGGAGAGGAACACCGGCCCCATCATCGCCAGCGGATGTTCGATGTGCATGGCCAAAGTCAGGGTGATGGCCGAAAGCATCAACACCAGCAGCCCGATGCGCAGTGTGCGTCTTGGCCCCACCTTGGCGATAAAGCGCGGCGCCATGAAGCAGGCCAGAATGTTGAGCGCGGCGTTGGCGGTAAACCAGTAGCTAAAGCCGCTCATATCGAGCCCCAGTTTCACCATCAGCTGCACCGGGGCGGCGGTGACATAAGCGAGGATCACCGCCATCGCCAGCATGCACAGCGCCGCATTGAACAGGAAGCTGGGGGAGCGCAGCACCGGGCTGTAGCGAGACCAGCTGATGAGGGCCCCTTCGCTGCGGGTCTCCTCCGGGCGTGTCTCCGGCATCCGCCACATCAGCCAGCTGCCGACGATGAGCGCATAACCGGCCATAAACCAGAAGTTGGCAGACCAGCCCGCCTTGGCGGTGAGCCAGCCACCGAGCAGGGGCGCCAGCGCAGGAATAAAGCAGATGGCCCCATTGAGGTAGGAGATCATCTGGCCGCTCTTTTTCGGGCCGTAGCTGTCACGCACCACCGAGAAGGCGGCGACCGAGGTGGCGCAGGCGCCGAAGCCCTGCAGCACCCGGGCCAGCATCAATTCGCCGAGGCTGGCGGCAAAACCGGCCCCCAGCGCGCTCAGGCCATAGAGCAGCACGCCGCCCAGCGCGATGGGCTTGCGACCGTAGCGATCGGCCAGCGGGCCAACAAGCAG
Source organism: Aeromonas sp. 603607 (assembly GCF_049171595.1). NCBI lineage: Bacteria > Pseudomonadati > Pseudomonadota > Gammaproteobacteria > Aeromonadales > Aeromonadaceae > Aeromonas > Aeromonas sp. 603607. Next base: position 184,598 of record NZ_JAAKOV010000005.1, read on the forward strand.
TTGCCCCAGCCCCATGCTGAACAGGAACCAGGTGATGGTGCCCTGCATCAGGGTTACTTCGGCGCCCAGCTGCTCGGCCATCTGCGGAATGGCGGGCAGGTAGATGTCGATAGCCAGCGGACTGAACAGCACCAGTAGTACGAGTAAAAGTATCAATGGCATCTGTCACCTCTTTAGTCAGCCAGGTTAATGAATTGGGGCGCGAGTCTACTGACTCACAGTAATGAATAGAAATGGTATTTAATCACTTTGGTTATTCCATTATGGAAACATGTATTAAAAAGCTGGTTATTAGATGGCGGCAAATCCCCCGTAACCCCATCACAGCGGGTGTAATTGACGCTTTTACTAAACGCTTGCGCCGCATAGAATGCGCAGATTATTTTTGCGGAGGTGCTCGATGAACAAGCTTGTCCTGGCAACAGGTAACCAGAAAAAGGTGAAGGAATTGGCAGCCATGCTGGCCGATATGAAGATCCAGGTGATCCCACAGAGCGAGTTTGCGGTCTCCGATGCCGATGAGACCGGCACCACCTTCGTCGAGAATGCCATCATCAAGGCCCGCCACGCCGCCCGCATTACCGGTCTGCCCGCCGTGGCCGATGACTCCGGTCTGGAAGTCGATCTGCTGCAAGGGCGCCCCGGCGTTTACTCCGCCCGCTTTGCCGGTGTGGGTGCCGGTGACAAGGCCAACATCGAGAAGCTGCTCGGCGAGCTGCAAGGTGCCCCCGAGTACCTGAAGAGCGCCCGCTTCTGGTGTGTGCTGGTCTATATGCGCCACGCCGACGATCCCACCCCCATCATCTGTCAGGCGAGCTGGGAAGGGATGATCATCGACGAGCCGCGCGGTCAACATGGCTTTGGCTATGACCCGGTATTCTTCGTGCCGGATCACGACTGCACCGCCGCCCAGATGCCCGCCGAGCTGAAAAACCAGCTGAGCCATCGTGGTCAGGCGCTGGCCAAGCTCAAAGCGGCGCTGGCTGCGGCGCACTGAGTCACTTCGCCACCTTGTCGGTTACACACGGTCAATTACACATAGTCATCTACAATGGGGGCCTTGAGCCCCCGTTTTATTGGAAGCCCCATGCTGCAACTGCCGCCGCTCTCTCTCTATATTCATGTGCCCTGGTGCGTCCAGAAGTGCCCTTACTGTGACTTCAACTCCCATGCCCAGAAGGGGGAGTTGCCTCACCTCGAATATGTCGCCGCCCTGCTGGAGGATCTGGATCAGGATCTGAAGTGGGCACAGGGGCGGCCGCTCTCCTCGATCTTTATTGGCGGCGGCACCCCCAGCCTGCTGACGGTGGAGGCGATGCAAACCTTGCTGGACGGGGTGCGGGCCCGCATTCCGCTCTCCGCCGATTGCGAGATCACCATGGAAGCGAATCCGGGCACGGTGGAGGCGGACAAGTTCGCCGGTTTCCAGCGCGCCGGCATCAACCGCATCTCCATCGGGGTGCAGAGCTTCCAGCAGGAGAAGCTGACTCGGCTTGGGCGTATCCACGGCCCGGAAGAGGCGCGCAAGGCCGCCGCACTGGCCCACGCCATCAAGTTGCCCACCTTCAATCTGGATCTGATGCACGGTCTGCCGGATCAGAGTCTGGATGATGCCCTTTATGACCTGCAGCAGGCTATCGACTGCGCCCCGCCGCACCTCTCCTGGTATCAGCTCACCATAGAGCCGAACACGGCGTTTGCCTCCAAGCCGCCCAAACTGCCGGAAGATGACACCCTGTGGGATATCTACGAGCAGGGCCACGCCATGCTTACCGCCAGCGGTTATCGCCAGTACGAGATCTCGGCTTATGCCAAAGAGGGCTATCAGTGCCATCACAACCTCAACTACTGGCGCTTTGGCGACTATCTGGGGATCGGCTGTGGCGCCCACGGCAAGGTGACCGATCTCGCGGATCAGCAGATCCTGCGCACTGCCAAGGTGAAGCATCCGAAAGGGTATCTGGACAAGGGTCGCCCCTATCTGGACGAGCAGTGGCAGGTGACGGCAGACGATCTGCCGCTCGAATACTTTATGAATCGCTTCCGCCTGTTTGAACCGGCCCCCAAGGCGGAGTTCGAGGCCTATACCGGCTTGCCGCTGGAGCGGGTCGAGACGGTGCTCTCCATCGCACAGAGCAAGGAGCTTATCAAGGATCTGGGAGATAGCTGGCAGCTCACCTCCCTCGGCCATCGCTATCTCAACGTATTGCTCGAACTCTTTATGGATGAGTGAGTGGCCTGTTGAGGCGCAACTTTGAGGTGGTGAGTTGGCGTTGCCAAATCGCTTCTTCTGTCAAAACAATCAGGGCACCCATGGTGCCCTGATTGTTTATGGTCGGTAGAAACCCGCTCAGCAGCAGACGCGGATCATCTGCTGTTGGCCGGGCTCCCACCGCTTGCCGAATTTGGCCTTGCGCTGGTAACTCCCCTTGCCCTTCTTGTTGCGCTCGACCCGGCTGCGAAACAGCGGATCGGAGAGCAGGGCGTGCAGATGGTTATCCTTTATCTCGCCGCGCTGATGGGCATAGCGGCCCCCTTGCGCATTTTCCTCACGGGGGAGGGCGGGTTGGTCGACCCGAATTTTGGCCATGATGGCTCCTCTTCTTTTCTCTTGGTGTGTTGATTCTTGTGTCTGGATGGCGGTTTTCGCTGCGGGCGCCTGTTCAGGCTAGCGCCCGGCAACCGGATGCACTGGCTCCGGTTAAAAACGCGGCGATTTTGTCACCAAATCGCCGCCGGAGCAATGCGTCGGCGGCGCCGAGTCAGTCACACTGAGTCAGGCACGCTCAGTCAGGCATACCATGTCAGCCGTGAACCGGGTCATGCTGGTCGTGGCTGTGATGCTCGTGATGGGCCGGGGCGCCAGATTCCAGCGTCTCGAGGATGGCGCAGTGCTCCGCCGAGCGCGGCCCGCCGCAGCAGATATTGGAGAGCTCGCGCAGATTGTCGCGAAAGCGGGTCAGTTCGATGATCTTCTGCTCCACCTGGGCCAGCTTGGTGTCGGCCACTGCTTTCACCTCCTGACAGGTGACTTTGGCCTTGTTGGTATCGAGGTCGAGCAGCTCGCCAATATCGGCCAGCGAGAATCCGACCGACTTGGCGCGGATAATAAACTCCAGCCGCCGCTTGTCCTGTTCGCTGTAGAGACGGTAGCCGGATTCGTTGCGGATCCCCGGTGAGATAAGCCCGTTCTTCTCGTAAAAACGCAGGGTATCTGCCTTGACCCCGCACGCCTTGGCCAGTTCACCGATCCGATACATGCTCTCTCTCCCCTTGAATGTATGCCGCCACAAAAACCGGAATCCACTATCACCCCTTTGCCAATGGATTGCCAGCCAAGGGCATAAAAGGGGCAGATAAACATCTCCTGGCGACTCTTTTTCCCATAAAACACTGAAAGTGCAAACGTTTCGAGAAAATCAAGTGGAAAACGTTTAACGCCGCGTCAAATAAGGCTTTGCTGTTTCAAAAAATCCACCACAGGTCACATTTTTTGTGTAGAATACGCGCCCATAACAGAGCGCCGCACCAAGCGGGCATTTCCTAAAACGCTTTTGCCGGATGTCGGGGCGAGAGTGGTTTGCGAAATCCCCCACTTCCATTTATTTGGGGACTCTCTGTGTTGAGCCTCGCCTCCCATGGAACGGTCCCCGTTATGTTGAGGACGATAGTGTGATGGAACAAGCTCGACCCATTCGCCGTGCACTGCTGAGTGTGTCTGACAAAACTGGCATTCTGGAATTTGCCAAGGCACTCAACGAGCGTGGTGTTGCCCTGCTCTCCACGGGCGGTACCGCCAAGCTGCTTGGCGAGGCGGGTCTGCCGGTGACCGAGGTCTCCGACTACACGGGTTTCCCTGAAATGATGGATGGCCGGGTCAAGACCCTGCATCCCAAGGTTCATGGCGGCATCCTCGGCCGTCGGGATCAGGATGACGCCATCATGGCCCAGCACGCTATCTCCCCCATCGACATGGTTGTCGTCAACCTCTACCCCTTTGCTGCCACCGTGGCCAAAGCGGGCTGCACCCTGGCGGATGCGGTCGAGAACATCGACATCGGCGGCCCAACCATGGTGCGTTCTGCCGCCAAAAACCACAAAGATGTTGCTATCGTCGTCAAAGCTGCTGACTATGATCGGGTTATTCGCGAGATGGATGCCAACGGCAACAGCCTGAAACTGGCGACCCGTTTCGATCTGGCCATCGCAGCCTTCGAGCACACCGCCGCCTACGACGGCATGATCGCCAACTACTTTGGCACCATGGTTCCTTCCTACGGTGACAACAAGGAGGGTGACGAGGAGTCCCGTTTCCCGCGCACCTTCAACAGCCAGTTCATCAAGAAGCAGGACATGCGTTACGGCGAAAACAGCCATCAGGCAGCCGCCTTCTACGCCGAAGAGCATGCCGCTCCGGGTTCTGTCTCCAGCGCTACCCAGTTGCAGGGCAAGGCGCTCTCCTACAACAACATCGCCGATACCGATGCGGCGCTGGAGTGTGTTAAGGAGTTCGACGAGCCGGCCTGCGTCATCGTCAAGCATGCCAACCCCTGCGGTGTGGCTATCGGTAGCGACCTGCTGAGTGCCTACGATCGCGCCTACCAGACCGACCCCACCTCCGCCTTCGGCGGCATCATCGCCTTTAACCGTGAGCTGGATGGTGCCACTGCGGCAGCCATCGTGGCCCGCCAGTTTGTCGAAGTGATCATCGCCCCGAGCGTCAGCCAGGAGGCCCGCGAAGCGGTCGCTGCCAAGCAGAACGTGCGTCTGCTCGAATGCGGGCAGTGGACTGCACCGGCGCAAGGTTTTGACCTCAAGCGCGTCAACGGCGGTCTGCTGGTACAGGAGCGGGATCTCGACATGGTGACGCTGGGTGACCTGACCGTGGTCAGCAAGCGCCAGCCGACCGAAGCCGAACTGCAAGATCTGCTGTTCTGCTGGAAAGTGGCCAAGTTCGTCAAATCCAACGCTATCGTCTACGCCAAAGATGGCCAGACCATCGGCGTCGGCGCAGGCCAGATGAGCCGTGTTTATTCGGCCAAAATCGCCGGTATCAAGGCGGCGGACGAAGGGCTGACCGTGGCGGGCTCCGTGATGGCCTCCGATGCCTTCTTCCCGTTCCGCGACGGTATTGATGCTGCCGCGCAGGCCGGTATTTCTTGCGTGATCCAGCCGGGTGGCTCGATGCGCGATCAGGAGGTGATCGACGCCGCCGACGAGCACGGCATGTGCATGGTGTTCACCAACATGCGCCATTTCCGTCATTGATGGGTCAGGGGCTGCCGATGGCGGCCCTTTTGTTGTCTCTTTTCAACTGACTATTTCCACTGACTGACGGCCCGAGTGGCCGTCCGGTGACCACAAATAGAAGCGAGCGATACGATGAAAGTACTGATCATTGGCAACGGTGGCCGCGAACACGCTCTGGCCTGGAAGGCCAAACACTCCCCACTGGTACGTCACGTTTTTGTGGCGCCGGGCAATGCAGGCACCCAGCTTGAGCCGGGTGTCGAGAACGTCGCCATCGAGGCGACCGATATCGAAGGGTTGCTGGCTTTTGCCAAAGAGAAGCAGGTCGGCCTCACCATCGTCGGGCCGGAAGCGCCGCTGGTGAAAGGGGTGGTGGATGCCTTCCGCGCCGCCGGTCAGCCGATCTTTGGCCCGACTGCTGCCGCTGCCCAGCTGGAAGGCTCCAAGGCTTTCACCAAGGATTTCCTGGCCCGTCACGCCATTCCGACCGCCGAGTACCAGAACTTCACCGAAGTGGAGCCTGCGCTCGCCTATCTGCGCGAGAAGGGCGCCCCCATCGTCATCAAGGCCGATGGTCTGGCGGCGGGCAAGGGGGTGATTGTCGCCATGACCTTGCAGGAAGCGGAAGACGCGGTGCGCGACATGCTCTCCGGCAATGCCTTTGGCGAAGCGGGTTCCCGGGTGGTGATTGAGGAGTTTCTGGAGGGGGAAGAGGCGAGCTTCATCGTCATGGTCGATGGCGAGCACGTGCTGCCGATGGCCACCAGTCAGGATCACAAGCGGGTTGGCGACGGTGATACCGGCCTCAACACCGGCGGCATGGGGGCTTACTCCCCGGCGCCTGTAGTGACCGCCGAGGTACATCGACGCGTGATGGAGCAGGTGATCATGCCGACTGTGCGCGGCATGGCGGCCGAGGGCAACGTCTACACAGGTTTCCTCTACGCCGGTCTGATGATCGACGGTGCAGGCAATCCCAAGGTGATCGAGTTCAACTGCCGTTTCGGCGATCCCGAGACCCAGCCCATCATGCTGCGGATGCAGTCCGATCTGGTGGAGCTCTGCCTGGCCGCTTGCGCAGGCAAGCTGGATCAGAAAGAGGCCATCTATGATCCCCGCGCCGCTATCGGCGTGGTGTTGGCGGCGGGTGGCTATCCCGGCGATTACAGCACCAACCACCCCATCAGCGGCTTGCCGGTGGATGAAGTGGCGGGTGAGAAGGTGTTTCATGCCGGTACCCGCCTGGAGGGCGATACCAGCCTGACCGCTGGCGGTCGTGTACTGTGCGCCACAGCGCTGGGCCATACGGTTGCAGAAGCCCAGCAGCGTGCCTATCAGCTCGCTGGCCGCATCAAGTGGGATGGCGTCTTCTACCGCAAGGATATCGGCTGGCGCGCCATTGCTCGCGAACAGGAGTAACTGACGCACGCAAATGGCCAGCTGATTCAGACCCCGCTACGGCGGGGTTTTTTGTCCCTGTTTACCGCTTTCAACCATCCTCATGATGCGCGTCACCAGCGTTCAATCAGTTACCAAGCGCAAACAAGCGCGGCATATCTGTCACTATTTGCCACAAAAAACAGCATTTTTCACAAACGTTTCACCATGAGTCATGGCATCATGCTGGTGATGAATTCTTGTTTGGATTCATAAGTACCCCTAACAATTCGAGCATGTCGTTATATAAGGAAATCCCATGTTGAAAACCGTCCGCCCCCTGCTGCTGCCCCTGATGTTTGGCCTGATGACCCTGCCTGCAGTGGCGGGTGATCTGGAACAGCCAATGAAGAAGATTGGCTTCAACTACAAGCAGGCCGTCAAGGCTGATGATGCAGCCACCATGGAGAAGCACATCAACGAGATGAAGGCCCAGCTGGATGTGGCCAAGCAGAAGAACATGCCGGCTGCCAAGAAAGAGAAATTCCTTGAAGGAATGAACGAGGTACAGACCGAGCTGGACGCCAGCCTGGCCGCACTCAAGGCGGGTGATGAGGCCAAGGCGCGCGAACATCTGGCCAAGGTCAACGACCTGAAGAAGGAGTACCACAAATATGCCAAGCAAAAAGGGTGAGCCCTTTCGCTGGGATCCGCTGGTTCGTCTGACCCATTGGGGTTTGGCGGCAGTCTGCATCGGCAACCTCTGGGTTAACGAAGCGGGCGAGGAGTGGCACGAGTGGCTGGGTTACGGTGCCATTGGGCTGGTCTCCTTGCGTCTGCTCTGGGGGCTCACTTTCGCCCGTGGCTACGCTCGCCTTGGTGCCCTCATCCCCAGTGGTGAGGATTTTCGCCAGCAAGCGCGCGAGATGCGTGAGCGGCAGCCTCCGGCACCGGGTCATCACGGCAGCGGCAAGCTGGCCGTGTGGGCGCTCTGGCTGGTTGTGCTGGCCACTGCTGGCAGCGGCTGGTTTCAAAATACCGAGACGGGATTTGAACTGGGGGCTGACGAGTGGCATGAGTGGTGCGTGGTGGCGCTGCAGGGACTGATTGGTCTGCACCTGCTGGCCATCGTCTTCACCTCCTGGCGTCAGCGCAGCAATCTGGTTACCCGGATGCTACCCGCCGGGCGTCGCTTATCCATCCAGAGCGGCAGCAACGAGTAAACCTGAGGCTCAGCATTAGGCTCCTTGTCTCTGAGTGAGGCGCCTGATCCGGACCCTGCCCAGACCCGCCCATGGCGGGTCTTTTCTATGACCTCCTCGAGCTTATCACGGGACATTGCCCGATCAGCAGATGCAAAAAGGCCGCTCATGATGAGCGGCCTTTTCTAATTTGGTGGCCCCTGGGGGACTTGAACCCACGACCAATCGATTATGAGTCGACTGCTCTGACCAACTGAGCTAAGGGGCCAAATTGTGCGTTTAGCGGCGTGGATTATAGGGGAAGAGGAAAGGGCAGTCTATAGGCATATCAACCACTTGGCGACTAATTGTCCAGGTCGATAGAGGGGGCAAAGCGGGTCGCAAGGGTAAATGCCAGACAAAACAAAGCCCCGCATGGCGGGGCTTTGGCAGAGCAGTTTGACACAGGGTCAGGACTATTCGTCCAGGAAGCTGCGCAGCACTTCCGAGCGGCTCGGGTGGCGCAGTTTGCGCAGTGCCTTGGCTTCGATCTGACGAATACGCTCACGGGTAACGTCGAACTGCTTGCCCACTTCCTCTAGGGTGTGGTCAGTGTTCATGTCGATACCGAAACGCATCCGCAGCACCTTGGCTTCGCGGGCGGTCAGGCCAGCCAGCACTTCGCGGGTGGCGTTGCGCAGGCTTTCGCTGGTCGCCGCATCCGCTGGCAGAGCCAGGGTGGTATCTTCGATGAAGTCGCCCAAGTGGGAATCTTCATCATCACCGATGGGCGTCTCCATGGAGATAGGCTCTTTGGCGATCTTCAGTACCTTGCGGATCTTGTCTTCCGGCATGCCCATGCGCATGGCCAGCTCTTCCGGATTCGGTTCGCGACCCATCTCCTGCAGCATCTGACGGGAGATACGGTTGAGCTTGTTGATGGTCTCGATCATGTGTACCGGGATACGGATGGTACGGGCCTGATCCGCGATGGAGCGGGTAATGGCCTGACGGATCCACCAGGTTGCATAGGTCGAGAACTTGTAGCCACGACGGTATTCAAACTTGTCTACCGCCTTCATCAGACCGATGTTGCCTTCCTGGATGAGATCGAGGAACTGCAGACCGCGGTTGGTGTACTTCTTGGCGATAGAGATAACCAGACGCAAGTTGGCCTCAACCATCTCTTTCTTCGCACGGCGGGCTTTGGCCTCACCGATGCTCATGCGACGGTTGATATCCTTGATCTGGGCAATCGACAGACCGGTCTCTTCTTCAATCTGCTGCAGCTTGCCGATGGCGCGCTGAATATCCTCGTCCATTTCAACCAGACGGGGAGACCAGGCTTTGCCAGCCTGCTTCTGGTATTCGAACCAGGCAGTTTCACACTCGTTGTTGGTGAAGGCCGCGACGAAGGTTTTCTTCGGCATCTTGGCCTGCTCAACGCAGAGCTTCATGATGATGCGTTCCTGCACGCGGACGCGCTCCATCATTTCACGCATGTTGTTAACCAGGCGATCGAACTGCTTGGGCATCAGGCGGAATTGACGGAATACATCGGCCAGCTGGGCGATGGCGGCCTGGGTATCTTCGTGCGCGCGACCATTCTTCTGAATGGAGAGGCGGGTCACTTCATACTGGGCACGCAGTTCGCCAAACTTCTCGCGAGCGACTTCCGGATCCGGACCACCGTCACCGTCGTCGTCAGAGCTGTCGCCATCTTCGTCTTCGTCTTCTTCGTCCTCTTCATCTTCGTCGGCCAGATCGTCTTCGCCGAGCTCGGAACCGATATGCGTGGCGGTAGGCGCCATGTCTTCGGTTTCGTTCGGGTCAATAAAGCCAGAGATGATGTCAGAGAGACGCAGCTGCTCGGCTTCGTACTTGTCGTACTGTTCGAGCAGGTAAGTAATTGCTTCAGGGTACTCGGCTACGGAGCTTTGTACCTGGTTGATACCGTCTTCGATCCGCTTGGCGATGTCGATTTCGCCTTCACGGGTCAGCAGTTCGACGGTACCCATTTCCCGCATGTACATGCGGACGGGATCGGTCGTGCGACCAATCTCAGATTCAACAGATGCCAGAGCCTGGGCCGCTGCTTCGGCAGCGTCCTCATCGGCGGTACCACCTTCAGCCATGATAAGGTCATCGGCATCCGGAGCGTTTTCAACCACTTGAATGCCCATATCGTTGATCATCTGAATGATGTCTTCGATCTGGTCTGAATCGACAATGTCTTGCGGGAGGTGATCGTTCACCTCGGCATAGGTCAGGTAGCCCTGTTCTTTACCTTTGGCAACGAGGAGTTTAAGCTGAGACTGCGGGGTTTGCTCCATAGAACTCATCCGGTTGGTGTTGCTAGGTTGCGCGTACAGTGCGCTGCTGCGCAAATAGCCAATTCTAATAGAAAACCGCCAGACATGCTATGTCTGGTTGCGGCGTCGGTCATGAGAAACCCCTGCCCGCAGTATTGTCGGGGCCAGGCGGTTATAAAATTTTTGCTTTTCATCCCGTCGATTCGGGCAACGCTATCCATATTGGGACTAATCACTCAAATATCAAGCCCCACTCTCATTTCTTTTCTCAATTTGCACCTCTCTTATCAGCATCATCAGCTCTTGGGTTTCTTCGGAGCTTAGTCCTTCCTGAGCCACTTTGGCCTGCAATTCTTCGATCCGCTGTTTCAGAAACTGGTTGATGAAGCCGACGAAGGTGTCCTGCAATTCTCCCAGAATATCCGGCTCCTGATCGAGTTTGATCTCCTCGAACAGGTCGTGCATGGCCAGCTGAGCAAGGATTTCTCCCTCCTTGGTACCACGCCAGTGTTCCAGCAGGATACCTGTGGTAATACCGGGCTGTGCCAAGATCTGCTGGTGCAGTTGCAGCAGAAACTTGATGCCTTGTACGCGTAGTCCGGCCAATTCCGGCATGGGGGGAAGCTCAGCCGTTACTGCCGGATATTGCACCATCAGTGCCAGCGCACGCCGCAGTGGCGTCAGCTTGGCTGTCTTGGGTTTGTTGACCTCGGCCTTGGGCTGACTGTTGCGGGCAAAGAGTTCGGCGATGCGCTGTTTGTTCTCGCCCCAGCGCATCATGCTGGAGAGACGAGTGATCAGCCCTTCGCGGGTAAACCCTTCCGGTACGCGACGAATAAGCTCGGCAGCCTTGTTGGCTACTTCGAACTTGCCCGCCTCACCGGAGAGCGCCGCATCGCGACCGAGACGCTCGAACATGAAGTCGGCGAACGGTTGGGCTTCATCGAGCAGAGCTTCGAAGCCCTCCTTGCCGATCTGGCGTACCAGCGAGTCGGGATCCTCGCCATCGGGCAGGAACACGAACTTCAGCTCGCGGCCATCCTGCAGATGAGGGAGGGCATTATCCAGCGCGCGCCAGGCGGCTTCACGACCGGCGTTGTCACCGTCGTAGCAGCAGACTACCTCGGCGGTGGTGCGAAACAGGGTGTGGATATGGTCGCTGGTCGTTGCAGTACCCAGCGCCGCCACCGCATAGTCGATGTCGTACTGACCGAGTGCCACCACATCCATGTAGCCTTCCACCACCAGGATCCGGCGTGGATCCTTGTGTGCCTGCTTCACCTCGTAGAGACCGAACAGCTCCCGCCCTTTATGGAAGATGGGGGTCTCCGGCGAGTTCAGGTATTTGGGGGTACCATCACCCAGCACCCGGCCACCAAAACCGATGACCCGGCCACGCTTGTCACGGATCGGGAACATGATGCGATCGCGGAAACGATCATAACTCCCCGGGCCATTGTCACGGGTGATCAGCATGCCGCCCGAGATAAGCAACTGCTCGTGATCCCGGCTGGTACCAAAGCGGCGGCGCACCTGATCCCAATCGCTAGGTGCATAGCCAATGTTGAATCGTTTGACCACTTCACCGGTCAGACCGCGGCCTTTGAGGTACTCCACCGCATGGGGAGCGCTCTTGAGATTGCTCTCGTAGAAGCGGGCGATCTGGTTCATTAGCTCGAACAGATCCTTGCTGACTGCGGGCTGGCTATTGGCCGAGCCGCCGATGCTCTGCTCGCGAGGTACCTGCATGCCTTGCATGCTGGCGAGCTCTTCGATGGCATCGGGAAATTCGAGACCGTCGTACTCCATGACAAAGCCGATGGCGTTGCCGTGGGCGCCACAACCGAAACAGTGGTAGAACTGCTTCTCTTGGCTGACGGTAAAAGAGGGGCTTTTTTCGTTATGAAAAGGGCAGCAAGCCTGGTAGTTCTTACCGGCTTTTTTCAGCCGCACTCGCGAGTCGATCAGCTCGACTATGTCTGTGCGTACGAGCAGATCGTCGATAAAGGATTGGGGGATCCTGCCTGCCATAACCGTCCTGTTTCATTGCGGAGAAAATAAAAAAGCCGCGCATTCCAAGGGAAGCACGGCTTCTTCGACCAAACAAGAGAGTTGCCTGTTACGCCAAGCGGGTTTTCACCTGAGCACTGACGGCGCCGACATCGGCACGCCCCTGAATTTTCGGCTTCAAGACAGCCATGACCTTGCCCATATCAGCCATGACGGCAGCACCACTTTCAGCGATGGCTTGCTCGATCAGGGCGGCAATTTCATCTGCGGTCAGCTGTTGCGGCAGGAATTCCTGCAACACAACGATCTCGGCGGACTCTTTGTCGGCGAGATCCTGGCGACCTGCAGCTTCAAATTGGCTGATGGAATCGCGGCGCTGTTTGACCATTTTGGTCACGACAGCGAGGATATCCTCATCATTCAGCTCGATACGGGTATCGACTTCACGTTGCTTGATTTCTGCCATCAACAAGCGGATCGCTCCCAGACGTGCCTTATCTTTGGCAAGCATGGCGAGCTTTTGCTGATCCTTGAGTTGATCCTTCAGAGACACGGCAATATCTCCCGATTAGTACAGGCGGATACGACGTGCGTTTTCGCGAGACAGCTTCTTGGCGTGACGCTTGACAGCAGACGCTTTGGCGCGCTTACGAATGGTAGTCGGCTTCTCGTAGAACTCACGGCTACGAACTTCGGACAGGATACCGGCTTTTTCGCAAGAACGCTTGAAACGACGCAGAGCAACGTCAAACGGCTCATTTTCACGGACTTTGATTACTGGCATGTGCCTTTCACCTCAGTGATAAATTGTTAGCTGACCTTCAATCGATCAGCATGTCTTAAAATGGTGCGAAATTATACTCTGGACAGGGAATGAAAGTAAACCCGCAGAGATCGCTCTGGTTTAAAAAACCCGCGAAGGTTACCATAGCCGTCTCATTTTAGCAGTGAAATTTTTTAGCAATGCGTGTATTGGGCATAGAGACATCCTGTGACGAAACCGGGATCGCGATCTTCGACGATCAAAAAGGGATCCTTTCCCATCAGTTATACAGCCAGGTCAAGCTGCATGCGGACTACGGTGGCGTTGTCCCCGAACTCGCCAGCCGGGATCATGTTCGCAAGACGATCCCGTTGATCCAGGCGGCATTGCAAGAGGCAGGACTGGGCAAAGATGACATCGACGGCATCGCGTATACCGCGGGGCCGGGTCTGGTTGGCGCCATTCTGGTGGGCGCCACTATTGGTCGTTCGCTGGCGATGGCATGGAACAAGCCTGCTATCGCCGTCCACCATATGGAAGGTCACCTGCTGGCCCCCATGCTGGAAGAGAAAGCTCCCGAGTTCCCCTTCGTGGCGCTGCTGGTATCCGGTGGTCACTCCATGCTGGTACGGGTTGATGGCATCGGCAGTTATCAGCTGTTGGGCGAATCCATCGACGATGCCGCTGGCGAAGCGTTCGACAAGACCGCCAAGCTGATGGGGCTGGACTATCCAGGTGGTCCGCTGCTCTCCCGTCTGGCCGAGAAGGGCACTACCGGGCGCTTCCACTTCCCCCGTCCCATGACTGATCGCCCCGGGCTCGACATGAGCTTCTCCGGCCTGAAGACCTTCACCGCCAACACCATCGCCGCCAATGGTGATGATGAGCAGACCCGTGCCGATATCGCTCGGGCGTTTGAAGATGCGGTGGTCGATACCCTGGCCATCAAGTGCCGTCGTGCCTTGAAAGAGACCGGTCTTAAGCGTCTGGTGGTTGCTGGCGGCGTCAGTGCCAACCGTCATCTGCGTGCCCAGCTGGCAGAATTGATGGAGAGCCTCAAGGGTGAGGTGTTCTATCCGCGCACTGAATATTGCACCGATAACGGCGCCATGATCGCTTACGCCGGTATGCAGCGCCTGAAAGCGGGCGTGTTCGAACCGCTGGCGGTCAAAGCCGTGCCGCGCTGGCCGCTGGATACCCTGGATCCGGTCTGATCCGACGGTTCCCGCATTCTGGCGTGGTGGTGAGTACCATGGTGGCCTACAGCTCCTGCAATCCGGCAGCGGTGGTTATAGTGCCGCTGGCACGCCGTGGTGGTGTCTGCTGTCGCCGTGGTTGAGCCATCCGGATAAGAGGTCAGGTCTCGTGCGGGCAGACTGCAAAGTACAGAGTAAAGAGATAAAAAAATCCCCGCCAACTGGCGGGGATTTTTGTTTGGTAATCGGCAGGCGATAGGATTACAGCAGGATGCCGCCGAAGAAGAAGCCCAGTGCCACGGCGATGGCGATGGTGGCGGTGCCCGGTACGAAGAAGGGATGGTTGAAGACCGCCTTACCGATACGGGTGGAACCGGTGTCGTCCATCTCTACCGCAGCCAGCAGGGTCGGGTAGGTCGGCAGTACAAACAGGGCGCTCACGGCTGCGAAAGAGGCAATCGCAGTCAGCGGGCTGACACCCAGTGCCAGTGCGGCAGGCATCAACGCTTTGGTGGTGGCGCCTTGTGAATAGAGCAGCATAGCGGCGAAGAACAGCACCACGGCCAGCAGCCAGGAGTACTGGTTCAGCAGGTCGCCAGCGATCAGCTGGATGGTGTCCATGTTGCCTTTCACGAAGACGTTACCCAACCAAGCGACACCCAGTACGCAGATACAGGCGGACATACCGGACTTGAAGGTCGGCATGTTGGTGACCTGGGTGGCGTCTAGTTTGCACACCAGGGTCATGATGGTGGCCGCGGCCAGCATGATGCCCATGATGGCGCCGTCACGGGGGATCGGCGGGTTGGTGATCAGGCCCACTTTACCGGAGATGGCAGTGGCATAAGCCATGACAGCAACGATGGCGGCGATGAAGATCCAGACCGACAGCTTGGCGTACGGTTTGATCTCGAGCTTGGTAGTACCACGCAGTTTGATCAGCCCCTTGGCTTTACGCTCCAGATAGACTTCGTCCTGCTCCAGCGGCTTGCCCATCATGTTGGCAATGAAGGCGCCCAGGATACAGGCCAGGAAGGTAGAGGGGATGCAGATGGCCAGCAGGGTCAGGTAGTCAACACCAAACGGCTCGAGCATGCCGGAGAAGGCAACCACAGCGGCAGAGATCGGGGAAGCTGTGATGGCGATCTGGGAGGCGACAACCGCGATGGAGAGCGGACGGGATGGGCGGATCCCTTGCTCTTTGGCCACTTCAGCGATCACCGGCAGGGTGGAGAAGGCGGTATGACCGGTACCGGCCAGCATGGTCATCAGGTAGGTGACCACCGGGGCGGCGAAGGTGATGTATTTGGGGTTCTTACGCAGCGCTTTTTCTGCCAGGAAGACCAGATAGTCCATCCCGCCAGCCAGTTGCATACAGGCGATGGCACAGATGACGGACGCGATGATCATGATCACATCCCAGGGGATGTAGCTGACCAGTTGATCGCTCGGAATGGGCATGCCCAGACCCCACGTCAATACCAGTACCCCCAGACCACCGGCAAAGCCGATGCCGATGCTGCCTATCCGGGCCCCCAGATAGATAGCGGCGAGCACGACAAGTAACTCGATTCCAATCATAGCGATAACTCCATTTTTTAGTTTTTTGGTTTTTATTTGGCAAAAAGCCAATTCCCGATCGGGCTGGGGATAAAGACCAATCGGGAACTGACTTTATGGGCCGGGAAGATCCCGGCCCACACTCGCTTATACGGCAGCTTCGCGGGTGAAACGCTTGGCTTTGTATTGCGGGTTCATCAGGTTCTCGATGGAGAGAATTTCGTCCAGCTGCTCGGCGCTCAGCAGACCGCGCTCAAGAACTACTTCGCGGACGTTCTTGCCGGTCTGGGCACAGATCTTGCCGACGATATCCCCTTCGTGGTGTCCGATGAAGGGGTTCAGGTAGGTCACGATACCGATGGAGTTCAGCACGTGATTCATGCAGATTTCCGGGTTGGCGGTGATACCTTCCACGCACTTCTCGCGCAGGGAAATACAGGCTTTTTCCATCAGGCTCAGGGATTCGAACATTGCCTGACCAATCACCGGCTCCATGACGTTCAGCTGCAGCTGACCGGCTTCGGCGGCGAAGGTGATGGTGATGTCGTTACCGAATACCTTGAAGCAGGATTGGTTGACCACTTCCGGGATAACCGGGTTGACCTTGGCTGGCATGATGGAGGAACCCGCCTGCATTTCTGGCAGGTTGATCTCTTTCAGTGCAGTGCGCGGGCCGGAGGAGAGCAGACGCAGGTCGTTACAGATCTTGGACAGCTTCATGGCCAGACGCTTGATGGCGCCGTGCAGCATGACGTAGGCGCCACAGTCGGAGGTCGCTTCGATCAGATCTTCTGCCGGCACATAGGCACGACCAGTGATCTCGGCCAGACGCTTGATGGCCAGTGCAGAGTACTCGGGCGGAGTGTTCAGACCGGTACCGATGGCGGTCGCGCCCAGGTTCACTTCCAGCAGCAGCTCCTGGCAACGCTTGATGGACTTGATCTCTTCACGCAGGGTCACGGCGAATGCGTGGAACTCCTGACCCAGGGTCATCGGAACCGCATCTTGCAACTGGGTACGACCCATCTTCAGGATGTTTTTGAACTCTTTCGCTTTGGCATCGAATGCCGCGATCAGGTGCTCCAGCGCGTGCAGGGTCACGTCAGTGCTGTTGACCACAGCAACGCGGAAACCGGTCGGGTAGGCATCGTTGGTGGACTGGCACTTGTTGACGTGGTCGTTCGGGTTGATGACGTCGTAACGGCCTTTCTCCAGACCCATGATTTCCAAGGCGATGTTGGCCAGTACTTCGTTAGTGTTCATGTTGACGGAGGTGCCGGCACCTCCCTGGTAAACGTCGACCGGGAACTGGTCGAAGCATTTGCCTGTGTTCAGCATCAGGTCGCAGGCTTCTACGATCTTGTCAGCAATTTCAGGACGGATGGTACCGAGCTCGCCGTTTGCCAGTGCAGCAGCTTTCTTGGTCAGCACCATGCCGCGGACAAATTCCGGAACGTCAGAAATCTTCTGAGAGCTGATCTTGAAGTTCTCGACAGCGCGCAGGGTGTGCACACCGTAGTAGAGATCATTGGAAACTTCTTTGGTGCCCAGCAGGTCTTCTTCAATGCGGACGTTCTTGATGTCGCTCATTGTAATGCCTCAGAAATCAGATAAATGGAAAAATCCTCACCGAGTGGTCGCGAGTTCCTTGCGCACAGCTCATCCTGAAGCACCACACATCGAGTGGGGCGGTAGGGAGAGTGACCTCCCGAAAAACTAATCAATATACTACTCCAATTGAGGTATCGGTTATTAGAGGTGGATCACTAAATTTGCGACATTTTCAAATTACTTTGAGGAAAGTACACATATGTTATGAAGTTTTTATCGTGATGATTTTTATATGTTTTTGTGACTTTTTGCTGGTTTTTTAGATTGCTGATGACGTAGGAGTCAGTTGACCAACTTGAAAAAGGCTATGTCCCAATTACGTGTTGCATGGGGCGCCCCAGGGCCTCATACAAACACACTTTGATATTTACGCCTTTTCC
>NZ_JAAKOV010000006.1:0-186303 GCF_049171595.1 Aeromonas sp. 603607
TCCCATGCCGAACTCAGAAGTGAAACGCGGTAGCGCCGATGGTAGTGTGGCATTCGCCATGCGAGAGTAGGACACTGTCAGGCACCTATTTAGAAGAGGCCTCCCATTCGGGAGGCCTTTTTGCATTTCTGCGTTCCAAAAATCTGCCATGCCGCCGGCATTTTAGTAAAAGTGCTGGGCTATCAAGGGATTGCCCGTTACTCTTTAGCCGTTACCGATTAACACGTGATGCTGCCAGCGAGGTATTGATGGCTACGTTGAAGGAAATTGCACAGGAAGCGGGGGTTTCTCTCGCGACGGTATCCCGGGTACTGAACGAGGATCCCAGCCTGAGCGTCAAGGAAGAGACCAAGCAGCGGATCTTCGAAATTGCCGAACGGCTGGAGTACAAGACCAGTAGCGCCCGCAAGGGGGTACACAAGAGCAAGCTGCACTTTCTGGTGGTCTATGCCTATCCCCAGAGTACCGAGGTCAACGACCCTTACTATCTCGCCATTCGGTATGGCATCGAGACCCAGAGTGCCCGCCTCAATATCGAGCTGACTCATCTCTACAACTGCGGTGAAGGGCGCGAACTGAGCGCCGTGGATGGCATTCTGGTGGTCGGCACCCTCACAGCCGAGCGTCTGGCCCAGCTCAGGGCTTGCTCCAGCCAGCTGGTGTTTGTCGACTGCCGTTCACAGGGAGAGTTTGACTCGGTCGATGTGGATCTCGCCCTGATCAGCCAGCAGGTAGTCGATTACTTTATCGCACAGGGGCATCAGCGCATCGGTTATATCGGTGGCCAGGATGAGAATCCGGACTTGCGTGAACTGGCCTTCCGTGATTATGGCCAGCGGTTGGGGGTGGTGCAGGAGAGCGATCTCTATCGTGGGGACTTCTCCAGCGCTTCCGGCTACCAGTTGGCGAAGGAGATGCTGGCCGGCGATTGGCCCAAGGCGCTGTTTGTCGCCTCCGACTCCATCGCCATCGGTGTGCTGCGTGCCATTCATGAGAAGGGACTGGCGATTCCCCAGCAGATCGAGCTTATCAGCGTCAACGATATCCCGACCGCCAAGTTCACCTTCCCGCCGCTCTCTACGGTGCGGATCCACTCCGAGTTGATGGGCTCCCAGGGGGTCAATTTGCTGGTTGAGCGGCTGCGAGACGAGCGGGATATTCCACTCCGGGTGCTGGTACCGAGCAAGTTGACCCTGCGTGGTACTACTCGCTGATTTTAGTAAAAAACTCTGCTTTTTAGTCGCACCATCTTGCGGTGGTGCGACACCTCTCCCAAGCAAACCTCTTTCCCATATCATCCAGTAACTTCATATCATATTGTTTTATAGTTGATTTTATTGCTAATCAGCCAACTCTTATCAACATCCATGCCACTCATCCATATCTTGTCCTCCTTTATCTCCCGCTTCTGATCTCGCTCACAAAACCATCTGTTCATTGTGATCAGGTTAAAACTTTACCAATTCAAAGCTGATATTTAGTAAATGTTTATCTAGAGTTTACCCAGTCAAAGTTGCCTTGTTCCGGGAGGACATGTGAATAACTGGGAAAACGTCCAATTCGTTGGTGAAAACAGGCTGGCCCCGCGCGCCTACTTCTTCTCTTATGCCGACCACGTGCTGGCAGCCACCATGCAGCGCGAGCTGAGCCGCCGTTTTCTGAGCCTTGGCGGCCAGTGGCAGTTCCACTACTTCGACCACCCCCTGCAGGTACCGGAGGCCTTCTATCACAGCCCCATGAGCGAGTGGGGCCAGATCACCGTGCCCAACATGTGGCAGATGGAAGGGCACGGCAATCTGCAGTACACCGACGAGGGTTTTCCCTTCCCCATCGACGTGCCCTTCGTGCCGACCAACAACCCCACCGGCGCCTATCAGCGCAGCTTCACGCTGAGCCCGGCTTGGGACGGCGAGCAGGTGATCATCAAGTTTGACGGGGTGGAGACCTACTTCGAGGTCTATGTGAACGGCCACTACGTCGGCTTCAGCAAGGGCAGCCGTCTCACCGCCGAGTTCGATATCAGTGCCTACGCCAAGGTTGGCGAGAACCTGTTGTCGGTGCGGGTGATGCAGTGGGCTGACTCCACCTATATCGAAGATCAGGATATGTGGTGGATGGCGGGGATCTTCCGCGACGTCTATCTGGTGGGCAAACCGGCCGCCCATGTGCAGGACTTCTTTATCCGCACCGCGCTGACTGATGACAACCAGAGCGCTACCCTGAGCTGCGATATCCAGCTCGAGAACCTGGGGGCGGCCGCCCGTGATCACCGTCTGGTCTGGTCCCTGCTGGATCAAGGCAGCGAGATCGCCAGCGGCTCCCTCGACCATCTCGCCATCGACGGCAAGTGTGATTGCCGCTTCACGCTGGATCTGGCCAACCCCCATCTGTGGAGCGCCGAAGATCCTTACCTCTATCAGCTGCAACTCTCCCTCTACAACGGTCAGGGCGAGCTGCTGGAAGTGATCCCGCAGCGGGTCGGGGTGCGTGAAATCAAGGTCAAGGATGGCCTCTTCTACGTCAACGGTCACTACCTCAAGCTGCACGGGGTGAACCGCCACGACAACGACCACCTCAAGAGCCGTGCGGTCGGCATGGATCGTGTTGAACGCGATATCGTGCTGATGAAGCAGCACAACCTCAACTCGGTACGTACCGCCCACTACCCGAACGATCCTCGCTTCTACGAGCTGTGCGACCAGTACGGTCTGTTCGTGATGGCGGAGACCGACGTGGAGACCCACGGTTTTGCCAACGTCGGCGATCTCAGCCGCATCACTGACGATCCCTTCTGGGAGCCGGTGTTCGTGGATCGCATCGAGCGCCACGTGCACGCCCAGAAGAACCACCCCTCCATCATCATCTGGTCGCTGGGCAACGAATCCGGCTACGGCTGCAACATCAGGGCCATGTACCAGCGTTGCAAGGCGATCGACCCGACCCGGCTGGTGCACTACGAAGAGGATCGCGATGCCGAGGTGGTGGATGTGGTCAGTACCATGTACTCACGCGTCTCCCAGATGAACTGCTTCGGCGAGTTCCCGATGGCCAAGCCTCGTATCCTCTGCGAATATGCCCACGCCATGGGCAACGGCCCGGGTGGCCTCAGCGAATACCAGCAGGTGTTCGACCGTCATCCCCACATTCAGGGTCACTACATCTGGGAGTGGTGCGATCACGGCATTCTGGATCAGGACGAGCAGGGGCGCCCTGTCTACAAGTACGGCGGCGACTATGGCGACTACCCCAACAACTACAACTTCTGCATGGATGGCCTCATCTATCCGGATCAGACCCCGGGGCCTGGCCTGCGCGAATACAAGCAGGTGATCTGCCCGGTCAAGGTGCGCGCGCTGGATCTGGCGAGCGGCAAGCTGGCGGTGGAAAACCGCTACTGGTTCTCCACTCTCGACGACATCCGCCTGCTGGTTGAAGTGAAGGCTGAGGGCGAGCTGCTGGCCAGCCAGCAAATCCGGCTGGAAGGGGTAGCTCCCGGAGCCACCACAGAGTTGCAACTCGAACTGCCATCTCTCGATGGGCGGGAAACCTTCGTCCAGCTGCGGGTCATCAAGGTCACCGCCACCCGCTACAGCGCGGCGGAGCACGAGCTGGGCCAGTACCAGTTCCAACTGAAGGCATCGACTCGCCAGCTGCGACCCTTTGCCAATCCCAACGCTACTGCGCTGCAGATTGCCGACGAGCGCCTCGCGCTGACCTTGAGCGGCAGCGGCTTTGCCCTGCGCTTCTCGCGCCTCGACGGCAAGCTGGTGAGCTGGCAGCAGGATGGAAATGAGCTGATTGAGCGCTCGCCGCGCCTCACCTTCTTCAAGCCGATGATCGACAACCACAAGCAGGAGTACGAGAGCCTGTGGCACCCGAACCACCTGCAGATCATGCAGGAGCACTTCCGCACCTTAAGCTGGCGTCAGCTGGGCGAGGCGGTCGAGGTGACGGTCGAGAGCCTGATCGCGCCGCCGGTGTTCGACTTCGGCATGCGCTGCCGCTACGTCTACACCCTGAGCCCGAACGGTCAGCTGCACGTTGCGCTGTCCGGTCAGCCCTATGGCGGTTATGACGACATCATCCCCAAGATCGGCTTCGAGCTGGGCATTCGTCAGGATCTCGACCGGGTGCACTACTACGGCATGGGCCCGGGGGAGAACTATCAGGACAGCCGCCAGAGCAACTGGATCGACAGCTTCCAGAGCACAGTCAGCGAGATGTGGGAGCACTACCCCTTCCCGCAGGATAACGGCAACCGCCAGCAGGTGCGCTGGGCGACCCTGACCAACCGCCACGGCGCCGGTCTCTACGTGCGGCCTGATGCCCCCATCAACCTGAGCGTCTGGCCCTACAGCTGGGAGCATATCCACGCGGCGCAGCACATCAACGAGCTGGAACCGAGCGGTTATCTCACCCTCAATCTGGATCACAAGGTGCTGGGACTGGGTTCCAACTCCTGGGGCTCCGAGGTGCTGGACTCCTGGCGGGTGCGCTTCGAGCCGTTCAGCTTCGGCCTGACCCTGCTGCCCATCGCCCGTGGCAACCTCAATCCGGCTGCGCTGGCCGGGCTCGATCTCACCATCAACGGCGGGAGGAACCTCGCATGATCACCCTGGACAACCTGACCCTGTTCAAAAACATCTACCGGGAGGGCAAGAAGTGGGGCCGCTGCGTGGAGGCCATCAACAACCTGGCCAACCTCAAGCCCGGTATCTGCCACTCCATCGGTGACTCCCTCACCTATCGCTTGCAGGAGGGGGCCAGCCCGGTCACCTCCCTGTTCGAGGGGCAGCGCCGCTACTTCGACGTCCACTACTACCTGGAAGGGGCAGAGACGGTGGAGTGGGCAGCCAAGAGCGAGCTGCGGGTCGAGCAGGCCTATGACGACACCACCGACCGCGAGTGGCTGGCAGGTGAGGTGCGTGAGCGCCAGCAGGTCGGCAAGGGTCAGGTGGTGATCTTCGAGAACGATGAGGCTTACAGGTTTGTCGGCGACGGGCCGGTGAGCAAGGTGATCATCAAGGTCACCGTCGAAGGCGGCTACTTCAAGAACAAATAACAAGCCGCCGGTTCTGCACTGATAAAAGCCGGAATGGCGGGGCTCACCCTACAACCCATGCCCCGCCCTTTCGCTGAGATAACTACAGGTCTGGAGATGCACCATGTCTGATTCCAAACGGAATACGATAGGCAAGTTTGGTCTGCTGTCGCTCACCTTCGCGGCGGTATTCAGCTTCAACAACGTCATCAACAACAACATCGAGATCGGTCTGGCCTCGGCCCCGATGTTCTTTCTGGCCACCATTTTTTACTTCATTCCGTTTTGCCTGATCATTGCGGAGTTCGTATCACTGAACAAAAACTCCGAAGCAGGGGTGTATGCCTGGGTGAAGAGCTCCCTCGGCGGTCGCTGGGCCTTTATCTCCGCCTACACCTACTGGTTCGTGAACCTGTTCTTCTTCACCTCGCTGCTGCCGCGGGTTATCGCCTACGCCTCCTATGCCTTTCTCGGCTACGAGTACATTCTCACACCGGTGGCGACCACGGCATTGAGCATGGTGCTGTTTGCCTTTGCCACCTACGTCTCTACCAACGGTGCCAAGATGCTCGGTCCCATCACCTCGGTGACCTCGTCCCTGATGCTGCTGCTGACCCTCTCCTACATCCTGCTGGCGGGTGCGGCACTGGTGGGCGGCGTGCAGCCGGCTGACCCCATCACGGTAGAGGCCATGGTCCCCGATTTCAGCTGGGCCTTCCTCGGCATCACCACCTGGATCTTTATGGCGGCCGGTGGCGCCGAGTCGGTGGCGGTCTATGTCAATGACGTGAAAGGGGGCTCCAAGTCCTTCGTGAAAGTGATCATCATCGCCGGGATCTTTATCGGGGTGCTCTACTCCATCGCCTCGCTGTTGATCAACGTGTTCGTGCCGAGCGGCACCCTGAAATATACCGGCGGCTCGGTGCAGGTATTTGAGGGGCTGGCGGCCTACTTCGGCCTGCCGGAGATCCTGATGAACCGCTTCGTCGGGCTGGTCTCCTTCACCGCCATGTTCGGCTCCCTGCTGATGTGGACGGCGACCCCGGTGAAGATCTTCTTCTCCGAAATCCCGGCCGGCATCTTCGGCAAGAAGACGGTCGAGCTGAACGAGAACGGCGTGCCCGCCCGTGCAGCCTGGATCCAGTACCTCATCGTGCTGCCGCTGATGGTGATCCCGACCCTGGGCTCCAACACCGCGCAGGATCTGATGAACACCGTCATCAACATGACCGCCGCCGCCTCCATGCTGCCGCCGCTGTTCATCATGCTGGCCTACCTCAATCTGCGCCTGAAGCTCGACCACCTGCCGCGGGAGTTCAAGATGGGTTCGCGTACCACCGGCATCGCCGTGGTCTCGGTGCTGATCGCCATCTTCTCGGTGGGCTTCCTCGCCTCCACCTTCCCGACCGGTGCCGACATCATGACCATCATCTTCTACAACGTCGGCGGGATCGTGATCTTCCTCGGCTTCGCCTGGTGGAAATACAACAGATACGAGGCCTCCCTCAGCGCCGAAGCGCGCGCGAAAGAGGCCCAGCCGACAGCGCAGGTTGCCATGCAGACGCCATAGGCACTGCATTGAATCCCAATCAAACCGGGTGGCCGTTGGCCACCCGCAAACCGTTGAACCAGAAAAGGAAAAGAGCATGAGCGAGACGATCGAGTTTGCCGAATTCAAACGGGTCGAGATGAAGGTGGGCAAGGTGCTGGAGGTGGTGCGTCACCCCGGGGCCGACAAACTCTACATCGTCCAGATCGACGTGGGTGGCGAGCGGCCGCTGCAGACCGTCACCAGTCTGGTGCCCTACTACAGCGAAGAGGAGCTGATGGGCAGCGAGGTGGTGGTACTGACCAACCTCAAGCCCACCAAAATGCGCGGCGAGCGATCCGAGTGCATGTTGCTCTGCGCCGAGACCCCGGACGAGAGCCAGAGCGTGCTGCTGCAGCCGCGGGTGCCGATGGCGCCGGGCACTCCGATCGTCTGAATGGTATTGCGAGCCGGTGCGGGAGACGGTACCGGTTCAGCAACGAGGCCGTCCACGCGGCCCGATCATAACAAGAGAGTAAAGCGCGGGGCCGACAGACCCTTGCCAAACACATCACAGAGTCACAGCGTTACCCGCAGGGAGCGCAAGTCCACTGGAGGACACCATGTCTGAATCCGTACGCGGCACCATAGGCAAGTTTGCCCTGTTGTCGATGACCTTTGCCGCCGTGTTCAACGTGCGCAACATCGTCAACAACAACATCGAGCTGGGGCTCAGCTCAGCCCCCATCTTCCTGCTGGCGACCATCGTCTACTTCATCCCGTTCGTTTTCATCATTGCCGAGTTCGTTTCGGCCAATAAAAACTCCGAGTCGGGGATGTACGACTGGCTGAAAAAGCCGCTCGGCACCCGGATGGCCTATCTGGGTTCGTTCCTCTACTGGTTCGTGAACCTGTTCTGGTTTGTCTCCCTGCTGCCCAACGTCATCGCCTACGCCTCCTACGCCATGCTGGGCTATGAGTACAGCTTCTCGCCCATGGTCACCTCGATCATCTCCATCGTGCTGTTTGCGGCGGCGACCCACATATCCACCAAGGGGGCGAGCTGGCTCGGCAAGATTGCCGAGATCGTGGCCTACGGGGTGTTTGCCCTGTTCGCCATCTATGTGCTGGGTGCCCTGATGGCTCTGAGTGGCGATCATGTGCCGGCCCAGCCCATCACCCTGGAGGCGATGACTCCCACCGTCAACTGGGCGACCCTCGGCATCATGTGCTGGATCTTCCAGGCGGCGGGCGGTGCCGAGACGGCGGCGGCCTACCTCAATGACGTGAAGGGCGGCCAGAAGTCCTTCATCAAGGTGATCATCAGTGCGGGTATCGTCATCGGCGCCATGTATGCGGTCGGTTCCCTCTTGGTGAACGTGTTCGTGCCGCGCGAGAGCCTCACCTATGCCGGCGGCATGGTGGAGATCTTCACCGGCATGGCCCAGTACTTCGGGCTCTCCGAGGCGCTGGTGGGCCGCTTCGTCGGCGTGGTGCTGTTCATCGCCATGTTCGGTTCCATGATGATGTGGACCTCGGCGCCGGTGAAGATCCACTTCTCCGAGATCCCGCAGGGGGTTTACGGCGAGAAGACCACCCAGCTCAACGAGCATGGCGTGCCGGTGCGCGCCGCCTGGTGGCAGTTTGCCTTCGTGTTTGTGATGCTGGTGGTCAACGGCTTCGGCTCCGAGTCGGTGCAGCAGATGATGAACACCGCCATCAACCTCACCGCTGGCACCGCCATGCTGCCGCCGATCTTCATCATGGTGGCCTACTTCGTGTTCCGCTGGAAACATGACGATACCCCCCGCGACTTCCGCATGGGGTCGCGCAAGTTCGGGATGGGCGTGGTATCGGTGCTGATCGCCATCTTCGTGGTGAGCATGAGCGCCTCCGCCTTCCCGGCCGGGGTGGATCTGGTGCGCGCCTTCTTCATCAACGTCTTTATGACCGCGGTCTTCTCGGCGCTGGCCTACTGGTGGATCTCCCGCTTCGAGAAGCGGCAGGCCCGCAAGCTCGCCGGCAATGAGAAGAAAACCGGCAACGGCAAGCTGGCCAGCCAGCGCTGATCGGCTGAGCGAAGAAGCGGAACGGGCGGCCTTGGTCGCCCGTTTTTTTATCCATTTTTCGCCGTTGGGGAGCTGTCAGGGCCGGCTTATCGTCAACTTTTGCTGCTCGATATGGCGAAGGCGTTAAGCATTGATGAACAATTATTCGCTGCTCAACTTTGCGCCTCTCCGTTATCGGGGTAAGCTGGAGGTTCGTTTTAGCGGGAGGTGCCAGACACCTCCTGTTGTGTTTCTTGTCCTCCCCAATCCTGACTGCCGCCACGGCAGCAGGATGCCCTTCTGATGGAGACCTTTCGTGCGTCTGGATCCCTTTACTGTTGTGCTGATTGCGGTGGTCACCCTGGCCTCCCTCTTTCCCTGCGAGGGTCAGGTGGCCGTCTGGTTCGGTCTGCTGACCAAGCTGGCGGTGGCGCTCCTGTTCTTCATGCATGGCGCCAAGCTGTCGCGCCAGAACCTGCTGGCGGGCCTCGGTCACTGGCGGCTCCATCTGGTGGTGATGCTCAGCACCTTCGTGCTGTTTCCGCTGCTCGGGCTGCTGCTCACCCCGCTGGTGCCGGGCTGGCTGAGCCCGGCTATTTACCTCGGCTTCCTCTATCTCTGCGCCCTGCCTGCCACCGTGCAGTCGGCCATCGCCTTTACCTCGATGGCAGGGGGCAATGTGTCGGCGGCGGTGTGCAGCGCCTCAGCCTCCAGCATCCTCGGCATCTTCCTCTCGCCGGTGCTGGTGGGGATGATGATCCACGTGCAGGGGGAGGGGATCGACACCTGGCACTCCATCCAGTCCATCATGATGCAGCTGATGCTGCCGTTCGTGGTGGGCCACCTGTCGCGTCCGCTCATTGGCCGCTGGGTCGACAGCCATCGGCCGCTCATCGGCAAGCTGGATCAGAGCTCCATCCTGCTGGTGGTCTATGTGGCCTTCAGCGAGGCGGTGGTACAGGGGATTTGGCACCAGGTCGGTTGGTACGATCTGGCCAGTATCGTGCTGCTGAGCTGTGTCTTG
Source organism: Aeromonas sp. 603607 (assembly GCF_049171595.1). NCBI lineage: Bacteria > Pseudomonadati > Pseudomonadota > Gammaproteobacteria > Aeromonadales > Aeromonadaceae > Aeromonas > Aeromonas sp. 603607. The sequence continues at coordinate 9,642 of NZ_JAAKOV010000006.1, forward strand.
CTGGCGCTGGTGCTCTGCTGGAACGTCTGGATCAGCCGTCGCCTCGGCTTCGACAAGGCGGACGAGATCACCATCGTCTTTTGCGGTTCGAAGAAGAGTCTCGCCAACGGGGTGCCGATGGCCAACGTCATGTTCCCGGCCGCCAGCGTCGGGGTGATGGTGCTGCCGCTGATGATCTTCCACCAGATCCAGCTGATGGTCTGCGCCGTGCTGGCGCGCCGCTATCACGAGCAGGGGCATTGATACTCGCGCCGTTTTGACTGTCATAACAAGAGGGAGGCCCGTTGGCCTCCCTCTTTTCATCTGCATGCAGATCGGCGGACTAGCGTTTGCGCCAGACGGTGAGCTGCGCCACCGTGTGCTGGTATTTGCGGGCGGTCTCGCGGATGACGAAAGGCACATCCCGCGGCGAGCAGTGCTCCTCGAACTCCGCCGCCAGCAGCCGTTGCAGCGCCTGATAGGTGGTGAGCGCCTCGCCGTTTTCACGAATGCCACCGAGCCAGTTGGCGGGTGGGGTATATTCCGCCAGCCAGGTATAGGGGCTGGTGAGCACCAGCAGGCCACCGCTGCGCAGCCGCGGGGCGATATCCCGCAGGAAGCGGGCGGGCTCCCGCAGCCGGTCGATCAGGTTGGAGGCGAGCACCAGATCGTAGTGGTCATATTTGGGCTTGAGGTTGCAGGCATCCCCCTGACTGAAGTGGATGCGCTCCGCCTGAATCGCCCCCAGCCCGTGGCACGACAGGCGCGCCTCGCAATACTCCACCAGTTCACCCTCCAGCGGAATGGCGTAGCGGAAGCTGTCTTGGCTGGCGAGGGCCAGCGCCACATCGATGAAGCGGGCCGAGTAGTCCACCCCGTCCACATGCTGGAAGTGGCGGGCCAGTTCGAAGCTGGCGCGGCCGGTGGCACAGCCGATATCCAGTGCCCGCTGGTGGTTGCTGCACAGCTCGCCAGCAAGATCAGCAAGCGTCTTGGCGTAGTTGGCTACCCCGAAGTGGCTCGGGCCGTACTGGAAGTCGAGGTACTGAGCGACGAGCGTGTCGGTTTCATAGGGATTCACGATAACGGGTTCCTGATAACGGGAGACCAGATAGCGGAAACCCGCATGCTGGAAGAAGTGACGCCGGAAGGCGTAACGGGATGATTTGAGCGCTTCGTTGCCCGTGCTGATCCAGCTGCCCCCCTTGATCAGGGTGTGCTTGCCATCAAAGGTGGGGGTGGAGAAGTCGTCGTAGAGCGGGTGGATTTTAAAGCCGTCGAAGCCATCGATGGCGGTGCTGGTCCACTGCCAGACATTGCCCACCAGATCGAAGAACTCCCCTTGCGGGCAGGCATCCACCGGGCAGGAGGAGGCGAAGCGGGCCAGATTGATATTGCCGGGTGCCTCCGTCCAGTCCGGCTGATCGCCGGGTAGCTGCTCGCGCAGCAGCATCCACTCCGCCTCGCTCGGCAGCTGGATGGGGAGTCCGGTCTGTGCCGCCTTCCAGCGACAGAAGGCGGCCGCTTCCAGCTGATTCACCTCGACCGGCCAGTCCCAGGGGATGGCGACCTGCTCGGTCATCAGCCGCAGCTGCAATTGTTCGGGCTCGGCGGGGTCACCCACCCAGAAGGTGGGCATCTGCGCCCTGGCGTACTGGCACCAGCCCCATCCCTCCTCATCCCACCACTGTTGCTGGTCGTAGCCGCCCGCCTGGACGAAGGCGAGGTACTCGGCATTGCTCACCAGCATGCGGCTGGCCTGAAACGGGGCCAGCTCGATCTGGCGCTCGCCATATTCGTTGTCCCAGCCGTAGGTGGCGTCCTGCTTGCCAAGGCGCACCTTGCCGCCGGCCACCGGCAGCAGGCTGTTGGCGGGTACTAGGTCAATGCGGTGGCGGGCTTCGGTACAGGTGGGCCAATAAGGCTGCGGTCGCACCCAGGCGAGCGGCAACTGGCGGATCAGCACGCTGGAGGTCTCGAGGTGGATGCGCTCGTGCTCTATCCCCATCAGGATCACCCAGGCCGGGCTCTGCCAGTCGATGGGCAGGGTGAGCGGCATCTGGCGGATGAAATCACCCACCAGCGAACGGACTTTGGCCCGATAGCTGCGCAGCTCGCTGACCTTGGGCCAGTCGTAGTGGGTCTCGTCCAGATCGTCCCAGCTCATCTCGTCCACCCCGATGGCAACCATGGCCTCGATGCGGGCATCCAGCCGCTGATCGATCAGGCGCGCCGCCAGCAGCTTGTTGATAAAGAAGGCGGCGGTGTGGCCGTAGTAGAAGATGAGCGGGTGGCGCAGCGGGATCGCCTTGTTGAACCAGGCCCGCTCATCGGCCAGACAGTCGAACAGCGAGTCGTAGAGATCGAAGGTCTGACAGAAGTAGGCGAGCAGCTCGCGCCGTTTCTGCTCGGGATCGCTGCCGGTCAGCAGCGGGGTGCGAGTCGGCTCCGGCAGACCGGTGGCAGTGGAATAGAGAGGGCTTGCTTGGGTCACGCTCTGACTCCTTGTTGGCAGTGAAGACTGACAAGACAGTGGTAATGACATTACCGCAATGGAGAGCTTGGTACGCACGAAGTACCACTATTGGCTCAACAGACCGGCAGGGCAATTAAAAACTTCCACGGGCTGTCAGCATAGTGACCGGCAGGACGACCCGCCAATCAGCCACAATCATATCCGTTCGAGAATGGTTATTTTCACCAAAATATGGTCTAAATGGCTCTCTTTATTCTTCGGTTTGTTCTGGGTGAAATAGTTATTTCCTTTTGAATCATCATGTTAATTTTTGGCTCACGCTTTGCAGAGCATGAAAACCAATTGGCCTTGGATGGGCAACACATAAGGAGGAGAGTAGCGATGAAATGGATGATGGTGGTCATGTTGATGGCGGGGCTCAGTGGTTGTCACTGGCTGGATCAGACCAGAGTGACCGGAACGGGGGCTGTGGTCGAGCGCCAGCAGGCGCTCGGTGATGGGGTGACCCGTGTGCTGGCGGGGGTGCCTGCCACCCTCCATCTGGTCGCGGGGGAGCCGCGCGGTATCCTGATCAAGGGGCAGGCAAATCTCTTGCCCTATCTGGTGCTGACCGAGAGCGGTGACAAGCTGGAGATCGAGGTGAAGGAGGGTTACCGGCTCGATCCTACCGAGCCGCTGGAGCTGACCATCACCTTACCGGAGCTGAACGAACTGGCATTGGCCGGGACCGGCAACGGCGATCTGAACGGCTTCAAGGGGGATGAGCTGGTGCTGTCAGTGGCCGGTACCGGTGACATCGTTGCCAGTCAGCTGGAGTTGAAACGGTTGGAAGGCAATATCGCTGGCACCGGCAGTCTGGAGCTGGGCAGCGGTTCGGCACAGGCCATCGAGCTGAACATTGCCGGATCTGGTGATGTGCTCGGGAGCGAGATGCGCGGCAAGGAGGTAGAGGTCAATATCGCCGGTAGCGGTGATGTGGCGGTACGGGCGCAGGAGACGCTGAAAGTCGGCATCGCCGGCTCAGGCAACATCGCCTACTGTGGTGATCCCAAGGTGGAGCAGCAGATCGCAGGCTCCGGCGGCGTGACCCGCGCGGGCAGTTGATATCAACCGATCACCACAACTGAAACAGGCCCGTAACGGGCCTGTGTTGATCAGAGGTGGCGGGCGTGAAAGCGCAGGTGCGCCTCGATAAAGCTCGCCACGAAGTAGTAGCTGTGGTCATAGCCCTCGTGGCGGTTGAGCTCCAGTGGCCACCCCTTGCTGGCGGCCACTTCGGCCAGCGCATCAATATGCAACTGCTCGGCGAGGAAGGGATCATCCAGCCCCACATCCACCAGAGTTGGCAGCGGTGTGACCGGCTGGTGGCGCAGCAGCTGGCAGGCATCCCACTCCTGCCACAACAGCGGATTGCTGCCGAGGTAGGCGCCGAGCGCCTTCTGGCCCCAGGGGCAGCGGCTCGGGTGGCAGATCGGACTGAAGGCCGACACCGAGCGGTAGCGACCGGGCTCCCGCAACGCGGCGATCAGCGCTCCGTGACCGCCCATGGAGTGGCCGCTGATGGCGCGGCGGGTCGAGACCGGGAAGTGGGTCTCTATCAAGTCAGGCAGTTCGCGGGTGACGTAGTCATACATCTGGTAGTGCGCCTGCCAGGGGCTCTGGCTGGCATTGACGTAAAAGCCCGCGCCCATGCCGAGGTCATAACCGGGATCGTCGGCCACGCCGTCGCCGCGGGGGCTGGTGTCCGGCGCCACCAGGGCGATGCCAAGCTCGGCGGCGATACGCTGGGCACCCGCCTTCTGCATGAAGTTCTCATCGTTGCAGGTGAGACCGCTGAGCCAGTAGAGCACGGGCACCTTCTGGCCGGTGAGGGCCTGGGGCGGCAGATAGATGGCAAAATTCATCTCGCAGCCGAGCACGCTGGCGTGGTGGCGATAGCGCTTGTGCCAGCCGCCGAAGCTCTTGTTGCTGCTGATAATCTCCAGATTCATCGAAGGACTCCTGCACCCCGCCCACGATGGCGGGCGGGGTGATCATGCTCAGTAGTGGATAACGGTGCGGATGCTCTTGCCTTGGTGCATCAACTCGAACGCCTCGTTGATCTGCTCAAGCCCCATGGTGTGGGTGATGAAGTCATCTAGGCGGAACTCACCCTGCATGTAGCGCTGCACATAGCTCGGCAGCTCGCTGCGACCGCGAACCCCGCCGAAGGCGCTGCCGCGCCAGACCCGGCCGGTCACCAGCTGGAACGGACGGGTGCTGATCTCCTGACCCGCTCCGGCGACGCCGATAATGACCGACTCGCCCCAGCCCTTGTGGCAGCACTCCAGCGCCGCGCGCATCACCTTGACGTTGCCGATGCACTCGAAGGAGAAGTCGACGCCGCCGTCGGTCAGCTCGACGATCACCTCCTGAATCGGTTTGTCGTAATCGTTCGGGTTGATGCAGTCGGTGGCGCCCAGCTTGCGGGCCAGCTCGAATTTGCTCTCGTTGATATCGATGGCGATGATGCGCCCAGCCTTGGCCAGACGGGCGCCGATCACCGCCGAGAGGCCGATGCCCCCCAGCCCGAAGATGGCGACGCTCTCACCCTCTTTCACCTTGGCGGTGTTCATCACGGCGCCGATGCCGGTGGTGACGCCACAACCGAGCAGGCAGACCTCTTCCAGCGGGGCGGCCGGGTCTACCTTGGCGATGGAGATCTCAGGCAGTACCGTGTATTCGCTGAAGGTGGAGGTGCCCATGTAGTGATAGATGGGCTGGCCATCTTTCGAGAAGCGGGTGGTGCCGTCCGGCATCAGCCCCTTACCCTGGGTGGCGCGGATCTTCTGGCAGAGGTTGGTCTTGCCGGATTTGCAGAATTTGCACTCGCCGCACTCGGGGGTATAGAGCGGGATCACGTGATCCCCCACCTTGACGCTGGTGACCCCTTCGCCGACCGATTCGACGATGCCGCCTCCCTCGTGACCGAGAATGCAGGGGAAGACCCCTTCCGGATCCTCACCGGAGAGAGTGAAGGCATCGGTGTGGCAGACGCCGGTGGCGACGATGCGCACCCGCACCTCGCCCGCTTGCGGCGGCATGACCTCGACCTCTTCGATGGAGAGGGGCTGGCCCGGGCCCCAGGCGATGGCGGCCTTACACTTGATGCTTTGAACCTGTGCCATGACGGATGTCCTTATTGTTGAGCAGGGTGAACAGAGATGAGTTCGGGCATTCAGTGTAGTTTCCCGCCGATTTGGTGATAATGAGGGCAAATCTCAAATCACTTTTACACACAGGTAATAATGTTCAGCTGGGAAGGGATCTGTGAATTTGTCAGCGTGGCGGAGCAGGGGGGTTTTACCCCGGCGGCGCGCAAGCTGGGAGTGTCGGTGGCGCAAGTGAGCCGGCAGGTGGCACAGCTGGAAGATCGGCTGCAGGCCAAGCTGCTGCTGCGTACCACCCGTCAGGTGCGACTCACTGAGCTTGGCGAGATCTACTATCGCCACTGCCGTCAGCTGCTCGATAACCTCTACGAGGCGGAGCTGGCGGTGGGGCGCCATCAGGCGGTGCCGCAGGGCACCCTGCGCATCACGGCCCCAGTCTCCTACGGCGAGAGCCGCATCGCCCCGCTGGTGAACGACTTCATGGTGCGTTTCCCCCAGCTGGAGGTGACCCTCAACCTCACCAACCAGCTGCTGGATCTGGTGCACGAAGGCTACGATCTGGCGCTTCGGCTAGGTCATCTCAAGGATTCGACTCTGGTGGCGCGCAAGCTGGCGCAGCGGGTGCCCTATGTCTGCGCCTCACCGGCTTACACCGCTCGCCACGGCATGCCCAACAGCCTCTCCGAGCTGACCCGTCACACCTGTCTGGTAGGCAACAGCGACGAGTGGCACTTCACTCTGGATGGCCGCCCCCACAGCGTGCGGGTGCGCGGCCTGTTGCAGTGCAACAGCGGCCACGCCCTGCTGGACGCGGCGCTCAAGGGGATCGGCATCATCCAGCTGCCGGACTACTACGTGAGCGACCATCTGGCCCGAGGGGAGCTGATCGAGTTGCTGCCTGAACTGCGGGCCCCGGCGGAGGGAATCTGGGCCCTCTATCCCCACAACCGCCACCTCTCCCCCAAGGTGCGGCTGCTGGTGGACTATCTGGCCGAGCGGCTGAGCGACCCTCACCAACCGGCGCTGGTGATGCCCATAGGCTAGGGCTCTCCCCAGCCGTTGACTCACCGGCGGCGGGCGACAGGTGCGATGGCCTGAAAATAAAAGAGCCCTTGAGGAATCAAGGGCTCTTTTGCAGGTAACAACCGGATAGTCAGCGACCCATCATTCGATGTTCTGGATTTGCTCGCGCATCTGCTCGATGAGGACTTTCAGCTCTACGGCGGACTGGGTCACTTCGGCGTTGATCGACTTTGAACCAAGCGTGTTCGACTCGCGGTTGAACTCCTGCATCATAAAGTCGAGACGACGGCCGCAGGCGCCACCCTTCTTCATGATCTTGTTGGTCTCGCTGATGTGCATCTCCAGACGATCCAGCTCTTCGGCTACGTCGATCTTCTGGGCCAGCAGCACGATCTCCTGCTCGATGCGGGCCGGATCCAGCTCCACCTTGGCTTCGGCCAGACGGTCGGTGAGCTTCTGGCGCTGCCACTCGATGATCTGCGGCAGGTGGACGCGCACCTTCTTCACTTCCACCTGAATACCGGCCAGACGCTGTTCGATCAGCGCCTTGAGGTTGGCCCCTTCGCTGGCGCGGGAGGCGAGAAAATCTTCCATGGTCTGGTCAAAACCGCCGAGCAGCTCGGTGGCGACCGCGTCCATGTCCTGCTCGGCGGCAGCCATGACGCCCGGCCAACGCAGTACGTCGACCGGATTGAGCTGGCCCTGACCCGCCTCTTTCATTACCCAGCTGGCGCTGTCGATGATGAGCTTGGCCAGCTCTTCATTGATATGGAGCTGGCTGGCTGCGGCCTGAGCGGCCTCGAAGCGCAGGTTGCACTCCACCTTGCCGCGCTGCAGTTTGGCGCGGAAACGCTCACGCAGAACCGGCTCCAGGCTGCGCAGTTGCTCCGGCAGGCGAATGTAGGTCTCCAGATAACGCTGGTTGACCGAACGGATTTCCCAAACGGCTGTGCCCCAGTCGCCCTTGAGTTCCTTGCGGGCGTAGGCGGTCATGCTGTGAATCATTGATTGTTCCGGGCTTGATGAAGTGTGCGGCCAGTATACTCAGCCCGGCCCTGCTCGTCAGCCGATGCCGTGGTTTTAGCGGCTGATATTTGGGGCGGGATCACTTATAATCCCCCGCCAATTTGAGCCAGCCCAGAGGTCCGTTCCATGTCACGTCCAAGCGATCGCAGTGCCGCGCAACTTCGCCCGGTTACCATTACCCGCAATTTCACCAAACATGCAGAAGGCTCAGTGCTGGTGGAGTTCGGTAACACTCGCGTGCTCTGCACCGCCAGCGTCGACACCAGCGTGCCGCGCTTCCTGAAAGGGAAGAATCAGGGCTGGGTCACCGCCGAGTACGGCATGCTGCCGCGCTCCACTCACTCCCGGATGAACCGCGAAGCGGCCTCCGGCAAGCAGAGTGGCCGCACTCTGGAGATCTCCCGTCTGATCGCCCGCTCCCTGCGCGCGGCGGTAGACCTGACTGCGCTGGGCGAGCACTCCATCACAGTTGACTGTGACGTGCTGCAAGCCGATGGCGGCACCCGCACCGCCTCCATTACCGGTGCCTGTGTGGCGCTGGTGGATGCGCTGAACTGGATGGTGGAGAAGGGCATGATCAAGCAGAGTCCGCTCAAGCAGATGATCGCCGCCGTTTCCGTCGGCATGTATCAGGGCGAAGCCATCTGCGATCTGGAGTACATCGAAGACTCCGCCGCCGAGACCGACATGAACGTGGTGATGACCGAAGATGGTCGCATCATCGAGGTGCAGGGCACCGCGGAGGCCGAGCCCTTCACCCATGAAGAGCTGCTGGAGATGCTGGCGCTCGCCAAGGGCGGCATCGCCGACATCATTGCGCTGCAGAAGCAGTCGCTCTCCTGATTTTAAAAACGCGGCATTGACCGCGTTTTTTTATACCCCCACACAAGACAACGACAAGCCAAGCAAGGAGCCAGAATGAAAGCCTACCAGCGTCAATTTATCGAGTTCGCCCTGGAGAAACAGGTCCTCAAATTCGGTGAATTTACCCTGAAATCCGGTCGTAAAAGCCCCTACTTCTTCAACGCCGGTCTGTTCAACAGCGGCCGCGATCTGGCCCGTCTCGGCCGCTTCTATGCCGCTGCTCTGATGGATGCCGGCATCGAGTTTGATGTGCTGTTTGGCCCGGCCTACAAGGGGATCCCCATCGCCTCCGCCACCGCCGTGCAGCTGGTGGAGCAGCACGATGTGGATGTGCCCTGGTGCTTCAACCGCAAGGAGGCCAAGGATCACGGCGAGGGCGGCAATCTGGTGGGCAGCCCGCTCAAGGGTCGCATCATGCTGGTGGACGACGTTATCACTGCCGGCACAGCCATCCGTGAATCCATGGATCTGATCCAGGCCAACGGCGCCTCGCTGGCCGGCGTGCTGATCGCGCTGGATCGTCAGGAGAAGGGCAAGGGCGAGCTCTCCGCCATTCAGGAGGTGGAGCGTGACTACGGCGCCCACATTATCGCCATCATCCAGATGAGCGACCTGATCCAGTATCTGGAAGAGAAGCAGGCCGAGCAGCCGGAGCTGGCGGCGCAACTGGCGGCCATGAAGGCTTACCGCGCCCAGTACGGTATCTGAGTCGCAGTTCACACCGCACAATAGTTGAAGGCGGCGCCCGTTGGCTCTCTGGCAGCAAACGGGCGCCGTTTTTTCATCTGCAAAAAGTGGATCATGTGGCTTGAGTTTACCCTTACAGTAAAGGTTAGGGTTTGCCAGTCGGCGTTTTGTTGTGCCGACGGGTTCCGGGGAGGAACAACATGACCACTCATCTTCAATCACCCATTCATCTGCAGTTGCCGCTCAGCGGCATGAGCTGCGCCAACTGCGCAGGCCGTATCGCGGCCAGTCTCAACAAACTCGACGGGGTATCGGCCACCGTCAACTTCGCGCTGGAGCAGGCGGCCATCGAGTTGGCCAGCCCCGATCGCCTGTCTGCGGTGCTCGACAGCATCAAGAGTCAGGGTTACGACTACGGCAGCGAGACCTTTTTGTTTCAAATTACCGGTATGACTTGTGCCGGTTGTTCGGCTCGACTGAACAAAATGCTGGCCGCGCTGCCTGGCGTTATCTCCGCCGAGGTCAACTTCTCCATCGAACAGGCCCGCATCGTGCTGATCCCCGGGATGCAGACGCCCGCCGCTTTACGCGAGCAGATCGAGGCGCTTGGCTTTGGCGCCCAGCTGGCACAGGGTTCGGCCAGCGGCCGCCGCCAGCAGTTGCTGGAGCGGGAGGCGCAGGAGGCCGCCACTGCCCGTCAGGCGCAGATCCGGGTCATCGTCTCGGCTTTGCTGACCTTGCCGCTGCTGGTGGGGATGCTGGCCATGGCCGGACTGTTCCGTTGGCATCTACCCGCTTGGCTGGAGCTGGTGCTCGCCACCCCGGTGCAGTTCTGGATCGGGGCCCGTTTCTATCGCGGCGCCTGGCTTGCCATCAAGAACCGCGCAGCCAATATGGATGTGCTGGTGGCAACCGGTACCAGCGCCGCCTACTTCTACAGCCTCTATCTGCTGTTGACGCTGGGAATGGCTGCCAGCGGCAAGCTCTATTTCGAAGCGAGCGCCATCATTATCACCCTTATCTCCCTCGGCAAGTTGCTGGAGGCGCGGGCCAGACGCAGCACCCAGTCCGCTATTCGCGAACTGATGGCGCTGCGGCCGGAAACCGCCACCGTCTGGCGTGGCGAGAGCTGGCAGAGCGTCGCCATCGATGAGGTGCTGCGCGGCGATCGGCTGCGGGTGTTGGTGGGTGAGCGGGTGCCGGTGGACGGCAAAATCGTGAGCGGCGCCAGCGAGCTGGACGAGTCGATCCTCACCGGCGAGAGCCTGCCGGTGCCGCGCAGTGTGGGCGACAAGGTGCTGGGTGGCGCTATCAACCGCTCCGGCGTGCTGGAGATCGAAGCCACTACCGTGGGGGAGGATTCCAGCCTCAGCAAGATCATCGCGCTGGTGGAGAGCGCCCAGATGGGCAAGGCACCGCTGCAGCAGCTGGTGGACAAGGTCTCCGCCGTGTTTGTGCCGGTGGTGATGGCCATTGCCCTGTTCACCCTGCTGGTGTGGTACGCCATCAGCAACGATTTCGGCCAGGCGCTGCTGGCAGCGGTGGCGGTGCTGGTGATCGCCTGCCCCTGTGCGCTGGGGCTGGCCACACCGGCGGCCATCGTCACCGGTACCGGAGTCGCGGCGCGCCACGGCATTCTGATCAAGGATGTCGATACCCTGCAGAAGGCCCACGCCATCAAGGCGCTTATCTTCGACAAGACAGGCACTTTGACCCAAGGCAAGCCGATACTGGCGAGCTGGAGCGGCAATGACGAGCAGTTGCATCTGGCCGCCGCCCTGCAGCACGCGAGCGAACACCCGCTGGCACTGGCGATGCGGGAGGCCGTCGGTACAGAAGTGGCGTTGCCCCAGCCGGAGGCGGTGGAAGTGCGGGTCGGTGCCGGTATTGTCGGACAGGTGGCTGGTCACACAGTCGCCATCGGCAATGGCGCTTTGCTGGCCCAGCTCGGTATTGTGGTTCCGGTGCAGGATGAACAAGCCGCTGATGGGGCGACCCGGGTTTGGGTTGCCATCGACGGCACGGTGGCTGGTATCGCCGCGCTGGCCGATACCCTGCGCCCGGAGAGCCCGGAAGCCATCGCCACCCTGCGCCAGCGTGGCATCGCCAGCTGGCTGGTGAGCGGCGACGCACCGACGCCGGTGGCCCATATCGCTGCCAAGCTGGGACTGGACGGAGCCTTTGACTCCGTGCTGCCAGCGGGCAAGGTGGAGAAAGTGGAGGCGCTGCGGGCGCAAACCCGCGGGCTGGTGGCCATGGTGGGGGATGGGGTGAACGACGCCCCGGCGCTGGCGGCGGCGGATGTCGGCATCGCCATGGGCTCCGGCTCCGATGTGGCGATGGAGACCGCCTCCATCACCCTGATGCGATCCGACCCGCGGCTGGTGGCCGATGCCATCGACATCTCGGCGGCGACCTGGCGCACCATACAGCAGAATCTGTTCTGGGCCTTCGTGTTCAACATCATTGGCATTCCGCTGGCGGCATTGGGCTACCTCAGCCCCGAGTTGGCGGGGGCGGCCATGGCCCTGAGCAGTATTACCGTTTTGAGCAATTCCCTGTTATTGAAGCGTTGGCAGCCGCGGGCCCTCGCCCAAGTCGGCCACAATCTCAGCACAGAATCGAACCGTTAAGGAGTCATCCATGAACATCAGCAAGGTAGCCAAGGCGACGGGGCTGACCGCCAAGACCATCCGCTACTACGAGAGCATCGGCCTCATCACAGCCCCGGTACGCAGTGACAACGGCTATCGCAGTTACACCGAGGGGGCCTTGCGCGAGCTGCGTTTCGTCAAGCGGGCGCGGGAGACCGGCTTCAATCTGGAGGAGTGTCAGGAGCTGCTGGCGCTCTACCGGGACGAGCACAGAACCAGCGCTCAGGTGAAGAAGTTGGCGCAGGAGAAGATCGTCGATCTGCGTGCTCGCATCGCCGGGCTGCAGGCCATGCTCAGCTCGCTGGAAGGGTTGGTCTGCTGCTGCCACGGGGATGAAAATCCCGAGTGCCCGATCCTAGACGAGCTGGAGAAGGGGTGAGCAAGGGCTCACCGGCCAGCGCAGGAGAAAGCGCCGATGATTGATTAACTTCTTAATAAACGGCGCTTTATTGTTGCCGGTCAGGGGGGAGTGGTAGACTGCTCGGCTCTTGTACAGGAGTACTCAGTTGACCCAGAGTGTGACACGCCAGGTTAAGCAGGCCATCATGGTCCAGCTCTATACCCATGCATCGTTCAGTCTCCCCTGTTTGGGCCTGCTGGCGTTTGGCTGGAGTCTGCTGTTTCACGACTATCTGCCTGCCGTCGAAGCGCTCGGTTGGCTGGCAGGCACTTTCCTGTGGCTGCTGGGTCGGGGCTGGCACTTGCGCTGGCGCCGAGCCCGCCTGCACCAGACACCGCTGCCGGTGCTAGAGCGGGAGCTCTTTATCGGAGCCACCATCACCTCCATTATCTGGGCCCTCGGGGTGCTGCTCTACATGGACAAGTTGCCCGACACCTACCGGGCCGCCATGATGATGCTCTCCAGCCTCATTCTTACCGGCAGCGCCATCATGCTGTTTGGCAGCCGCCGTACCCTCTATGGTGCCGTGTTGCCGCTGGGTTGCGCTATGTTGTTTGAACTGGGGGCGGGCAATGAGCAGGAGCGAATCGTCTCCTGCATGCTGGCGGGCTATCTGTTTGTCTTTCTGCCGACTCTGCTGCGCCGGATGCGGCGGGAGCAGATCGCCTCGCTCCACCACCGTTTCTCCAACGCCGAACTGGTGGCCGAGCTGAAGGCGGTCTCCGAACATCTGCGTCTAACCTCCCGCCTCGATGGCCTGACCGGCATCGCCAACCGCGCCCACCTCGACGACTCTCTGGAGCGGGCCTGGCGCCGCTGTCACCGTGCCCGGGCACCGCTGTCGCTGGTGCTGGTGGATGTGGATTACTTCAAGCAGTTCAACGATCTCTACGGCCATCAGCTGGGGGATGACTGCCTGCAACAGGTGGCTGGCTTGCTGGCCGAGGTGGAGCGGCGCGAGGACGATCTGGCAGCCCGTTACGGTGGCGAAGAGTTTGCCTTGCTGCTGCCCTGCACCGGCATGCAGGGGGCACTGCAGGTGGCGGACAATGTGCGGCAGGCACTCAAGGAGCTGGCCATCCCGCACCAGAAGTCACTGGTCTCCGGTCGGGTCACATGTAGTTTTGGTGTTGCGACACTGATACCGGACAACAGCATGAAAATCGCCGATTTGATCCAAAAAGCGGATGCGGCACTCTATCAGGCCAAGCATAATGGACGGGATCGAATCGAAGTAGCCTTGATGGGTAAGGTTGCCTGAATTTAACGTGACAGATTAAAGAGGTTGTCTATGCAATGTCATCGTATCGAAGAGCTGCTGGAGTTGTTGCAGCCTGCCTGGATCAAGGAACAGGATCTCAGCCTGGTGCAGTTTGTTGCCAAACTGGCCCAAGAAGCGGGATTTGAAGGGCCTCTGTCCGAGCTGACCGACGACATGCTGATCTATCACCTCAAGATGCGGGAATCCGACAAGCAGGCGATGATCCCCGGTCTGGCCAAGGATCATGTGCCCGATTTCAAAGAGGCGCTGCTCAAGGCGCGCGGAATCAAGTGAATCTTTAGCGGAAGCGCATCACCTCGTGGTGATGCGCTTTTTTGTTGCCGAAAATTGCGATCCAACCCCAATATTAGATACATCTAATCCACACAATTAGCATGCCGTTTAAGATATAATCCGCTCCATAACAAATAAGGGAGCGATGTCTTGCAATGGCCGATCACGACAAAATCGATATCAAGGATGTCACCGACAAGGGCGTAACCGGGACCTTCAACCCCAATACGTTCAAAGCCAGCGACGACAGATTCAACCCAGGCAACCGCATCTATGTGCGGGCCCAGAAAGGGTATTGGCAGCGGATGCGCAAGGCCATGGGCTGGTTCTTTGTGGCGCTGTTCGTGCTGCTGCCCTGGCTGCGTTACGACGGGCGACAGGCGGTGCTGTTCGACCTCGGTCACCAGCAGTTCCATATCTTTGGCGCCACCATCTGGCCGCAGGATCTGACCCTGCTCGCCTGGCTCTTCATGATCGCCGCCTTCGGACTCTTCTTTATTACCACCTTCCTCGGTCGGGTCTGGTGTGGCTATCTCTGCCCGCAGACGGTCTGGACCTTCATGTTCATCTGGTTTGAAGAGAAGCTGGAAGGGCCCGCCAACAAACGGCGCAAGCTGGACGAGGCGCCCTGGAGCGGCGAGAAGCTGGCTCGCAAGGGGGCCAAGCATCTGGCCTGGCTGGCGATCTCGCTGGTAACCGGCCTGACCTTCGTCGCCTACTTCCAGGATGTGACTGAACTGGTGCCGGACCTCTTCACCCTGCAGGCCAGCGGATGGGTGCTGTTCTGGGTGATCTTCTTCACCATCATCACCTACGGCAACGCAGGCTGGATGCGCGCCATTATGTGTATCCACATGTGCCCCTACGCCCGCTTCCAGTCCGCCATGTTCGACAAGGACACCTTCATCGTCGGCTATGACACCAAGCGTGGCGAGACCCGTGGCGCCCGCTCCCGCAAGGCGGATCCCAAGGCGATGGGATTGGGTGACTGTATCGACTGCGATCTCTGCGTGCAGGTTTGCCCGACCGGTATCGACATCCGCGATGGCCTGCAGTACGAGTGCATCAACTGCGGCGCCTGCGTTGATGCCTGTGACCAGACCATGGAGCGGATGGGCTACCCGAAAGGGCTCATCAGCTACACCACCGAGCACAAGCTGGCCAACGACTCCACTCATGTGGCGCGGCCCAAGCTGATTGGTTACGGGCTGGTGATGGCGGTGATGCTGGGGGTATTTGTCTACAACGCCATGTCCATCATGCCGATGGGGCTCGATATCCTGCGGGATCGCAACCAGCTGTTCCGCGAAAACAGCGAGGGGCTTATCGAGAACACCTACACCCTCAAGATCCTCAACAAGACCCTGCAGTCCCAGACCTACCAGCTGGATGTGGAGGGCTTGCCCGAGTATCAGTGGTTCGGCCCCCGTGAAGTGACCCTGAAGGCGGGCGAGATCTACACCCTGCCGGTCAGTCTGGCGGTCGATCCCTACAACCTGAAACGGCCGGCGCTGGATATCCAGTTCGTGCTGAAACGGGAGGGGGCGGCGCCCGATGACAGCAAGGGCAACCTGCGCCAGGGCAGCAAGTTTATCAGCCGGTTGTAACTGCGCGTGACTGCGGGCCGTGGCAACAGTCCGGTCACCAGCGAGCACGGCAATGCCGGTCAGTAGTGATAGAATGGGGCGCAACGGCGCCCCTTTCTTATGGTGGATGACATGCGTTTCAACTATTCCGACCTCAATCCCGACCTCATCATGGATGCGCTCGATCTCAGTGGCCTGCGGCTCGACTCCGGCCTTATCGAGCTCAACAGCTACGAAAACCGGGTCTACCAGTTTCAGGATGAGGATCGTCGCCGCTATGTGGTGAAGTTCTACCGTCCCGGCCGTTGGAGCCGGGCCCAGATCCTCGAGGAGCACGAGTTTGCCACCCGTCTCGCAGAGGCTGAGATCCCGGTCGCCGCGCCGCTCGCCTTCGCGGGCGAGACCCTGCTGGAGCACGAGGGCTACCCCTTTGCCATCTGGCAGAGCGTCGGTGGCCGCCAGTTCGAGGTGGATAATCTCGATCAACTGGAGTGGGTGGGGCGTTTCCTCGGCCGCATTCATCAGATCGGCGCCAGCAAGCCGTTCCACCATCGGGTGCGACTCGATGTGGAGAGCATGCTGCATGAACCGCGTCAGCTGCTGGCGTCTGGCGAATGGCTGCCAAGCGGGCTGGCGAAGCAATTCTTCGGGGTACTCGACGAGCTGATCAAACATGTCAGCGACGCCATGACCCTGGATGTGGCGCAGATCTCCCTGCATGGCGATTGCCACCCGGGTAACATCCTCTGGCGCGATGGCCCCATGTTTGTCGACCTCGATGATTGCCGTACCGGCCCCGCGATTCAGGATCTCTGGATGATGCTGAGCGGCGAGCGCCACGAGCAGCAGATCCAGCTCGACACCCTGCTGGCGGGCTACGAGGAGTTTATGGAGTTCGACTCGCGGGAGCTGGCGCTGATCGAGCCGCTGCGAGCGATGCGCATCGTTCACTACATGGCGTGGCTGGCGCGGCGCTGGGAAGATCCCGCCTTCCCCCGTCACTTCCCCTGGTTCAATACCGATCACTACTGGCGTCAACAGATAGCGACCCTGCACGATCAGCTGGAGGCGCTGAAGGCACCGCCGTTGACCCTTATGCCGGGGTGGTAACTTATCCGGCGGCCAGCAGATAGCCCCACCTTTGGCACGATCAGCTGGAAGTACTCAAGGCGCCGCCGTTGAGTCTGATGCCAAACTGGTGAAATAGATGGGATCTTGTGCGGCAAGGGGGACTCGATCTCCGGCCCTGACCATTGACGTTAGCATGGCGAAACAATAGGCTTGGCACTGCTTCGGTTCGCCGGGCGTGCCTCACAGTGATCCCTTAACAGGAAACATCATGAAAAAAGTTCTATTTTTCCTTGCTGCCATGCTGATGATCCCCATGGTTCACGCCGCCCCCGAGTTCAAGGAAGGCGTCAACTACGATGTGGTCAAACAGACTGGCAGTGCCCAGCCGGAAGTGATGGAGTTTTTCTCCTACTACTGCCCGCACTGCGCTACCTTCGAACCGATCGTTGAACAGTTGAAGGCCGGGTTGCCAGAGGGTGTGCCCCTCAAGAAGAACCCGGTTGCTTTCCTCGGTCGCGAGATGGGCCCCGAGATGCAGCGTGCCTATGCCGTTGCCAGCCTGCTCAATGCCGAAGCCAAGCTGACTCCGGCCATCTTCACCAAGATCCACACCCAGCGTCAGCCGCCGATGAGCCGTGACGACGTGAAGAAGATCTTCGTGGACAACGGCGTACCGGCTGAAGAGTTCGACGGTGCCGTCGACAGCTTCGCCGTCTCCGGCATGGTCTCCCAGTTCGATCGCAACACCGAGAGTTACAACATTCGCGGTGTACCGGCCTTCCTGGTGAACGGAAAGTACATGGTGAAGATTGAATCCATCACCTCTCAAGAGCAGTTCAACAAGCTGGTGCAGTTCCTGCTGGCCAAGAAAGACTGATACCCCTTGAGTCGATAAAAAAGCCCGCCGGTGCGAACCGGCGGGCTTTTTGTCTTCTGGCGATCTCGAAGATCAGACCCCGACGTGGAACGCCTGTTTGAGGTTGCGGATGAACTCCGCATCCCGGCAGAGGGTCTTGCCCGGGCTGTCGGAGATCTTGGCAACCGGGCCGCCATTGCACTCGATCAGCTTGAAGACGATGTTCATCGGGCTGACACCGGGCAGATCGCAGGTGAGCTTGGTGCCGATGCCGAAGCTGGTATTGATGCGTCCACGGAAGTGGCGGAACAGCTGCACCGCCTTGTCGAGGTTGAGCCCGTCGGAGAAGACCAGGGTCTTGTCGGTAGGATCGATGCCGAGCCGCTGATAGTGGCTGATCGCCTTCTCGCCCCACACTACGGGATCGCCGGAGTCGTGGCGCAAGCCCTGGTAGCTGCTGGCCAGCTCAAAGTCGAAGTCCCGCAGGAAGGCATCCATGGTGATGCAGTCGGTCAGGGCGATGCCGAGATGGTCGGTGAACTCGTCCAGCCAGCTGGTGAGGGCAGCGCGCTGGCTGTGCTCCAGCGGGAAGCCGAGCTGCTGGTGCGCCTGAAACCACTCATGGGCCTGGGTGCCGACCGCGGGCAGCTTGTACTTCTGGGCCAGCATGTAGTTGCTGGTGCCGCGAAACGCCGGCAGCCGCTCCTTGAGGCGACCAACTACCGCATCCTGTACCGCGTGGGAGAAGCGGCGGCGGGTGCCGAAGTCGATGAGGTTGAACTCGCTCATCTCGTCGCGGCTCAGCTCCTTCTCCAGCTTGTCGATCTTCTGATCGAGCCGCTCCAGCGCATGACTGACGCCGAACTGGGGGTAGCGGAAGCGGTTGCGCATCTCGCTGATGATGGCGAGCACCGGGATTTCCCACAGGATCACATCCTGCCAGGGGCCCTCGACCCGCACATTGATGCGGCCATCCTGCTCGAACACTTTGAGCAAGGAGGCGTCGAGCGGCTTGCGGCGCAGGTGGTCGAGGTAGTCAGGGGTGAAGAAGGGGCGCTCGGCCAGAAAATCGAGCTCGGGCTTGGTCAGTCGCAGGGATCCGGCGAGGCGCAGTTGCTCCTCGATCTGCCCCATCATGGGCAGCAGATCCTCTTCATTGCGGCTGTGAAACTCGGCCACCACCTCGGCATCCGGATAGCGATGGAACACCGCCTGCTGCATATGCAGCTTGTAGGCGTCGGTGTCGAGCAGGCTGGTAAGAATCGGTGGCATATCAGGCTCCCCGCAGGCGGGCGAACGCCAGTTGCATAGGTAAATTGCAGGCGCCGCTATCGGACAGGCTGGTGAGGATGAGGGGCATATCAGGCGTCCAGCAGGCGTTGTACATCGATCAGGGTCTGGGCCAGTTCGGCCCCTGCCTCGATCATCTGGGTGTGGGCGCTGGCAACCGTCGCGGGGGCGATGCCACGACAGGCATCGAGATGGACGATCACCCGGAAACCGGCGCGGCGCAGTTGCAGCACGCTGGTTTTGACACAGTAGTCGGTGGCGAGGCCGCCGACCAGTACGGTATCGACCTGGCGGGCTTGCAGGAATTCGATGAGTCCGGTGCTGCGCCGTTCAGCCAGGTCGTGGAAGCAGGTGCCGTAGGGATGCAGATCCGGCTCGACCCCCTTCCAGACGAAGAAGTCATAGTCGATGGGGGCGGGCAGGCCGTCGAGCAGCTCGAAGCCCTTGCTGCCCGGTACGCAGTGAACCGGCCAGGTGAGGTCGGCGTTGGGCAGATCCAGCGGCAGCAGCATGCCTGCGGGGTCAGAAACGGCCCAGTCGGCATTGGCAGGGTGAGAGTCTTTGCTGCCGATCCGCAGCGTGGCGAGGGTGGCCTGAGCGTTTAGCGCAGCCACAATATCATCACCGCCCGCAACGGGCAGTTCGTTCGGGCAGAGGGGGGTAAAGCCCTTCTGCGCATCAATATCCAGGCTGGCGACGGTTCCCATGATTGGCTCCTGCACATACTATTCGTGTGATATTATCTACCAAACATTAATGGAAGGCGAGCAGGGCGATCGGCATGCTGAGAATGAGTCTGGATATGGTGGTGCTGCGGTTGCATGAGGAGCGGCTCGAGCTACTGCTCGAGAGCCGCGATCGCCCCCCCTTTGCCCACTGCTGGCAACTGCCGGCGCTGCGCATCGACGAGACCCAGGATCGGGATCTGGATGCCGCCCAGCGCCGTCTGCTGGCGGAGTGGGGGCTCGGTCACTGCTACAGCGAGCAGGTCTGCACCCTCGGCAATCTGGAGCGGGATCCCCGCGGCTGGTCCACGACCCTGGTCTATCTCTGTCTGGTCGATCCGGAAGTGGAAGCGATCCACGGTTGCTGGCATCCGCTCGCCAACCTGCCGGGGCTGAGCCTCGCCTTCGACCATGTTCAGCTCATCGCCAAGGGGTTGGAGCGGCTGCGGATCAAGAGCCGCTACAGCACCCTGCCGCTGCAACTGCTGGGGCCCGAGTTCACCCTCTCCGAGGTGCAGCGCGCCTTCGAAATCATCCTGCAAACACCCATGAATACGGCGGCATTTCGCAAGCGGATCCATCGCGCCGACATTCTGGTTGATACCGGCCGCAAGCGCACCGGCAAACAGCGCCCCGCCATCCTCTACCGGCTGGAGAGCCCCTGCTGCGTGATGTTCGATCAGGTGATGCACGGAGCGGAAGCATGAGTGAGACCGGTGTGCACAAGGTGCTGGTGAGTGCCTGCCTGCTGGGTCAGCCGGTGCGCTACGATGGTCAATGCAAGGGGATCGTCAGCGACTGGCTGAGTGAGCTGGGTGCCGAGGGGCGGGTGCTGGCCTTCTGCCCCGAAGTGGCGGGCGGTTTGCCGACCCCGCGCCCTCCTGCAGAGCAGCAGGGTGAGCGGGTAGTGACGGCGAGCGGGCTGGATGTGACTGCCGAGTTCGACCGTGGCGCCGAGCTGGCGCTGGAAATCTGTCAGACGCAGGGCATTCGCTTCGCGCTGCTGAAAGAGGGGAGCCCCTCATGTGGCAGCGGCCGTATCTATAACGGCCGCTTTGAGGGGGTCTCTGTGGCGGGCGAGGGCAAGACCACCGCCCTGCTGCGCCGCCACGGGATTGCTGTCTTTTCCGAAAATCAGTTGGCCGAGTTGGCTTCTGCGCTCTCTTTGGATTCCTCCCCGGATTTGGCGGCAACCGGCAGCGGCACCTGACCGCTCTGCCACCCCTCCAGCACCTCGTCTTTCTCCTGCCAGCGCTGGTTTAGCCACTCCTGAAAACCGCGTTTGAACTGCTTGTCGTTGAAGTAATCCCCAATCAGCGCCTCATCCACCGGCAGCTCTTCAATCCGCACCTGAATGCGTTTTACCCGCCCCATCAGGAAGTCCTTGAACGGGGTCTCGGCGTTTTCCGGATAGCGGATGGTGACGTTGATCAGGCTGTCGAACTGCTCGCCCATGGCGGCCAACGTAAAGGCCAGCCCCGCCGCCTTGGGCGGCATCAGATGGCGGTAGCGGGAGCGTGATGCGTCCCGTTTCTGCTCGGTGAAGCGGGTTCCTTCCACGAAGTTGATGACGGTAGTGGGGATGTGGCGAAACTTCTCGCAGGCGTTGCGGGTGGTCTCGATATCCTTGCCGCGCAGGTGCGGGTTCTTCAGCAAAAACTCCCGTGAGTAGCGACGCATAAAGGGCATATCGAGCCCCCAGCAGGCGAGCCCCAGCAGCGGGATGTAGATGAGCTCGTGCTTCATGAAGAACTTGGGCACCGGCAGCCTATCCCGGAACAGGTGGCCGAGCACCACGATATCGGTCCAGCTCATATGGTTGCTGATGATGAGATACCAGCCATCCTTGCGCAGCTTGGTATTGTCCTCCACCTGCCAGTCAATACGGGTGGTGAGGCGGATCACCAGCGCATTGCAGGCCAGCCACAGTCTCATGAAGCGGTTGTTGAGCCGGCTGCAGGCACGGCCAAAGGCCGGGATCGGCAGCAACAGTTTGGCCAGCGACACCAGCAGGATCAGACTGGCGCACAAGGCGGTGAAAAGGATGGTCAGGCCCGCGCTGATGATCAGCACCAGCGGGCCGGGAAGCAGGGATAGCATGAATGTTTACTGCGCCTTGGTTGCCAGCAGTTGGCTCAGGGTCTGGTCCTTTTCGTGCCAGATCCCGTTCAACCACTGTTGAAACTCTTGTTGGAACTCGGGGTCATTGAAGTAATCCCCCACCAGCTTGCGGTCGATCGGCAAATAGCGGACCTGAACCTTGATTTGCCCGACCCGGCCACACATGAAGTCCCAGTAGCTGGGGATGCCGTCCGGATAGGCGATGGTGACATCCACCAGTTGATGCAACTGGTCACCCATGGCTGCCAGGGTAAAGGCGATGCCGCCTGCTCTCGGGTGGAGCAGGTGACGATAGGGCGAACCCTGCTTCTGATGTTTGCCCTTGGTGAAGCGGGTGCCTTCGACGAAGTTCATCACACTCACTGGAATGTGGCGGAACCTGGCACAGGCTTTACGGGTTGTTTCTATATCTTTTCCCTTCAGATGGGGATGCTTTTCCAGAAATTTCCTGGAATATCGCCGCATGAAGGGGAAGTCGAGCGCCCACCATGCCAGACCGAGAAAAGGTACCCAAATCAGCTCTTTCTTGAGGAAAAACTTCAGGAAGGGGATTTTTTGGTTAAAAACCCGCTGCAGTACCAGTATGTCGACCCAGGATTGATGGTTGGCAATCACCATATACCACTCATTCCGGTGCCCTTTGTCCACTCCGACCACCTCGAAAGGGGTTTTGATGATGGTTTTCTGGATCAGATTGTTGAAACCGATCCAGCAGCTGGCACAGCCATCGAGCAGCCAGTTGCAGAGGGTGCGCCACCCCTTGAGGGGGAGCAGGAGCTTGAGCAGACCCAGCGAGAAGATGGGGACAAACCAGAAGAGGGTGTTGAAAAAATAGAGCAGGGTGGAGAGGCTGCCGCGCAGTCGCTCTGTCAGCTTGTTGGGCATGAGTCGGGTCCGTCTTGCTGTCGATAAAGGGCCATCAAGTGGTCAGATCTGTGGCCATAATATCAGCCGATTGCCCGTGAGACCATTCAGAGCCGTTACGGGGTTGGACTTACCCTTTCCCTTCTGTCAGCTGCTGCGCAATCGCGACAGCAGCCTGTCCATGGCGCGATAACCGAGCGCCTCGATAAGATGCTCCTTGCCGATGGCGGGTTGCCCGGCCAGATCGGCGATGGTGCGTGACACCCGCAGGATGCGATGCCAGGCCCGGATGCTGAGCCCCAGCTTCTGGATGGCGTTCTCCAAAAATTCGGCATCTTGTGGTGATAGTCGGCAAATATCCTCAATCTCGCGGCTATCCAGCAGGTTGTTGAGCTTGCCGTTGCGACTCAGCATGCGCTCTCTCGCCACCAGTACCCGATCGCGGATCTGCTGGCTCGACTCTCCCCGTTCCGCCTTGCCGGTCAGGCTCCCCTTGGGCAGCAGCGGCACCTCCACTGTCAGGTCGAAGCGGTCGAGAAAGGGGCCGGAGAGCTTGCCGAGGTAGCGCAGGATCTGATCCGGGCTGGAGCGGGTTTGGCCATCGCCATAGTGGCCACAGGGGCTGGGATTCATGGCGCCCACCAGCTGGAAGCGGGCGGGGAAATCCACCTGACGGGCGGCCCGGCTGATGGTGATGTGGCCCGTCTCCAGCGGCTCGCGCAGGGAGTCGAGCACCTTGCGCTCGAACTCGGGCAGTTCGTCGAGAAACAGCACCCCGTTGTGGGCCAGCGAAATTTCGCCGGGCCGCGGGTGGCTGCCACCACCCACCAGCGCCACTGCGGAGGCACTGTGGTGGGGCGTGCGATAGGGTCTGTGGTGCCAGCGACCGGCGCGCGGAGTGAGGCCGCCGATGGAGTGGATGGCGGCGGTCTGCTGCGCTTCCTGCTCGCTGAGCGGCGGCAAGATGCCGGGCAATCGGCTCGCCAGCATGCTCTTGCCGGTGCCGGGCGGGCCGATGAACAGCAGGTTGTGGCTGCCGGCGGCGGCGATCTCCAGCGCCCGCTTGGCCTGTGACTGGCCGATCACATCCTGCAGGTCCGGCACATCTGGCAGGCTCTCCGCGCTTTGGGGAGCCGGCAGCGGCAGTTCGTACTGGCCTGCCAGCCAAGCTGTGACGGCCAGCAGCTGATGGGCGGTGCGCACCTCGGCATCCTGAATGAGAGAGGCTTCCGGGCCGTTCTCTCGCGGTACCAGCAGTGTGCGCCCCGCATCCCGGCAGGCGAGTACGGCGGGCAACACCCCGAGCACGGGACGAATTTCGCCTGTCAGGGCCAACTCCCCTAAGAATTCGTGATCGAGCAGATATTTTGCCGGTATCTGCTTGGAAGCAGCGAGAATACCGATGGCGATGGCCAGATCAAAACGGCCCCCCTCCTTGGGTAGATCGGCGGGAGCCAGATTGACCGTGATGTGTTTGCTCGGGAACTCGAAATTGCCGTTGAGCAGGGCGCTGCGCACCCGATCCCGCGACTCCTTCACCGAGGTTTCCGGCAGGCCGACCATGTTGAAGGCGGGCAGGCCGTTGGAGAGGTGAACTTCCACTGTAACTTGCGGGGCCGCGATCCCGAGGCTGGCACGGCTATAAACCACAGCTAATGACATAAATCCCGTCCTTGAGTTGATATATGTTCTGACTAACTGCTTGTTGTTGGTTTTTTATTCCAGAGTTCCGGCTGAGGAATAGCCAAAATCAGTGGGTTGTCACAGAAAAAAGGCTTGCCCAATAAAAATCACCGTGCTAGTTCTAATAGCCATTCGCGGTAGAAACCGCCCCAATTTCACAGGATTTCCGGTTGTAACTATGAACATGGCCTCCCGTTTCGTCAGCATTATTGTGGTCCTAGTGGTGATTATTATCTCACCGCTCGGGGCTCGTTTAGCTGCACGGAACAAGGGATAGACCCACCACCGGACAGAACGAAACAAGCGACCCCCGAGCCTCACAGCTCGGGGGTTTTTTTTCGACCAAAGGACAGGATTTTCCACATGAATGGCGCGCAGTTTTTGGTACAGGCTCTCAAGAAACAGGGTGTGACTCAGGTGTTTGGTTACCCGGGCGGGGCCATCATGCCGGTCTACGATGCCCTGTATGACGGTGGTCTGGCCCATCAGCTCTGCCGCCACGAGCAGGGCGCCGCCATGGCGGCGGTGGGCTACGCCCGCGCCTCCGGTCAGGTGGGCGTCTGCATCGCCACCTCCGGCCCCGGCGCCACCAATCTGGTGACCGGTCTGGCAGAGGCGCTGCTCGATTCGGTGCCGCTGGTGGCCATCAGCGGTCAGGTGCCCTGTTCCGCCATCGGTACCGATGCGTTTCAGGAGGTCGACGTGCTCGGCATGTCCCTCTCCTGCACCAAGCACTCCTTCATGGTGACCGATGCCGCCGATCTGGGGCGGGTGTTGGCAGAGGCTTTCGCTATCGCCACCGAAGGTCGCCCCGGCCCTGTGCTGATCGATCTCCCCAAGGATGTGCAACTGGCCGCGGTGCCTGCCCAGAGCCCGCTGTTTGCGGTGGAAGAACCGGAAGCGCTAATCCCCTCGGAGCTGACCGCAGCCCGCACCCTGCTGGCTGCCGCCGAGCGTCCGGTGCTTTACGTCGGTGGCGGAGTGGGCATGGCCAATGCCGAGCAGCAATTGCGCGACTTTGCTGCCGCAACCGGCATGCCAGCGGTCACCACCCTCAAGGGGATCGGCGCACTCGACCCCGACAGCCCCGTTTATCTGGGCATGCTCGGCATGCACGGCACCAAGGCTGCCAACTATGCGGTGCAGCAGTGCGATCTGCTGCTGGTGGTAGGGGCTCGTTTCGATGATCGGGTGACTGGCAAGCTGGAGGAGTTCGCCCCCGAGGCCAAGGTGATCCATCTCGATGTGGATGCTGCCGAGTTCGGCAAGCGCCGCGCCGCCGAGGTGGGGATCACCACGGATCTCAAACAGGTGTTGCCGCGCCTCGCCATGTCCCTCTCCATCGACCCTTGGCGTGGACACTGCGCGAACATGGCCCGCGAGTATGCGTTCCGCTACGACCACCCGGGTCAGGCCATCTACGCCCCGGCCCTGCTCAAGCAGCTCTCTGCCCGGCTGCCGGAGAGCAGCGTGGTGGCCTGCGACGTGGGTCAGCATCAGATGTGGGTGGCCCAGCACATGCGTTTCACCAGCCCGCGCAACCACCTCTCCAGCGCCGGTCTCGGCACCATGGGTTTCGGCCTGCCTGCCGCCATCGGGGCCAAGATGTCGCGCTCGGAGGATGAAGTGGTACTGGTGAGCGGTGATGGCTCTTTCATGATGAACGTGCAGGAGCTCGGCACCATCCGCCGGGCCCAGCTCAAGGTGAAGATGGTGCTACTGGATAACCAGCGTCTCGGCATGGTGCGCCAGTGGCAGGAGCTGTTTTTCGACGGCCGCTACAGCGAGACCATCCTCTCCGATAACCCTGATTTCGTCGCCCTGGCTGCCGCCTTCGGCATTCCGGGCGAGACCATCACATGCAAGGAGCAGATAGCCGGTGCCCTCGATCGCCTGCTGGCAAGCGAAGGCGCCTATCTGCTGCATGTGGCTATTTCAGAGGAAGAAAACGTCTGGCCCCTGGTTCCGCCGGGAGTCGCCAACCACAAGATGATGGAGCAACGCCCATGAGTCAGTTCAATACCTTGCAAATCCATGCCCAGCCCAGACCCGAAGTGATGGAGCGGGTGCTGCGGGTGGTTCGTCACCGCGGTTTCAACCTCTGCGCCCTCAACATGGAGCAGGATTGCCAACAACTGCGGATCACGGTTACTGTCGAGTCGGTGCGTCCCATCCAGCAGTTGTGGAGCCAGCTGGTGAAGCTGGTGGACGTTTCCCGGGTCGATGCACTGGAACAGCAACCCCGGATCAGAGCTTAAGGAGCCAAGCCAATGTCACAGCCTTCCCAATCCGCCACTCACCCGCAATACATCTGGTTCAACGGCAAACTGGTGCCCTGGCAGGATGCCCAGGTGCACGTGATGAGCCACGCCCTGCACTACGGCTCCTCGGTGTTCGAAGGGGTGCGCGCTTACGATACCCCCAAGGGCACCTGCATCTTCCGCCTGCAGGAGCACACCCGCCGCCTGTTCGACTCCGCCAAGATCTACTGGATGGACGTTCCCTACAGCGAGGCCGACGTAAATGAAGCCTGCCGCACCGTGGTGCGCGAGAACGGCCTGAAGAGCGGCTATCTGCGCCCGCTGGCCTTTGTCGGCAACGTGGGGCTGGGGCTGCATCCGCCGCTGGATGCCAAGGCTGACCTGATGGTGGCCGCCCTGCCGTGGGGCGCCTATCTGGGAGAAGAGGGGCTGAAAAACGGGGTGGATGTGTGCGTCACCTCCTGGAACCGGCTCGCTCCCAACACCATTCCCACCGGCGCCAAGGCGGGCGGCAACTATCTCTCCTCCCAGCTGATCAGCCGCGAGGCCAAACGCAACGGCTTCGCCGAGGGGCTGGCGCTGGATGTGAACGGCTACCTGAGCGAAGGGGCGGGGGAGAATCTGTTCCTGGTGAAGAACGGCATGCTGTTTACCCCGCCCGCTACCGCCGCCATCCTGCCCGGCATCACCCGTGACACCATCATGACGCTGGCCCGGGATCTGGGTTACGAGGTGCGCGAGCAGGCGCTGCCCCGCGAGGCGCTCTATGTCGCAGACGAGATCTTCATGACCGGCACGGCGGCCGAGGTGACGCCGGTGCGTTCCGTCGATCGGATGAAGGTGGGGGCCGGTTGCCGCGGCCCGGTGACCGAACAGCTGCAGAACGCCTTCTTCGGCCTGTTCAATGGCCAGACCGAAGACAAGTGGGGCTGGCTGACGCCCGTCAACGACTGATGAGAGAGGGGAGGCGTCATGCCTCCCCGAGTCGCTTCCGGTCAGGGCACTGCGCTGTGTCCTCACCAGGATCGATTCCCGATCCGAGAGTCACTTTTTCATTTCCAAAGATAATGAGCCCGCTGGGCATTCAGGGAGTAGAGACATGCCGAAGTTGAGATCCGCCACCACCACCCACGGACGTAACATGGCCGGGGCCCGCGCCCTGTGGCGCGCCACCGGAATGACCGATCAGGATTTCGGCAAGCCCATCATCGCCGTGGTCAACTCCTTCACCCAGTTCGTACCGGGCCATGTCCACCTCAAGGATCTGGGCCAGCTGGTTGCGCGCGAGATTGAAGCCGCTGGCGGCGTCGCCAAGGAGTTCAACACCATCGCCGTGGATGACGGCATCGCCATGGGCCACGGCGGCATGCTCTACTCCCTGCCGTCGCGCGAGCTTATCGCGGATTCGGTGGAGTACATGGTCAACGCCCACTGCGCCGACGCCATGGTCTGCATCTCCAACTGCGACAAGATCACTCCGGGGATGCTGATGGCCGCCCTGCGCATCAACATCCCGGTGATCTTCGTCTCCGGCGGCCCGATGGAAGCGGGCAAGACCAAGCTCTCCGACCAGATCATCAAGCTGGACCTGGTGGACGCCATGATCCAGGGCGCCGACCCCAAGGTTTCCGACGCCCAGAGCGAACAGGTGGAGCGCAGTGCCTGCCCCACCTGCGGCTCCTGCTCCGGCATGTTCACCGCCAACTCCATGAACTGTCTGACCGAGGCGCTGGGTCTCTCCCAGCCGGGTAACGGCTCGCTGCTGGCGACCCACAGCGACCGCGAGCAGCTGTTCAAGCTGGCGGGCCAGCGCATCGTGACTTTGGCCAAACGCTGGTATGAGCAGGACGATGCCTCGGCACTGCCGCGCAACATCGCCACCAAGGCGGCGTTCGAGAACGCCATGGCGCTCGACATCGCCATGGGTGGCTCCACCAATACCGTGCTGCACCTGCTGGCGGCGGCCCAGGAGGCGGGCGTCGACTTCACCATGGCCGACATCGACCGCATGTCGCGCAAGGTGCCGCAGCTCTGCAAGGTGGCGCCTTCTACCCAGAAATACCATATGGAAGATGTGCACCGTGCCGGTGGCGTGGTCGCCATTCTGGGTCAGCTGGAAAAAGCGGGCCTGGTGCATGGGGATACCCGTACCGTGCTGGGTTGCTCCCTCGTCGAACAGCTCAATGAATATGACGTCAGCCGCCAGCCGAGTCAGGAGGTGGTGGACTTCTACCGCGCCGGGCCGGCCGGGATCCGCACCACCAAGGCGTTCAGTCAGGATTGCCGCTGGCCGGAGCTGGATCTGGACCGCGCCGAAGGCTGCATCCGCTCGCTGGACAACGCTTACAGCCAGGAGGGCGGCCTCGCCGTGCTTTCCGGCAACCTCGCGGTCAACGGCGCCATCGTCAAGACTGCCGGGGTGGATGAGGAGAACCTCACCTTCCGTGGCCCGGCCCGGGTATTCGAGAGTCAGGAGAGCGCGGTGAGCGGCATCCTCGATGGTACCGTGAAAGCAGGCGAGGTAGTGGTGATCCGCTACGAAGGGCCGAAAGGGGGGCCGGGCATGCAGGAGATGCTCTACCCCACCACTTATCTCAAGTCCATGGGGCTCGGCAAGGCGTGCGCCCTGATCACCGACGGCCGCTTCTCCGGCGGTACCTCGGGCCTCTCCATCGGCCACGTCTCGCCGGAAGCAGCCTCTGGCGGCACCATAGGTCTGGTGGAGGATGGCGACATCATCAGCATCAATATCCCGGCCCGCAGCATGGTGCTGGAGGTGGCCGACAGCGTGCTGGCCGCCCGCCGCGTCGCCGTGGAAGCCCGTGGCTGGAAGCCGCTCGATCGTCAGCGTCAGGTCTCCTTTGCCCTGCGCGCCTACGCCATGTTCGCCACCAGTGCCGACAAGGGCGCGGTTCGCGATCGCTCGATGCTGGGGGAATAAATCATGGTCTCTGCGGCGGATTATCTACGCAAGGTGTTGCTCTCCCCCGTCTATGAGGCGGCGCGGGTGACCCCCCTGCAAACCCTGAAGAAACTTTCCGAGCGGCTCGGCAACCATGTCAGCCTGAAGCGGGAGGATCTGCAACCGGTCCACTCCTTCAAGCTGCGCGGCGCCTATCACAAGATCGCCACCCTGACCGAGGAGCAGAAGGCGCGCGGCGTTATCGCCGCCTCTGCTGGCAACCACGCACAGGGGGTCGCCCTGTCGGCCGCCAAGCTCGGCATCAAGGCGATCATCGTGATGCCCAAGACCACGCCGGATATCAAGATCGACGCGGTGCGCCGGCAGGGCGGCAACGTCATGCTGTTTGGCAACAGTTTCGACGAGGCCTACGGCGAGAGCCGCCGCCTCTCCGAGCTGGAGGGTTACACCCTGATCCCGCCGTTTGATGACGTCGAGGTGATCGCCGGGCAGGGCACCATCGGCAAGGAGCTGCTGGAGCAGGATACCCACCTCACCCACGTCTTCGTGCCGGTGGGTGGCGGCGGACTGGCCGCCGGGGTGGCGGTCTATATCAAGCAGCTGCTGCCGGATGTGAAGGTGATCGGGGTGGAGGCTGAAGGGTCTGCCTGTCTCAAGGCCGCGCTGGCGGCCGGCGAGCCGGTCAATCTGGAGCGGGTCTCGCTATTTGCCGACGGGGTGGCGGTTAAGCGCATCGGCGAGGAGACCTTCCGGCTGTGCAACCAGTATCTGGACGAGGTGGTGACCGTCTCCAACGACCAGATCTGCGCCGCGCTGAAAGACATTTTCGACGACTGCCGCGCCATCGCCGAGCCCTCGGGCGCCCTGTCGCTGGCCGGCCTCAAGGCCTACAGCGAGCGGGAGCAGGTCAAGGGGGGCCGGATGGCGGCCATTTTGTCCGGTGCCAACGTCAACTTCCACAGCCTGCGTTACGTGTCGGAGCGCTGCGAGATCGGCGAGAAGCGCGAGGGCATGCTGGCGGTGACCATCCCCGAGCGCAAGGGGGCCTTCCTCGACTTCTGCCGTCAGCTCGGGCCGCGCATGGTGACCGAGTTCAACTATCGCTATGCGGATGCCGAGCAGGCGTCGCTGTTCGTCTCGGTGCGCCTCACCGGCGGTGACGAGGAGCTGGGCCAGATCATCGATCAGCTCGGTGGCAACGGCTATCCGGTGGTCAACATGACCGAGAGCGAGCTGGCCAAGAACCACGTGCGTTACATGATTGGCGGCCGCCCGGCCCGGCCCCTTGGTGAGCGCCTTTACAGCTTCAAGTTTCCGGAGCAGCCTGGCGCTCTGATGCGTTTCCTCGAGACCCTCGGCTGTCGCTGGAACATCAGCCTGTTCCACTACCGCAACCACGGTGCCGACTACGGCCGGGTGCTCTGCGCCTTCGAGCTGCCGGACGAGGACGTGGCAGCCTTCCACGACTACCTGCGCGAGATTGGCTACGGCTGGAAAGAGGTGAGCGACGACCCCGCCTACCGGCTATTCCTGGCTAGTTGATGGCGGGATCGCGAT
Organism: Aeromonas sp. 603607; assembly: GCF_049171595.1. Taxonomy (NCBI): domain Bacteria; kingdom Pseudomonadati; phylum Pseudomonadota; class Gammaproteobacteria; order Aeromonadales; family Aeromonadaceae; genus Aeromonas; species Aeromonas sp. 603607. Next base: position 40,392 of record NZ_JAAKOV010000006.1, read on the forward strand.
GAAGCAGGAGGGAGGCGTTGTCCTCCCTCTGTTTTTAGGCTGCAATTGGGAACTTCTGTCTGAGCCATTGAAATCCATGGGCCAGTGCCATCAGCAGCAGGGTGCCGGGCAGCACCGTTTGCCACAGGAAGGCTGGCTCTTGTCCTGTCATCAGGATCAGCAAGGGATTGGCGCCCGCCGGAGGGTGAAGAATATTCAGTCCCTGCATCAGGGCGATGGCCAGCCCGGTTGCCAGAGCCATCTGCATTTCAGCAGGGAGGGGAAGCAGGCCGATGACCAGTCCGACGCAGGCCGTCAGCAGGTGTCCACCCAGCACGTTTTTGGGGCGCGCCAGCGGACTATCTGGCAGGGAAAACAACAACACACAGCTGGCCCCGAAAGGTGCCATGACTAGCGCGACATGCCAGCTCAGATTGAGCCATCCCAATATGCCGATGGTGAGTGCGGCGCCCACACCTGCCCATAACGGGCCATACCATTTTGTCATCATGCTTTCCTCTTGGTTTGCCAGAACTGATTAGGCACATTAGGTAGACAGATCGGTGTACTTCAAGAGGCAAATCATGAGTGAGAAGCGTCAACAACTGGTGGCGACGGCCTACCGTCTGTTCAACCGTCATGGCTTTCATGCCACCGGCATAGATCGCATCTGGGCCGAGGCGGGGAGTACCAAGCGCACCCTCTATCGCCACTTCCCGACCAAGGATGCCTTGATTGAGGAGGTGCTGCTCGCTCGTGACCGGGAGTTCTTCGCCTTGCTTGACCAGCGGCTGGCCGGTGTGAGCGGACGTGAAGCTCGCCTCCAGGCGCTGTTCGATGGTTTCGCGGCGTGGTTTGGCCGCTCTGATTTCTATGGCTGCAACTTTATCAACGCCAGCGCCGAGTTTGCCGACCCACGCCATCCGGTGCGCAAGCTGGTGATGGCCCACAAGCAGGCGTTATTGGGCTGGGTGATAAACCAGCTCAACTGTTCTCTGGCACAGGCCACCGAGCTTTGCCTGTTGCTGGAGGGGGCGATCGTGATGGCTCACAGCTATCAGCAGCCACTGGCGTTGGAGCAGGCCAGAATGCTGGCAAAGACCATTTTGGCCGACGATGGCGCGATAATGCAGGCCGCTTCACACTCCTGAGATGCTGGTCATTTGAGGCTGCGTTCGGATGGGATACCCTGAATAGCGGAGAGGCCGCCTGACGGCTTCACACAGGGAAGAGTGCGCACTCAGGCGCCCATAACGACTTATTGCAGAGGCGAAAATATGAATAAATCCATGCTTGCCGTATTGGTCAGTGGTTTGCTGGCGGCCGGAGCCGTGCAGGCCGCTGCTCAGGACAATACCTGGTATGTCGGTGGCAAGGCCGGTTGGTCCAATTACTATGGCGTTGACCACAACCAGTATGCCGAGTCGATTGCCCAGACGTTGGGTAATACCAGCGAGAACACGGATGATCTGGGTCTGGGTCTGTTCGCCGGTTACCAGCTCAACCCCAACCTGGGGTTCGAGCTGGGTTATGACTGGCTTGGCAAATACGACACCACCTCGGGCACCGGCGCCAATACCCTCAATACCGAAGCCAAGAGCCAGATGATTCAGGCCACCATGAAGATCAGCTTCCCGGCAACGAATGTGCTCGATCTTTATGGCCGGCTCGGCGGTGCCTATGCCTGGACGGATAGCGAGATCAGCTTCGCCAATAGCAGCGAGACCGGTAAAAAGCATGGCGCCGCATTTGTCGGGGCGCTGGGTGCCGAGTACGCCATCGATCGTGACTGGGCCGCCCGTCTGGAGTACCAGTACACTACGCCGCTGGGAGATGCCTCTCTCGATCGCTCAGGCATCGAGCTGGATAACGGCCTGATCTCGTTCGGCATGCTCTATCGTTTCGGTCAGCAAGGTGGTGAGGTTGCTGTGCCGGCGCCAGCTCCGGCAGCCGAGCCTGCCCCGGCTGTGGTGGTGGAGCCCAAGACCTTCAGCCTTAGTTCCGATGTGCTGTTCGAGTTCAACAAGGCGACCCTGAAACCTGCCGCCAGCCAGGCGCTCGATGCCCTGTTCAGCCAGATTGTGGCGGCCAATCCGAAGGATGGCGTCGCGACCGTGGTCGGTTATACCGACCGCATCGGCTCCGACAACTACAACCTGGCCCTCTCCGAGAAGCGGGCCCAGAGCGTGGCCAGCTATCTGGTAGCCAAAGGCTTGTATGCTGACAAGGTGCGGGTCGAAGGGCGTGGCAAGGCCAATCCGGTTACTGGCAACAACTGCGCCAGCCGTTCCAAACAGGAGCTGATTGCCTGTCTGGCACCGGATCGTCGGGTTGAAATCCATCTGGAGGGGGTTTCCCAGCCGGCGCAGTGATGCTGCGGCTAGAGATGGGATTCGAGAAGAACGGGAGGCCAGGCCTCCCGTTTTCTATGGTCAGCGTGATCGGATGGTGGTGCAGACCTGATTTGCCAACATCATGAGTTATCGAATCTTTTCCTAATAGGAATAGTTATTATATTTCCAGGAAATTACAGGATAAAAAATAGAATTAAACTTTGCGCCTGAAGATTCTTTTGGTTAGAATCTCTGCGTGTTATCAATAGACAGGTAAATATTATGGACTGCGACAGTTGTAGCCGATTGCAAATCGCGATGCGGGTTTACCAGAGCTGAGGCCGAATATTTTATCTTCTCTCTCACTCTGATTGCTCGAATCACAAGCATAGAGTGCAGCATCTATATGAGTCAGCATCGACTCTCACAACCTCTTTATCCCGCCTTCATCAGGGATTACGGTTGTAAATCTGGATCGTTCCGCTCATCTGCGAGCCATGCGCGCCTCGCGACCCCTGCAATTGAACGCTTCATCATGCATCCCGGTACTGCCCGTCAGGGCCGTCACAGCGTCGGAACCATGCATCCGTGCCGTGGTCGGGAAGGGATCAAGCGTAAAATAACAAGATGGATAATCTCATATTGAAAACTATTTCGTTTTCGATATGGCAGGTTGCACATTAAAATAAATGATGTGATTGATTAATATATTTCGGCGGTGGCAAGGGTCGCGCTGTAATATTTCTATAGGCGTGGTTTTCTCCGATGTTCTTACCCGCCAGATATCACTGATACTATTTCCTGCCCGCATCCAGTTATTTCAAACTGTCTTAATCCTGATTTTCTTTATGGGTGATGCCGCTCTAGTTGCGGGATCACCGGATTGGTCCGCTGATAATGCAGACTCGCGGCCATGCCTGCCAACGACAGTGTGTATCGCTGTCCATGGTTCGTCCGGCCCTCTCTCCACCCCACTCGGAGGATATCGTATGACCGAAGAGCCCAAACCTCGACCCTCGGGGTTCACGTCTCCCCACTCCTGATCCCCCCTGCGGGGACGGGATGCGGTGTTCTGACCCCTGATCTGACCCAACCATGCAGGTTAGCTCGACGGCAGACATTTGTCTGACGAGCCGCCCCGTGCGCGCCAGTTGAGCGTGCCGGCAACGAGTCGGGTTCACAGCTTTCGATATCAGTACTGACGCCTGGCCTGGCCCGCGACAGGGCCCTTCTGCAAGCGAAAATCAGGATTTAAAGTTATGAAGCAACAACATACTGCCAGCCGGCACAAGCAACAGGGGTTCGTCGCCCCGGGCCGTGCCAATGAGAAGCTCTCCTCCCGGGTGCTCGACGAGGCCGACAAGTCCCTCGAATACACCCTCACTGCCGTGCGCGGCAATATCGACGGCCTGACCGCGACCGAGGCGGCCAACCGTCTGGTCCAGTTTGGCCCCAACGAGGTGACCCACGACAAGCCGCCCCATCCATTGATCCAGCTGCTGCAGGCGTTCAAAAACCCGTTTGTGATGGTCTTGATGGTGCTTGGGCTGGTCAGTTACGTGATGGACGTGCTGATGGCCGAGCCGGGTGATGAGGACTGGGTCAAGGTGATCATCCTCGGTGTCATGGTGGGCCTGAGCGGTCTGCTGCGCTTCTGGCAGGAGTACCGTTCCGCCAAGGCGGCCGAGGCGCTCAAGTCACTGGTGCGCAACACTGCCACTGTACAGCGTCGTCCCTCGCCGGGCGCTACCCCCCAGCGCAAGGAGGTGGCAATGACCGAGCTGGTGGCCGGAGACATAGTGCACTTGCAGGCGGGAGACATGATCCCCGCCGACATCAAGCTGATTGAATCCCGCGATCTCTTCATCAGCCAGGCGGTGCTGACCGGTGAAGCACTGCCGGTAGAGAAGTATGACACTCTGGGAGCTGTGGCCGAGAAGTCGGCAGACGGCAACAGCACAGGGGACGTGGGGTTGCTCGATCAGCCCAACATCTGCTTCATGGGCACCAACGTGGTGAGCGGTACAGCCAAGGCTGTGGTGGTGGCCACCGGCAGCGACACCTACTTCGGTTCGCTGGCCCGCAACGTGGTGAGCCACAAGCGCATCGAGACCAGTTTCGATCGCGGCGTCAACAGCGTCACCAGGCTGCTGATCCGCTTCATGCTGGTGATGGTGCCCATCGTCTTTATGCTCAGTGGTATCAGCAGTGGTGACTGGATGTCGGCGCTCACCTTCGCGCTGGCGGTGGCGGTAGGGCTCACCCCCGAGATGCTGCCGATGATCGTCTCCGCCAACCTGGCGCGAGGGGCGGTGGCCATGGCCAAGCGCAAGGTGGTGGTCAAACGGCTCAACTCGGTGCAGAACTTCGGTGCCATGGACGTGCTCTGCACCGACAAGACAGGTACCCTGACCCAGGACAAGATCATCCTCGAGCACCACTACGACGTGCGTGGCAACCGGGACGATCGGATCCTGCAGCTGGCCTGGCTCAACAGTTATCATCAGAGCGGCATGAAGAACCTGATGGACATCGCGGTGATCGAGCATGCCGATGTGCTGGGAGCTGGCTGCAAGCCGGCTGGTTACAGCAAGGTGGATGAGTTGCCATTCGACTTCGTGCGCCGCCGTCTGTCGGTGATCGTACAGGATGAGCGTGGCCAGCAGCTGATGGTCTCCAAGGGGGCGGTGGAAGAGATGCTGGCCGTCTCCAGCCAGATCGCCGATGGCCAGGAGGTGCGGGATCTGACCGACGCCGATCGCCTTGCCCTGCTGCGCCAGAGCGAGGAGTTCAATGCCGAGGGCTATCGGGTATTGATCGTGGCGACCCGCGAGATCTCGGCAGGCGAGTGCAAGCAGAGCTATCGTACCAGTGATGAGGTCAATCTGGTGGTGCGCGGCTTCCTCACCTTCTTCGATCCGCCCAAGGATTCGGCCGCACCGGCCATCCGTGCGCTGAACGACTATGGTGTGGCGGTCAAGGTGCTGACCGGTGACAATCCCATCATCACCAGCAAGGTGTGTCGTGACGTAGGGCTGGAGCCCGGCGTGCCGCTGCTCGGCAAGGATATCGAAGGGATGGACGACGTGGCGCTGTGCGAGGCGGTCAAACAGACCACCATCTTCGCCAAGCTCACCCCGCTGCAGAAGTCGCGGGTGGTGAAGGCACTGCAGGCCAACGGCAACACCGTCGGTTTCCTTGGCGACGGCATCAACGATGCCCCGGCGCTGCGGGATGCGGACGTGGGGATCTCGGTGGACAGCGGTGCTGACATTGCCAAGGAGACTGCCGACATCATCCTGCTGGAGAAGAGCCTGATGGTGCTGGAGGAGGGGGTGATCAAGGGGCGCGAGACCTTTGGCAACATCCTCAAGTACCTCAACATGACCGCCAGCTCCAACTTCGGCAACGTCTTCTCGGTGCTGGTCGCCTCCGCCTGGCTGCCCTGGGCACCCATGCTGGCGATGCAGATGCTGATCCAGAATCTGGTGTATGACGTCTCCCAGATGCTGCTGCCGTGGGACAAGATGGACCCCGAGTTCCTCAAGCGGCCGCGCAAGTGGGAGGCGAGCAACATCAAGCGCTTCATGCTCTGGCTTGGCCCGACCTCGTCGGTGTTCGATATCAGCACCTACTGCCTGATGTGGTTCGTGTTCGGTGCCGGTGCCCTCTATGCCACCGCCAACGGCAGCATGGATCCGCTGGTCAACGGTCAGGCCATCATGAACTCCGGCTGGTTTATCGAGGGGCTGGTGTCGCAGACGCTGGTGGTACATATGCTGCGTACCCGCAAGATCCCGTTCCTGCAGAGTACCGCTACCCTGCCGGTACTGCTCTCCACCTCGATCGCCATTGCCATCGGTTGCTACCTGCCCTTCTCGCCTGTGGCTGAGCACTTCGGCTTCATCACTCTGGATGGGCCCAAGTACTTCATGTGGCTGGTGATCACCATGCTGGCCTACATGGGGCTGACCCAGACCGTCAAGACCATCTACATCAAGCGCCACGGCCAGTGGTTCTGATGACGTGCTAGCTGACGGGCCGGTGTGATCCCGGCGCGAGAGAAAAAAGAGAGCCAGCCCGCGTAAGCGGACTGGCTCTCTCTATTTGGTGTGACCTGACTACCTTGTTGGCGACTAAAGGTCTGTGACTCAGAGCTTGAACAGCGGGCGCAGGCGAATGCCGATCAGGCTGCCGGCGAGGGCCATCAGCATCCAGACCCAGCCGTGCAGGCTGCCGGAGGCGGTGCCATCGAAGAAGCCGCCAAGGTTGCAGGCGCTGTACATTGCGCCCATCCCCATCAGCAGGCCGCCGAGGATGGATGCCAGACTGTTGCCGATCCGCATCGGGGCGAAGTTACCGCCACCACTGATGCAGCGCGCCAGCATGGCCCCCAGAATGCCGAGCCAGAACATGCCGACCATGGGGTTGATGAAGAGCGGCTGGTCCAGCTTGGGGTTGCCCTCGAACAGGCCAAACAGGGAGGCACCGCGCAGCGCCATGTCATAGACGGCGCCGGTGATGGTCCAGGCCGAGCCGTGCAGGGCGACAACGGCAGAGTTGAGCAGGGCGATGATGATGCCGCCGGTCAGCACGGTGAAGCGGCCATCGCGCCAGAACAGGTTGCCGCCGCTGAAGAGGGGCTTGAGCTCGCCGGTGCGCTTGAGTTCGCTGTTGCGAAACAGCATGAACAGCACGGCAACCAGCGCCAGGTTGAGCAGCATGCCGCTCCAGATGTTGCCGGTCAGATCCTTGGCCAGCACTACCTGGCTGGAGAAGGTTGCGGTCAGCTCGGGGCGGAACTGGTTGCTGATGAGGGTGCCGATGCCGTAGCAGATCAGCACCAGCCAGAAGCGGGGTTGCCCTTCGCCACAGCAGTAGAGCGTGCCGGTGGCGCAGACGCCTGCCAGCTGCATGCCGATGCCGAACAGGAAGGCGCCGACAATAAAGGGAATGCCGATAGCCATCACGTTGCCCACCATGGCATCGCCAAACAGGGCGTGGCTAAAGGAGAGGAAGCAGGTGAACAGCAGAATTTCGATGGCGATGGTGAGCAGGTGAACCCGCACGTAGTAGCTGTTGCGCTTGGTCAGCATTTCGCGCCAACCGAATACGATGCCGAAGCGACTGAAGGAGAGGGTGAAGCCGAAGCCGAATCCGATCAGGGCCATCAGAGCCCATTTCATACCAAAGGTGTTGCCAAGCCAGAGTAACGCTCCCCCCGCGATTGCCACGATGGGGAGCGACCATTTTCGAGTCATAGCTGTAATTCCTTATAGCTGGATGGAGAATAGGGAGTGCGGATCCTATTCCCACATTGAGTCCAAGGCTACCGGTTTAACAGGTCAGGGGGCGAGAAAATGGCATATCGCTTTTGATGACTTTGTTAGCTACTGATTTGATTTTGAATGCTTTATATTGCTCGTTGCAGCAGGACGCTTGCCGTTGCGCAGCCCATCCAGCGTGAAGATCAGCAGCGCGCTCCAGATACAGGCGAAAGTAAGAGCCTTGTCCATTGCCAGCTCCTCGCCGTAGAGAGTGACAGCGAGGATGAACATCAGGCTGGGGCCTATGTACTGGAAGAAGCCCAGGGTGGAGAGCTTGAGCCGTGTCGCGGCAGCGGTAAAGCAGAGCAGAGGGGCTGTGGTGACGGCGCCAGCAGCGATCAGCAGCAGGTTGAGGTGCCAGTCGTTCTGGGTGAGATGGCTGGTGGGGCTGTCGGCAAAGCCCCACAGATAGATGGCTGCCGGTGGCAGCATGATCATGGTTTCGATCAGCAGGCCGGTAAGTGCATCGAGGGCCAGTTTTTTGCGCACCAGGCCATAGATGGCGAAGCTCGACGCCAACACCAGTGCAATCCATGGCAGAGAGCCAAAGGCGATAAGCTGGATCGTCACTCCGGCAAAGGCCAGTGCCACCGCCCACCACTGCAGTCGGCGCAGTTTCTCGCTCAGAAACACCATCCCCAGCAGCACGTTGAACAGCGGGTTGATGTAGTAGCCGAGGCTGGCATCCAGCATGTGGCCGTTGTTGATGGCCCAGATAAACAGCAGCCAGTTGCCGCCAACGGTGACCGAGGTAAACGCCAGGGTGAGCAGCACTTTTGGCTGACGCAGCACTGCCTGCACCTTGTGCCACTGGCGGCCTGCCAGGGTGAGCACCATCAGCAGTACGCAGGACCAGATCATCCTGTGGGTCAGAATTTCAGCGGCCGGGACGGCAGAGATGGTCTTGAAATAGATGGGGGCTATGCCCCAAAGGGTATAGGCGCACAGGGCGTAGATGACGCCCTGGCGCTGGATCTGTTGCGGCATGCGGATGACCTTTACTGATGCGTTGGATGCGGGAAAACATCGCAAAAAATCAGTGTAGCGATCCTTTATCGAGGAAAGAAGCGAATAAACGAAGTTTGAGAATACGGTTGGAAGCTGGTCAGCCTTTGCCGCGACGGATCTTGTCGACGTCCATCAACAGCCACAACATCAGGGCGATGGCGGAGATCCAGGGGCCCCAGGTCACGTAGGCCTCGCCGTGCCCCAGCACGAAAAACAGCAGGGGCAACCCGATCACCAGAAAAAGTACGCTTCCCAGAAAAAATAGCATTTTTGTCTTTATATTTAATGGTTTGCTTATTTGATGATTATATCGATTGTGCCGCCTGATGGAAGACCAAAATGCAAAAGGGGGGATTTCTCCCCCATTGCTGATGATGATGGCTATTTATACCTTTATTCGAGCTGGATCCAGGTACTTTTCAGCTCGGTGTACTTCTCCAGCGCGTGCAGCGACTTGTCACGACCGTTACCAGACTGCTTGAAGCCACCAAACGGCATGGTCATGTCGCCGCCATCCCAGTTGTTGACGAATACGGTGCCAGCACGCAGGGCGCGGGAACCCTTCACCGCCTTGTTGAGATCCGCGGTCCAGATCGCTGCTGCCAGCCCGTAGTCGGTGTCGTTGCCCAGTGCAATGGCCTCTTCGAGCGTGTCGAAACCGGTCACTGCCAGCACAGGGCCGAAAATCTCCTCGCGGAAGATCCGCATCTCGGGTGTCACCTCGTCGAAGATGGTGGGCTCGATATAGAAGCCGCCGCTCTCAAGATTGGTGCGTTTGCCTCCCAGCAGTAGCTTGGCTCCCTCCTGCTTGCCAATCTCGACATAGCGCAGCACCTGCTCCATCTGGATGTGATCCACCATGGCGCCGATGCGGGTCGCAGGGTCGAGCGGGTTGGCTGAGATCCACTCGCGGGCATGGGCCAGCAGTCGCTCCATAAATTGCGGCTTGATGCTGTTTTGCACCAGCAGGCGAGAGGCGGCGGTACACACCTCGCCCTGGTTGTAGAAGATGGCGCCAGCGGCGCTCTTGGCCGCGGCATCCAGGTCCAGCGCATCCGCCAGTATGATGTTGGGGCTCTTGCCGCCGCACTCCATAAAGGCGCGCTTGAGGTTGGACTTGCCGGAACACTCCACTAGGTGCTTGCCGATTTTGGTGGATCCGGTGAAGGTGATGCAATCCACATCCATGTGCATGGCCAGCGCCTCGCCCACGGTATGGCCAAAGCCCGGTAGCACGTTGAACACGCCGTCAGGAATGCCTGCCTCCTTGGCCAGACCTGCGATACGCAAGGCGGTCAGGGGGGACTTTTCGGAAGGTTTGAGAATGACCGAGTTGCCGGTAGCGAGCGCCGGCCCCAGCTTCCAGCAGGCCATCACCAGCGGGAAGTTCCACGGCACGATGGCGGCAACGACCCCGAGCGGTTCCCGGGTCACCAGCGCCAGGGCGGATTCCTCGACCGGCGCGACCTGATCGTAGATCTTGTCGATCGCTTCGGCGTTCCAGGCGATGCAGTTGGCGGCGGCAGGGGCATCGTAGCCCATGGCATCGCCGATGGGTTTACCCATGTCCAGCGACTCCAGCAGTGCCAGCTCCACCTTGTTGAGACGCATCAGTTCGGCGAAGCGCTGCATGATCAGCTTGCGCTGTTTCGGCGGCAGGCCGCTCCAGCGCTTGTCGTTGAAGGCATCACGCGCGGCCTGTACCGCCAGCTCGGCATCGGCGGCATCGCAGGCTGCTACCTTGGTCAGCAGCTTGCCGTTGGCCGGGTTGATACAGTCGAAGGTGGCACCATTGACGGCATCCCGATAGCTACCGTTGATAAAGGCTTGTGAGGGCAGGGTCAGATGGGCGGCCTTGTGTTGCCACTGGGCCAGGGTCAGGTCACTCATGTTCACTCCTTGAACCGGCAAAAGTCATTGTCCGCGTATCAATATGCTAAACATCCTGCCACTTGTAAATCCATTTTGTAACAATTCATTAAACATTGGCGGCTGGCTGGCCCCTTATCACCCTGTTAGAAACTGGCGGGGGTATTGGCCGAAATCAATACGCACTCCTGCTCGCCCACATTGCGAAAACGGTGAGGAGTGCGGCTGTCGAAGTAGTAGCCGTCCCCCGGTGTCAGCAGGTAGATCTGCTCACCCACGGTCACTTCAACCTCGCCCTTGATGACGATGCCGCACTCTTCACCCTCGTGGCTCAGCATGTCGTCGCCAGTGTCGGCGCCCGGTGGCAGCACCTCCTGCAACATGCCGATGGCACGGTTGGCACGGCTGTGGCCCACCAGCCGGTAGCTAATGGGGTGAGTGCCGAGATCCGGCATATCGGCGGCGCGAAAGATCACTTCGGAGTCCATTTCGGTCTCGTCAGTAAAGAAGCTGGCCAGTGACATGGGGATCCCTTCCAGTACCTTGCGCAGGGAGGCAACTGACGGGCTCACCTGATTCTTTTCGATCTGGGAGATGAATCCGTTGGTCACGCCCGAGCGTTTGGCCAGCTCGCGCTGGGAGAGGGCCGCCTTGGTGCGAACCGCCTTGAGACGGTGACCGATATCCATCGATAGACACTCCTTGACTGTTTACTATTATTAAATTTGTGTTAAATATCTTATACCACCCTGTAGAGTCATCTAGCTAGGGGTGGCATCAGACAGGGCGATAATGAGCCCTTTTTTATGGATTCAGGTGTTTAATTTAATAGGCAATGGCCAATAGTTGCTAAACACCTTAAGGATGAGGTGACCATGAAACCGATCAGCGACATCAATACTCCCTCCGACATGTCCGCCTTCTGGATGCCGTTCACCGCCAACCAGCAGTTCAAGGCGGCGCCGCGCATCCTGAAGTCGGCGGAGGGGATGTATTATCACTCAGAGGATGGCCGCAAGATACTGGATGGCACTGCCGGACTCTGGTGTTGCAACGCGGGCCATGGTCGGCGCGAGATTGCCGAGGCGGTCTCCCAGCAGATTTCCCACCTCGATTTCGCCCCCACTTTCCAGATGGGCCACCCGTTGCCGTTCGAGCTGGCCAACCGGCTGGTGGAGATCGCTCCCCAGGGCTTTGGCCATGTCTTCTATACCAACTCCGGCTCAGAGTCGGTCGATACCGCGCTCAAAATCGCACTGGCCTGGCAGCGGGCTCGCGGTCAGGGCACCCGCACCCGGCTGATTGGTCGCGAGCGGGGTTATCACGGGGTTGGCTTTGGCGGCATCTCGGTGGGGGGCATTCCTGGCAATCGCAAGTGGTTTGGCTCCCTGCTGACCGGGGTGGATCATTTGCCCCATACCCTCAACATCGCCAAAAATGCCTTCACCAAAGGGTTGCCTGAGGAGGATGTGGCGCTGGCCGACGAGCTGGAGAAGATCGTTTTTCTGCACGATGCCAGCAACATAGCGGCGGTGATCGTCGAACCCATCGCCGGCAGTACCGGCGTGCTGATGCCGCCCAAAGGCTACCTCAAGCGGCTGCGGGAGATCTGCACCAAACACGGCATCCTGCTGATTTTTGACGAGGTGATCACCGGTTTCGGTCGCCTTGGCTCTCCCTTCGCCGCGCAGGAGTTCGATGTCATCCCCGACATGATCACCTGCGCCAAGGGGCTCACCAACGGCGCTATCCCCATGGGAGCTGTGCTGGTGCAAAAGCATATTTATGACGACATGATGGCGGCAGGTAAGGGGGCTATCGAGCTGTTCCACGGCTACACCTATTCCGGTCATCCGGTGGCTGCTGCTGCGGGTCTGGCGACCCTCGAGATCTATCGCAACGAGAACCTGCTTAGCCGCGCCGCGGATCTGGCGGGCTACTGGGAGGAGGCGGCCCATTCGCTGAAGGGCTGCAAGCATGTGAAGGATGTGCGCAACTACGGGCTGGTGGCCGGTATCGAACTTGAATCCATGCCGGATGCGCCGGGCAAGCGCGCCTATGAGGTGTTTGTCCGCTGCTTCGAGAAGGGGGCGCTGATCAGGGTGACCGGCGACATCATCGCCCTGTCGCCACCCCTCATCATCGAGCGCAGCCAGATCGATGATCTCTTCACCCTGCTGCAGGATGCCCTGCAGGCACAACCCTAACCCATTTGATGGCCCCGCGCTGGCGGGGCCTTGCGTTGTCTTGTTCAGCGCAATCACCACATCAATTATCACGGAGGATACATGACATACAGGGTCAGCAACTTCATCAACGGCCAGCCGCAGGAGAGTCGTAGCGAGCGCCAGGGCGCCATCTTCAACCCAGCCTGCGGCAAGCAGCAGGGGAGCGTCGGGCTTTCCAGCGCCGCCGAGTGTCAGGAGGCGATCGCCATCGCCGAGCGTGCCTTTGCCGACTGGTCGCAAACCCCGCCGCTGGTGCGGGCTCGGGTCTTTTTCCGCTTCAAAGAGTTGATGGAGCAGCACAGGGACGAGCTGGCCGAGCTCATCAGCCGCGAGCACGGCAAAGTCTTCTCCGATGCGCAGGGTGAGCTGACCCGCGGGCTGGAGGTAGTGGAGTTTGCCTGCGGCATTCCCCATCTGCTCAAGGGGGAGCACTCCCTCAACGTCGGTCGCGGGGTAGACAGCTACTCCATGATGCAGCCGGTCGGGGTTTGCGCCGGCATCACCCCGTTCAACTTCCCGGCCATGGTGCCGCTCTGGATGTTCCCGGTCGCGATTGCCTGCGGCAACACCTTCATTCTCAAACCCTCCGAGAAGGATCCCTCTCTCTCGCTGCGGATGGCCGAGCTGCTCAAGGAGGCCGGTCTGCCGGACGGCGTGCTCAACGTGGTGAACGGTGACAAGGAGGTGGTGGACGTGCTGCTGACCGACCCGCGGGTCGGCGCCGTGTCGTTTGTCGGCTCCACCCCCATCGCCCAGTACATCTATGCCACCGCCTCGGCCCACGGCAAGCGAGTGCAGGCGCTGGGCGGCGCCAAGAACCATATGGTGGTGATGCCGGATGCTGATCTCGATCAGGCGGTCTCAGCTCTGATGGGGGCTGCTTATGGGGCGGCGGGCGAGCGCTGCATGGCCATTTCGGTAGCCGTGGTAGTGGGTGACGAGACCGCCGATGCCTTGGTAGCCAAACTGAAACCGCTCGTTGAGAAGCTGCGGGTGGGCCCGGGGCTGGGCCAGAGCCCGGAAAACGAGATGGGGCCGCTTATCAGCAAGGAGCATCTGGCCAAGGTGCGCGGTTATGTGGATCAGGGGGTGGCCGAAGGGGCCGCGCTGCGAGTCGATGGTCGCACGCTGAGCCACGACGAGGGTTACTTTATCGGTGGCTGCCTGTTTGACGAGGTGACCCCCGAGATGCGCATCTATCGCGAGGAGATCTTCGGCCCCGTGCTCTCCATCGTGCGGGTGCCGGACTACGAGACGGCGCTGCGACTCATCAATGAACATGAGTACGGCAATGGCACCGCCATCTTTACCTGCGACGGCGACACCGCGCGGGACTTCACGGCGCGGGTACAGGTCGGTATGGTAGGGGTGAACGTTCCCATTCCGGTGCCGATGGCGTTTCACAGCTTTGGCGGCTGGAAGCGCTCCATCTTCGGGCCGCTCAACATGCACGGGCCGGATGGGGTTCGCTTTTATACCCGGATGAAGACGGTGACGGCGCGCTGGCCCCAGAGCCTGCGCAGTGGTGCCGAATTCTCCATGCCAACCATGAAGTGATGAGCCCAGGGCTCACCACCATGATTTAATTCTCTTGCCCCCGCAGATCGCTGGTCTGCGGGGGCACTTCTGTAAAGGAGCAACAGATGCGATTGGGAATTCTCGATTGTGACCGGCTGGATCCCGATCTGGCGGATCGTTTTGGCCCCGTCTACTCCGAGATGTTTATCAGGGGGTTTCAGCCGCTGGCACCCGAGCTGGAGTTTCGGGTCTGGTCAGCCATCGATGGGGAGCTGCCGGAGGATCTGCACGAGTGCGATGCCTGGCTCATCACCGGCTCGCGCCACGATGCCTATAGCGATATCCCTTGGATCAAGGCGTTGCGTGGCTGGATCCGTCGGGCCCATGATGCCGACGTCAAGCTGGCCGGGATTTGTTTTGGTCATCAGGTGATCGCCCAGGCGCTGGGGGGCGAGGTGGTGAAGTCTACCAAGGGGTGGGGGCTGGGAGTGTCGGTGCACCCCATGTTGGCTGATGAGCCCTGGATGGCGCCGTCTCGTGATCAGATCCGTATTCTGGCCAGTCATCAGGATCAGGTGGCCCTGCTGCCCCCCGGAGCGACCCGGCTGGCGGGCAACGATTTTTGCCCCAACTTCATGTTCCTGCAGGGGAACAACATAGTTGCCATTCAGGGACATCCGGAATTTTCGGTGGAGTACAACCGGGCGCTGATCGAGCGGCGCCGAGGCCTGTTACCCGACGAGCGTTACCAGAGCAGCCTCTCCTCGCTGGAGGGAGAGGTGGATTCGACCACCATGATGCAGTGGTTGCTGCAGTTTTTGGGGATCCTGCCGCTGCGGGCCGGCGCAGCCTGAGCCCGGTTTGTCAGCGACCCCCTTCGGGTGCTAGATTTTGTAGCAAAATGAAGGATCAAGCGCTGCGATGTCGGGATCGGATGATACACTGGCCGCCCTTTGTGGCGGCCTGTTTGTCTGGCGTGATCGCCGCACCAGCTTGAGAGGGTGAAGCCTTGAAACTACAGCAATTGAAGTACTTGATCGCGATCCGGGACCACAACCTCAACGTCTCGGTGGCGTCCGATGCGCTCTATACCAGCCAGCCCGGGGTCAGCAAGCAGATCGGCCTGCTGGAGAGCGAGCTGGGAGTGCGGATCTTCGAGCGCCGTGGCAAGCATCTGCACCGCATCACCCCGGTGGGCGAGGAGATCATCAAGTGTGCCGAGGCGATGCTCAACATCGAGAGCAAGATAAAGGCGATCTCCCGTGAGTATCTGGATCCGACCGTGGGCACCCTCAACATTCACACTACCCACACTATCGCCCGCTATCTGCTGCCCAAGTCGGTTACCTACTTCACCAAGAAGTACCCCAAAATCTCGTTCCACCTCCATCCGGTGATGTCGGCGAGCAAGGAGCAGATCAGCAAGGGTTACTCCGATTTTTCCATCGTTGCCCACGAAATTGGCTTCGACAAGGAGCTGATCGCGCTGCCCGCCTACCTCTGGACCCTCTCGCTGGTGGTGCCACAGGATCACCCGCTGGCCAAGGTGAAGAAGCCGACCCTGGAGCAGCTCTGCCACTACCCCATCCTCAGTTACGAGAGCGGTGCCACCGGTCGGCAGGTGCAGGATGAGGTGTTTCAGGCGGCGGGGCTGACCCCGAGCTACTACATGACGGTAATGGATGCCGGAGTGATCAAGCGCTATGTGGAGCTGGGCTTTGGCATCGGCATCATCTCCTCGCTGGTGGCCAACGACACCGACAGCCCCGGGCTGGTCTCCATCAATCTGGAGCACCTGTTCAAGCCCTGTCCGGCCCAAATCTGCTTCAGCAAGAGCATTCTGCTGCAGAACTACATGTATGACTTCATCAGCTCTTTCTCGCCTCACCTCACCAAGGAGGTGATCCAGAGCGTGATGCAACAACCGACCCAGGCGCGCATCGACGAGCTGCTGGCCGGGGTGGAACTGCCCATCTATTGATCCCGATCGGATTACCGATCGCTTACGGTTGTCTCTTCAGTCAGGCTGGGCTCTACTCGGGGTTCAGCCTGTCTCTTTTGGGCTATCTCCATCGTCCGAGGTCTCTATGTCACGTATTCTGCTGCTTGCCAATCTCAACTGTGATCATGTGCTCTCCCTCTCCGAACCGCTGGTGGCGGGGGCCCGGCTGCAATACGTGGATCAGGGACGCAGGCTGGGAGGTGGTGCCGCCAATACCGGCATCGGGCTGGTGTGGGCGGGTCACGAGGTGACCATTGCCTCACGCATCGGGCTGGACGAGACCGGCGACTGGCTGCTGGAGCAGGCGGCCGGTTACGGGCTGGATTGCAGCCATGTGGAGCGCTTTGGCGGCGAGACCGGCGAGTTGCTGATCCTGGTGGACTCCACCGGCGAGCGCACCATACTTCGCCGTCCCCGTCGTCCCGATCTGCCCGGTGATCTGCCACAGGAGGGGATCGACTGCCTCTACGTGAACTATCCCGGCACCGCCATCATCAGTTATATGCGCCAGATGCTCGGCAAGAGCTTTGTGTTGGCCCAGTATCCCAAGGGCGGCCAAGCACGCCGTCCCTGCCATGTGCTGGTGGCCTCCCGCTCCGATCTCGGCGAGGTAAGTGACCCCTGGCAACATGCCCGCCAGTTGGCGGGTGAGCAGCTTGAATGGCTTGTGTTGACCGAAGGGAAGGCGGGGGCGGTGGCCATCCATGGCGACGAGCAGATTAGGGTCGCCGCGCGGCCAGTCTCGGTGGTCGATACCACGGGAGCAGGGGATGCTTTCGCTGGCGGATTGATCCATGGCCTGGCGCGCGGCATGGCGATCAAGGATGCGCTACAGTGCGCGGTGGACTGGGGGGCGTTTGCCGTCGCCTCCGAGAGCTCCATCCCATCGGTCGCGCTGAAAAACTGGCTGAAACAGCCGCACTGACGCCCCGTTTATTCACTGTTCGAAGGGAGATTTCCCCTCTTGTCTGTTGGGTGCGGCGGTGAGGAATTTCGGGAAATTTAGCCGCCAGAATGGAGGTAAACGCCGGGCTAACCCGGCAAGTTTGCGATCAATCAAAGAAAGTGTCGATTTATGTGCATCTTCATCGACACCCGGTTGTGCTGCTCTTAACCTTGTCACTCCGCAACTCAGATTAAGAGACAGGCCCCTCCTCTGGCGAACCAATGGCGAACAGAGGCAAACCGGTTGTCTCCTGCCTCTTAGCTCAATGTTGTCGTCCTGATTCCTGGCTTGTAGTAAGAGGCAAGTGCGACCATGCAACTGACACGATTTACCGACTACGCCCTGCGTACCCTGACCTTCCTAGCGGTGCAGCCGGGCGATCGCCTGTCGACCATTACCGAAGTGGCCGATACCTTCGGCATCTCTCGCAACCACGTGGTCAAGATAGTGCACCAGCTCGGCATCAAGGGGTACATCGAGACGGTACGTGGCAAGCATGGCGGTATCCGCCTCGGTCGCTCCGCGGTCTCCATCAACCTGCGCGATGTGGTGATGGATATGGAGCACGTGCTCTGTCCGGTCGACTGCAAGCGCGAGAACTGCCGTCTCTCCGGTGGCTGCCGCATTCAGGGCATTTTGCGCCGCGCCATGAACGCCTTCCTCGAAGTGCTGGGTGAGTACACCCTGGCCGATGCGGTGCGCGATCCGAACCGTCTCTGCCATCTGCTGGGCATCGAGCAGGAGTCAATTCTGGCGATGGCCTGATGGGCAGGAAGCAAGAACAGATATAGAAGGGGCCTGATGGCCCCTTTTGTTTGTCAGCGATTGCCCGGCTGGCGGATCAGGGTGATGGCGCCGTGCAGACAGGCGAGGCCGCAGGCGCCGCAGCCATTGCAGGCATCCATGTTGACGTTGATGCCATCGGCTGTGGCCTTGATTGCCTGCTGGGGACAGGCATCTTCACAGAGCAGGCAGTAGAAGCCCTGCCGTGCCTGACAGCTCTCTTCAATCTGCACCCGGGTCTGCACCTGACGACCCAGCTGCAGGTCGAGGGCGCCGGTGGGACAGGCTCTGGCGCAGCTGCCGCAGTAGCTGCACTGGCCACAGGCGAGATCGAGTACCGGCGTACCGGCGATGGGGCTCCCCTCGTACTCCTCCTGGGTGGCCGGTTTGAGCAGACCGCGCGGGCAGGCCTTGAAACACTCGCCACAGCGGCTGCAGAGGGAGAGGTACTGGGACTCCTCGATGGCCCATGGCGGGCGCGCTTCATGGCAAACCACGGCGGGCTTGCGGGAAGCTTGCCAACCTTGTGTCAGCCAACGGAGGAAATAGTGAGTCATGCTCGCCCCTGATACCTATTAGGGGTTAATTTTATCGAAGTTTCGGGAAGCAGGCCAGAGAATAGCGGCCGTCAGGATCGCAAGCGCAGTTGCCCTTGTGTAAGCTAGGCGGGTCTTTTTACGTGGTTGAATGAAAACATATGTGGCTATTTCTCTGGCGTGCGTCCCTGCTCTATGTCTTTCCCCTGCTGATGTGGGCCTACTGCCGCATCAAGGATATCGAGTTCGCCGAGCTCGATACCGGCGTCAACACCCACAAGTGGGTGGTGCTCGCCGCCTACCTCATCTACGTGCTGCTCTGGCTGCTGGCCAACCGCTATCTCGAACTCTTCCTGCGCCAGCGGAGCCGTAAATGATCGAGCCCGGGCTCTGGGTCATCCTGCTGCCAGCCGCCCTGCTGGCACTCGGCACAGGCTGGCTGATTGGCCGGCGCAGCAGCACAGCGCAGACTCAGGAGCTGCTGCTGGCAGAGGAGCGTTATCAGGCGCTGCAGGAGCGTTTTGACGAGTTGCAGGATGAGCGGCAACAGGGGCAGCAGAAGCTGGATCAGCAGCAGACCCTGCTCATCAAGCTCACCGCCCGTCTCAAGGATGCGGAAGCAACCCTGCGCAGCGAGCGGCTGGCCGCCGCCGAGAAGCTGCAACTGCAACAGGAGGCGGAGCAGCGCCTCAGCCAGCAGTTCGAGAACCTTGCCAACCGGATCTTCGAGCAAAACTCCGGCAACTTCCGTGAACTCAACCAGAACAGCCTCGATCTGCTGCTCACTCCACTCAAGGAGCAGCTGGAGGGCTTCCGCCGTCAGGTAGGGGAGACCCACGCGCAGGAGACGGCCCAGCGCCACAGTCTCAAGTTCGAGCTGGAGCGCCTCGCCGAGCTCAATGCTCGTATGACCGAAGAGGCTGCGGCCCTGACCCGCGCCCTCAAGGGCGACAGCAAGCAGCAGGGCAACTGGGGGGAAGTGGTGCTGGCGCGGATCCTCAGCGAGTGCGGTCTGCGCGAAGGTCACGAGTACCACACCCAGGTCAATATCGAGGTGGAGAAGGGCAAGCGTTACCAACCTGACGTCATCGTCCACCTGCCGCAGGAGAAGGACATCATCATCGACGCCAAGGTGTCGCTGACCGCCTACGAGCGCTGGTACAACGCTGAGGACGAGCTGGAGAAGGCGGTGGCGCTCAAGGAACACGTCGCCTCGGTGCGCAACCATATCCGCGAGCTGGGTCGCAAGGATTACCAGCAGTTGCCCGGGGTGCGCACCCTCGACTATGTGCTGATGTTCGTGGCGGTGGAGCCGGCCTTCCTTACCGCGATGGAGGCCGATCCCTCGCTGGTGCGTTACGGTCTCGACAACAACATCCTGCTGGTGAGCCCCACCAACCTGATGGTGGCGCTGCGCACCATCGAAAACCTGTGGCGCTACGAGCGGCAGAACCAGAATGCTCGCCAGATCGCCGAGCGGGCCGGTCGCCTCTACGAAAAGCTGCGGCTGTTTGTTGAGGAGATGCAGCAGATGGGCGGCAGCCTGCACAAGGCGCAGGAGAGCTACGACAAGGCGATGGGACGGCTGGTCAACGGCCGTGGCAACCTGATTGCCCAGGTCGAGCGTTTCCGCGAGCTGGGGGTGGAGGTGACCAAGAGCCTGCCCGAGCCGCTGGTGGAACGGGCGCTGGAGCGTGACAAGGAGCGGTAGTAGTTTCTACCTGCGCCGACATCAACAAAAGACCCAAACACTGTTTGGGTCTTTTGCTATCTGCCAGCTGGCCCAGTGCTTACTCATCATCAGAAATCCGCAAATAGAAACGGCCCACCGAAGTGGGCCGTTTCTATTTGCAGTGCCGGTGTGGATCAGCGGCTGGCGGCGCGGGCGCTCAGCTCGGCTTTCTCGCTATCGCTCAGGAAGGCCAGGGTCAGGCCGTTCTGCTGGGCGGTGCGGATTTCGCTCGCGGTCATGCCGGCGGCCGGAGCGGCCACTTCATATTCGTGGGGCAGGTCGATCCCTTCCACCGCCGGGTCGTCGGTGTTGAGGCAAGCCAGCACGCCAGCAGCCAGGAACTGGCGGATCGGGTGTTCGGTCAGGCTCGCCACCGTGGTGGTCTGGACGTTGGAGGTGAGGCAGGATTCGATGCCGATGCGGTGCTCGGCCAGATAGGCCATCAGGGCCGGATCCTGAATCGCTTTGACGCCGTGGCCGATACGCTCGGCGCCCAGCTCGCGAATGGCTTGCCACATGCTCTCGGGGCCAGCGGCTTCACCGGCGTGTACGGTGACGCGCATGCCTGCATCGCGCACCTGACGGAAGTGATCGACAAAGAGTTCCCCCGGGAAGCCCAGCTCGTCACCGGCCAGATCGATGGCGACCAGCTTGTCGCGGTGGGCCAGACAGGCGGCCAGCTCCCGATTGCACTGCTCGGTGCCGAAGGTGCGGCTCATGATGCCGATCAGGTTGGTCTTGATACCGAAATCGCGGCTGCCCGCGGCCACGCCGTCGATGATGGCTTCTACCACGCCCTGCGGGTGCAGCTTGTGGACCATCGCCATATAGGCCGGACTGAAACGCAGTTCGGCATAGTCGATACCGGCGCGCAGCAGATCTTCCACGTTCTCGTAGGCGACCCGGCGGCAGGCATCATAGTCGGCCAGCACGGCAACACCCCAGTCCAGCTTCTTCAGGAAGGCGACCAGGCTCGGCTCGTTCTCGACAATCTGTACGTGGGGGCGCAGCGCCTCCAGCTCGAAGGCGGGCAACTGAATGTTGTGTTGGCGACCCAGCTCGAGGATGGTTTGCGGGCGGATGTTGCCGTCCAGATGGCGGTGCAGGTCGGTCAGGGGGAGAGATCTGTCAATCATGGGGGCGCCCTCGTCGAGTCAGGTTTGAAAGCCTGCCATTCTAGGCGGGGCTTTCAAAAAAGATACCCCGTTTATGGTTAAACGGGGTTCTGGCGGGCGGTGATTTGTCAGGGCGTGATGGGAATCGTTTTTCCCCGGGACTCAGGAGAGATCGAGTTCCTTCAGCTTGCGGGTCAGGGTGTTGCGACCCCAACCGAGCAGGCGCGCCGCCTCCTGCTTGTGGCCGTGGGTGTGTTCCAGCGCCGTTTCCAGCATGATCCGTTCGAACTGAGGCATGGCATCTGCCAAGATGTCTGTCTCTCCCAGCGCCAGCTTGCTGGCCACCCACTCTTGCAACTGTTGCTGCCAGCAACCGGGCAACGCCGGTTGGCCCGGTTCGGCGTTGTGGGTGATGGGAGTGAGCAGCTCGGCAGGCAGGTCGCCGACCAGCACTTCTTGCCCCGAGGCCATCACGGTAAGCCAGCGGCAGACGTTCTCCAGCTGGCGCACGTTGCCCGGCCAGGGCAGGCGGCTGATATAGGCCTGGGTATCCGGGTGCAGGCTCTTGGCCTCGACGTTCAGCTCTTTGGCGGCGCGCAGCAGGAAGTGACGTGCCAGCTGGGGGATGTCCTCACGGCGCTCCTTGAGGGCGGGGATGTGGATGCGGATGACGTTGAGACGGTGGAACAGATCCTCGCGAAACTCGCCATCGGCGACCCGTTTCTCCAGATTCTGGTGGGTGGCGGCGATGATCCGTACATCCACCTGCACCGGCTGGTGGCCACCGATCCGGTAGAACTGGCCATCGGCCAAGACCCGCAGCAGCCGAGTCTGCACATCCAGCGGCATGTCGCCGATCTCGTCGAGAAACAGGGTGCCGCCGTCGGCCTGCTCGAAGCGGCCGTGGCGGATGTTGTTGGCGCCGGTAAAGGCCCCCTTCTCGTGACCGAACAGCTCGGATTCGATGAGATCTTTGGGGATGGCCGCCATGTTGAGGGCGATAAAGTTCTTGTGGGCGCGCGGGCTGTGCTTGTGCAGCGCATGAGCGACCAGCTCCTTGCCGGTACCGCTTTGGCCGTTGATCAGCACCGAGATACTGGAGCGAGACAGGCGGCCGATGGCACGGAACACCTCCTGCATCGCTGGTGCTTCACCGATGATCTCGGGAGTGGCGGTGGTCTCTTGCTGACGAGACTTGCGCTTGGTGCGCTGCTCCTTGAGGTGATTCTCGGCGCGGCGCACCAGGGTCACCGCTTCGTCGATGTCGAACGGCTTGGGCAGGTACTCGAAGGCGCCTCGCTGGTAGGCGTTGACCGCGCTGTCGAGATCCGAGTGGGCGGTCATGATGATGATGGGCAGATCGGCCTGACGGCGGTGGATCTGCTCAAGCAGGCTCAGGCCGTCGATGCCCGGCATCCGGATATCGGAGAGGATCACATCGGGCGAGCGCAGCTCAAGGGCGTGCAGCAGGGCTTCGCCATCGGCAAAGCTCTCGCAGTTGAAGCCTTCGCTGCCGAGAGTGCGCTCCAGCACCCAGCGGATAGAACTGTCGTCATCGACGATCCACACTTTGGCGGTCATGGGGTTCCCTTACTTGCGAAGCGGTAGAAAAATGGTGAATTCGGTGTGACCCGGCCAGCTGATGCAGTCAATTCGCCCTTTGTGCTGGTCGATCAGGTTCTGGGCGATGGAGAGGCCGAGCCCGGTTCCCCCCTCCTTGCCGGTGATCATCGGGTAGAACAGGGTGTCGCGAATGGCATCGGGAATGCCGGGGCCGTTGTCGATGATCTTGATCTCCGCCGCCAGCCGGTAACGCTGGCCGTGGATGGTGATCTGGAACGCGGTGCGGGTCTTGATACGGATAAGCCCGGTCTGATCCCCCAGTGCTTCGGCGGCGTTGCGCACTATGTTGAGAAACGCCTGCTGCAGCTGATCCGGCTCCATCTCGAATTCGGGGATGCTGGGATCGTAATCCCGCTCGATGCGAACAGAGGGAGGGAGTTCGAGCTCCACCAGTCGGCGTACCTGTTCCAGTACCGAATGGACATTGTGCATCTGGTGACGGCCGGGGCGCTGGGGGCCGAGCAGCCGATCGACCAGTACCCGCAGCCGATCGGCCTGTTCGATGATGATGCCGGTATATTCGCGCAGCGCCGGGTCGGGCAGCTCTTTTTGCAGCAGCTGGGCCGCGCCACGCAGGCCGCCGAGGGGATTCTTGATTTCGTGTGCCAGGCCGCGCACCAGCTCCTTGGCCGCCAGCTGCTGGGCATGTTGCTGCTGCTCCTGACTGATCTTCTTCTGCTGGTCGATCTTGCGCAGCTCCACGACCAGCAGACGCTGTTCGTGGTCGGCCATGGGGGTAGCGCTCAGCTCCACCAGTCGCGGTTCTCCCTCTACCACCAGAGTCACTTCGCTATCGGTAAAGCCTTGCCCTGAAACGAGGCACTGCTTGAGCCGTTGCAAATCGAGGGAGATATGTTCCAGCAGATGAGGTAGTTCGATGCCGATCAGCCGGCGTTCACTGAGGGAGAGCAGCTGTTCAGCCGCCGGGTTGACGAATTGGATGCAGAGCCGTTCATCCATCAGGATCACGGCGGTCAGCAAATTATCCAAGAGTGTTTTGGCGTTGTCCGAGCGGGTTGGCACAGGTTTCTCCCTAAAACGGTGCTACACACCTATTATGCACCGATATGGTGCATAGAGTTTACCCGCATCGGTGCGCTATATCACCCTTGGTTGGCTTTGGGGGTGGGTTTGGGAGCCGGAGTCACGGTCGCTCTATGCAGGTAAAAGGTGACTGGTGTGGATTTAGCAAGGATCGTACCGTCTTTGGCGAGCAGTTCTAGCTGAGCTTCGTGGGCACCGCGATCGACATTTTCGACCCGGATAGAGAGGCTGTTGCTGACGATGGGGGCTGCCTTGCCATCCAGGGTCAGGCGCACATCATACTGGGTTGGCGGTTTGGGGCTGATTTGACCCTGAAAGACGATATTGCCTGTGTTGTCGCGCAGGGTGCTGCCCTGTTCCGGGGAGAGCAGCTCGATCACCAGTTTGGCCGCCTCCTGCTCCTTCTTGGCATCGGCGCCAGTCAGGCTGTTGAAGTTGTCTACCTGTACCGAGCTGGGGGCGCTACCCAGCAGGGGAGCAGCCCGCAGATCCACCTCCTTTACGTTTTTGCCGGGAGGAGGGGCATCCGTGTAGTGGGTAATGCCATTGCCATCGACCCAGGAGTAGACCTTGGCCGCATGAGTACTGAATGAGGTCAGTAACAGGAGGGTAATTGCTCCTATGCCATGTATCTTGTTCATCCATCTCTCCTTGACGGTATCTTGCTTAATCCTATCAGAGAAAAAACCCGCCATCTGGCGGGTTTTGTCACGATTCGGCAAGCTGCCCCAA
Source organism: Aeromonas sp. 603607 (assembly GCF_049171595.1). Classification (NCBI taxonomy): domain Bacteria; kingdom Pseudomonadati; phylum Pseudomonadota; class Gammaproteobacteria; order Aeromonadales; family Aeromonadaceae; genus Aeromonas; species Aeromonas sp. 603607. Next base: position 65,167 of record NZ_JAAKOV010000006.1, read on the forward strand.
TCTAAATGGGCTGTCTGCTGCGACTTAGACGGAGTAGTACAGTTCGAACTCCAGCGGGTGCGGAGTCATGCGCACACGGTCAACATCCTGCTGTTTCAGTTCCAGATAGGAGTTGATGAAGTCATCGCTGAACACGCCGCCACGGGTCAGGAACTCGCGGTCAGCATCCAGAGCGGCCAGGGCTTCGTCCAGAGAACCGGCAACGGTCGGTACTTCTGCGGCTTCTTCCGGCGGCAGGTCGTACAAGTTCTTGTCCATGGCATCGCCCGGATGGATCTTGTTGATGATACCGTCCAGACCGGCCATCAGCTGGGCTGCGAAGGCCAGGTACGGGTTGGCAGCCGGATCCGGGAAGCGCACTTCGATACGACGGGCTTTCGGGCTCGGTACCACAGGGATACGGATGGAGGCAGAGCGGTTGCGGGCAGAGTAGGCCAGCATGACCGGTGCTTCATAACCCGGAACCAGACGCTTGTAAGAGTTGGTGGTCGGGTTGGCGAAGGCGTTGATGGCCTTGGCGTGCTTGATGATACCGCCGATGTAGTGCAGAGCCATCTCGGACAGACCGCCGTACAGGTCACCAGCGAACAGGTTGACGCCGTTCTTGGCCAGAGACTGGTGGCAGTGCATGCCGGAGCCGTTGTCACCGAACATGGGTTTCGGCATGAAGGTAACAGTCTTGTTGTAGGCGTGGGCCACGTTGTGGATCACGTACTTCAGTACCTGTACTTCGTCAGCTTTCAGTGTAAGAGTGTTGAAGCGGGTAGCGATCTCGTTCTGACCGGCAGTGGCCACTTCGTGGTGGTGAGCTTCTACGACCTGGCCCATCTCTTCCAGCACCAGACACATGGCGGCGCGGATATCCTGGGAGGAGTCGACCGGTGCAACCGGGAAGTAACCGCCTTTCACGAACGGACGGTGACCCTTGTTGCCATGCTCATAGGCAGTGCCGGAGTTCCATGCGGCTTCTTCAGATTCGATTTTCACGAAGCTGTGGCCCATGGTGTTGGAGAAAGTAATGTTGTCGAACATGAAGAATTCCGGCTCCGGCCCGAACAGCACGGTGTCAGCGATGCCGCTGGACTTCAGGAAATCTTCTGCACGCTTGGCGATGGAGCGCGGATCGCGGTCGTAGCCCTGCATGGTGGCAGGCTCCAGCACGTCACAAACGATGTTCAGGGTGGTCTCTTCGGTGAACGGGTCCAGCTTGGCGGAGGCTGCGTCCGGCATCAGTACCATGTCGGATTCGTTGATGCCCTTCCAGCCGCCGATGGAGGAACCATCGAACATCTTGCCGTCTTCGAAGAAATCTTCATCAACCTGGTGAGCAGGGATGGATACATGCTGCTCTTTACCCTTGGTGTCGGTAAAGCGCAGATCAACAAACTTGACTTCGTGTTCCTGGATCAGGGCCAAAACGTTCTGGGCTGACATGCTAAGTAACCTCCGGTGTTAAAACTCTCTGGGTGAATGCGTCGTCGTATTCACATAAGCCAGTATCGTGCCAAGTTTGTGACAGCTTGATTTCAGGGCAATCTCGCTGAAGAGGCTCCCCAAAATCAGGCGATCTCGACTCGTGTTGCATCAATTTAGTGCGATGGTGGATCGTTTTGGTGCGCTGTAATGGTGCGCGCAATACGGTCACCGCCCATCTAAGCAGGGTTTGTCAGAGAGGTCTATGATCCAGATCTGTTGTTATGCGCGAATGTACTGCAATTCTGCTAGGCAGATCACAAAGGCAAGAGTACAATTAGCGCCCAATTTTACCCGGTGATTGAGGCGAGAATGTTAGAGAATTTACGCAATATTGCGATTATTGCGCACGTTGACCACGGCAAAACGACTCTGGTTGATAAGCTGCTGCAGCAGTCCGGCACCCTGGACCGCTCCACGGAAGGCCAGGAACGGATCATGGACTCCAATGATCTGGAACGGGAACGTGGCATCACCATTCTCGCCAAGAACACTGCGATCCGCTGGAATGACTACCGCATCAACATCGTTGATACCCCGGGTCACGCCGACTTCGGTGGTGAAGTAGAGCGCGTACTGTCCATGGTTGACTCCGTGCTGCTGCTGGTTGACGCCGTAGACGGCCCGATGCCGCAAACCCGTTTCGTGACCCAGAAAGCGTTCGCTCAGGGTCTGAAGCCGATCGTGGTCATCAACAAGGTTGACCGTCCGGGTGCTCGTCCTGACTGGGTAATGGATCAGGTATTCGACCTGTTCGACAACCTGGGCGCGACTGACGAACAGCTGGATTTCAAAGTTGTTTACGCCTCTGCACTGAACGGTTGGGCCACCATGGATCAGGACGTCGAGTCCGAAAACATGGAGCCGCTGTTCCAGGCCATCGTTGACAACGTTGAAGCGCCGAAGGCTGATGCCGAAGGTGGTTTCCAGATGCAGATCTCCCAGCTGGACTACAACTCCTACGTGGGCGTTATCGGTATCGGCCGCATCACTCGTGGTCGCGTCAAGACCAACCAGCAAGTCACCATCGTTGGTGCTGACGGCAAGACCCGTAATGGTAAAGTCGGTCAGGTGCTGGGTTACCTGGGTCTGTCCCGTACTGAAGTTGCCGACGCGCAAGCGGGTGACATCATCGCTATCACCGGTCTGGGCGAGCTGAAAATCTCCGACACCATCTGTGACAACGGTGCCGTTGAGGCCCTGCCGCCGCTCTCCGTTGACGAGCCGACCGTGAACATGACCTTCCAGGTCAACACCTCGCCGTTCGCCGGTAAAGAGGGCAAGTTCGTGACCTCCCGCAACATTCTGGAGCGTCTGAACCAGGAGCTGGTCCACAACGTGGCCCTGCGCGTGGAAGAGACTGATGATCCGGACAAGTTCCGCGTATCCGGTCGTGGTGAACTGCACCTCTCCATCCTGATCGAAAACATGCGTCGCGAAGGTTACGAGCTGGCGGTATCCCGTCCGGAAGTAATCCTGCGTACTGTTGACGGCGAACTGCAAGAACCGTTCGAAACCGTAACTGTGGACGTTGAAGAAGCGCACCAGGGTTCCGTGATGGAGCAACTGGGTCTGCGTAAAGGCGAAATGACCAACATGACTCCGGATGGTAAGGGTCGTGTCCGTCTGGACTTCATGATCCCGAGCCGTGGCCTGATCGGTTTCCAGACCGAGTTCATGACCATGACCTCAGGTACCGGTCTGCTGTACCACACCTTCGACCACTATGGTCCGCACAAGGGTGGCAGCATCGGTGAGCGTCAGAACGGCGTGCTGATCTCCAACGCTACCGGTAAGGCACTGACTTACGCCCTGTTCGGTCTGCAAGACCGCGGTCGTCTGTTCATCGGTCACGCGACCGAAGTGTACGAAGGTCAGGTGATAGGTATCCACTCCCGTTCCAACGACCTGACTGTTAACTGCCTGAAAGGCAAACAGCTGACCAACATGCGTGCCTCCGGTACCGACGAAGCTCAGGTTCTGACTCCGCCGATCCGCATGACTCTGGAACAGGCTCTCGAGTTCATCGATAACGATGAACTGGTAGAAGTGACTCCGAAGAACATCCGTATCCGCAAGAAATTGCTGACCGAGCTGGATCGTAAGCGCTCTGGCCGTGGTTAATGCCATGTGCTGAGTCTCGGCAGCCCTCGCGGCCGCTGACGGTTCACTGATAAACGGACCCAAACCTCTGGTTTGGGTCCGTTTTTTTATGCTTGTGATCCGCTCTGGCCATGCCGATGAGGTCGTTCAGGCCACCGGTAATGGGGCTGATGAGCGTTGAGGGAAAGTCGTGGGGATGGACGAGATAAAAAAGCCGCAGCGGGTGAACGCTGCGGCTTTTTGCTTGCTTACGGTGAGCGTTACTGGCGCCAGAAGGAGGGGAAGAAGAGCACGGCGACCGTCAGGATCTCCAGTCGTCCCAGCAGCATGCCGAATGACAGCAGCCATTTGGCCGATTCCGGCAGGCTGGCAAAGTTGGTGCTGGGGCCGACCACCGGGCCCATGCCCGGGCCGACGTTGGCAACGGCGGTGATGGAGCTGGATATGGCTGTCAGGGGGTCAAGCCCGATGGCGCCCAGCAGTGCGGCTATCATCAGAATGATGGCGAAGTAGGCCAGCACGAAGGAGATCATTGAGCGGATGATGGCGTCATTGACTGTCCGGCCGTTGTACTTCTGGGGAAATACGCCGGAAGGGTGCATCAGTTGGCGCATCTGCTTCTTGAACAGGGCAAAGGCCACTTGTACCCGGAAGATCTTGAGGCCGCCCGCAGTGGAGCCAGAGCAGGCCCCAAGAGCCAGCAGCACGATGAAGACGATGCTGGCGAGCGGCCCCCAGGTGCCGAAGTCACCAAGACCATAGCCGGTGGTGGTGAGTACCGAGACGATGTTGAAGCAGCTGATGCGCAGGGCATCCCAGAAGCCGAACAGATCTCTCTCCCACAGATAGAAGGTCATGATGACTGTGACCCACACCACCAGCCAGAAGAAGCCGCGCACCTGGGCATCCTTGAGCAGGCTGTAGTCCCTGTGGTTCAGGCTCTGCACATAGAGTAGAAAGGGCAGGCCGCCGAGGAACATGAACAGGGTGCCAATCCAGTGTGCCGAGTTGGAGAAGTGGGACATGGATTGATCGGAGGTGGAGTAGCCGCCGGTACTGAGGGTGGTCATGGCGTGGTTGATCGCCTCGAACATATTCATGCCGCTGGCCCAGTAGGCCATGAAGCAGAGCATGGAGAGCACCAGATAGACCACAACGATGTTGTTGGCGACCGTCTTGGCACGCGGGGCGCTTTTGTCTGACCAGTCCGAGCTCTCGGTCTGGAACAGCTTCATGCCGCCGACGTTGAGATAGGGCAGTACGGCAACCGCCATCACGATAAAGCCGACCCCCCCCAGCCACTGTAGGATGGATCGCCACAACAGGATGCTGTGGGCCATGTTGTCGAGGCCGGAGAGCACGGTAGAGCCCGTGGTGGTCACCCCCGACATGGTCTCGAAGTAGGCGTCGGTAAAGTTGATGTGGGTGATGAAGACAAAGGGCAGCGCCCCGAAGATACAGGCAACCACCCAAACCGAGGTGGTGAGCAGGAACATCTCCCGCACCCCCAGATGAAACTCCGCCTTGCGGCCGTAATGGAGGCAGAGCAGGGCGGCGCCGTGGGTGATCAGCACGGACTTGAGAAACTCGACAAATCCCTCTGACCCGGTGAGCAGTGCCAGCAAGGTGGGCAGCCACATGAAGAGCGCCAGCTTGGAGAGCACCAGCCCGAGGGTGAAGATAATGGGACGCAGTTTGATCATGTTCGATAACCTGGTCGTTGATTAACAAAAGACCCGGACCATCCCCTTGGAGGAGCTGAGCCGGGTCTGGTTTGACAGCCTGTGCGCATGAAGACGTTACAGGAAGAAGGGGCTTGGCTGGAACAGCCGCTCCACTTCCGGGATGTACTTCTTGTCCACCAGGAACATGACCACGTGGTCATCCTGCTGGATCTTGGTACGATCGTGGGCGATCAGCACCTCATCCCCGCGCACTACGGCACCGATAGTGGTACCCGGCGGCAGCTTGAGCTCGCCCACCGTCTTGCCGACCACCTTGGAGGTGTTCTCGTCACCGTGGGCAATCGCTTCGATCGCCTCGGCAGCGCCGCGGCGCAGGCTGTAGACGTTGGCGATATCGGCCCGGCGCACATGGGTCAGCAGGGCCGAGATGGTGGCCTGTTGGGGCGAGATGGCGATATCGATGGAGCCACCCTGCACCAGATCGACGTAGGCGCCGCGCTGGATCAGCACCATGGTCTTCTTGGCGCCCATCTTCTTGGCGAGCAGCGCCGACATGATGTTGGCCTCATCCTCGTTAGTCACGGCGATGAAGACGTCAATTTGATCGATATGCTCCTCGGCCAGCAGCTCCTGATCCGCCGCATCGCCGCAGAAGACGATGGTGTTCTCCAGCAGTTCGGAGAGCTGCTCCGCCCGCTTCTGGTTGCGCTCGATAAGCTTGACGCTGTAGCGCTTCTCCAGCTGACGGGCGAGGCCTGCGCCGATGTTGCCACCACCGACGATCATGATGCGGCGGTAGGGGCTCTCGAGGCGCTGCAGCTCAGACATCACGGCACGGATATGGCCCGCGGCGGCGACGAAGAAGACCTCGTCATCCGCTTCGATGATGGTGGTGCCTTGCGGACGGATCGGGCGGCCCTGACGGAAGATGGCCGCTACCCGGGTCTCGATGTTGGGCATGTGCTCACGCAGGGTGGAGAGGGCATTACCCACCAGCGGGCCACCGTAGTAGGCCTTGACCGCCACCAGACCAACGCGGCCACCTGCAAAATCAACCACTTGCAGGGCGCCCGGGTATTCGATCAGGCGACGCACATAGTCGGTCACCAGCTGCTCCGGCGCGATCAGGTGATCAACCGGTACCGATTCCGGCAGGAACAGGCGATCCCGCTCGGTCAGATAGGCTGGCGAGCGGATCCGTGCCACCTTGTTCGGGGTGTTGAACAGGGAGTAGGCCACCTGACAGGCGATCATGTTGGTCTCGTCACTGTTGGTGACGGCGACCAGCATGTCGGCATCCTGAGCCCCCGCTTCGCGCAGCACCTTGGGGTGAGCGCCGTGCCCGTTGACCACCCGCAGGTCAAACTTGTCCTGCAGTTCGCGCAGGCGCTCACTGTCGGTATCGACGATGGTGATGTCGTTGTTCTCCCCGGCCAGGTTCTCGGCCAGGGTGCCGCCGACTTGGCCGGCTCCCAAAATGATGATCTTCATAGGGAACGTCTACTCACGTTGATGCTGTAAAGGGGAGCGCCAGAACGGAGCTGGCAGCTCTCCCGAATGAGGTTTGTCATGCCAGGTTCAGAGCTTGACCAGTTTGGCGTAGTAGAAGCCATCCATCTCGGCTTCACCCGGCAGGAACTGGCGACCCGGGCAGTCCGGGGTATCCTGTTCGTGCAACGGTACCAATTTGGCATCTTTGGTCGCGGCAAGGAAGGCGCGGATCTGGTCGCGGTTCTCTTCCGGCAGGACGGAGCAGGTAGCGTAGAGCAGGGTGCCGCCGCTTTTCAGCTTGCCCCAGAGGGCATTGAGAATGCGGCGTTGCAACTCGGCCAGCTCGCGAATGTCCTGATCACGGCGTAGCCACTTGATGTCGGGATGGCGGCGGATCACGCCGGTGGCAGAGCAGGGGGCATCCAGCAGAATGCGGTCGAACTGGCCCTCCGGCCACCACTGTTCCGGTGCCGCGGCATCGCCGTGGATCACTTTGGCGGTCAGGCCGATGCGATCCAGGTTCTCCTGCACCCGCTTGAGGCGGTTTTCATCGGCATCGACGGCAACCACGCCAGCCAGTTTGGGTTGCCGCTCCAGCAGGTGGGCAGTCTTGCCACCGGGGGCCGCGCAGGCATCCAGCACCCACTCGCCCGGTTGCGGGTCGAGCAGTGCCGCAGCCTGTTGTGCTGCTCCATCCTGTACCGAGCAGTCACCCACTTCAAAGCCGGGCAGTTTGGTCACATCGCAAGGACGCTCCAGCAGGATGCAATCCTCGCCCTCTTCACCGGCCACTGCATTGATGCCAGCTTCGGCCATGCGAGCCAGCATGGCATCGCGGCTCTGGCGCTGGCTGTTGTTGCGGATCCACATGGGGGGGCGCTGGTTGTTCGCCTCCATGATGAATTCCCACTCATCGTGATAGGCCTGACGCAGGCGCTTGGTGAGCCACTCCGGATGACCGAGGCGAATGCTGGGAACGCGGTCGATGCGCAGCAGAATGACTTCGGCGCTGCGCTGGAAGTTGCGCAGTACGCCGTTGATGAGGCCACGCAGTGAGGTGCCTTTGAGCAGTTTGACGGCGTTGACGGTCTCGGCCACCGCGGCGTGAGCCGGAATGCGGGTGTAGATGAGCTGATAGAGACCGACCAGAATGAGGTAGTGGAAAATGCGGCTCTTGTTCTTGAGCGGCTTGTCCATCATCTCGTTGACTGCCGCATCGAGGCGGGGCAGCCAGCGCAGGGTGCCGTAGCAGAGTTCTTGCAGGAGAGCGCGATCGCGAGGCGCGACCTTCTCCTGGGCAGCAGGCAGAACAGCGGAGAGGGATTGACCCTGATCCAGCACCTGTTGAATAACGAGAGCGGCCTGTGCACGTGTTTTCATAGAGTTACCTTAGATGCGCAAGTCGGGGCCTGGGCCCCGCTTGTGTCAATTCAATCCAGTTCAATTCAATTGCGTGCCGGGTTCAAACCAGTCGCGGCGAGAGTTGAGCAGATCCGAAACGGACATCGCCTTCTTGCCGGGCGGTTGCAGGGTCAGCAGGCGCAGTACCCCTTTGCCGGTCGCGATATCGATCCCCTGCTTGTCGGCCTTGAGCAGGGTGCCGGCGGGTTGGCCGTGGTCGATGTCGATGACGGCGGCTTGCCATACCTTGACGGTCTGGTCAGCTACTTCAAACCAGCTGATGGGCCAGGGGTTGAACGAGCGAATACAGCGTTCGATGGCAACAGCTTCCATCGACCAGTCTATGCGGGCCTCTTCCTTGGAGAGCTTTTCGGCGTAGTTGGCCAGCGCATCATCTTGCGCCTCGGCAGCGGTTTCACCGGCAGCCATGGCACCGATGGTGTCGACCAGCGCCTGCGGACCCAGCTCTGCCAGCTTGTCATAGAGGCTGGCGGAGGTCTCGTCGGCGGCGATGGGGCAGCTTACCTTGCGGATCATGGCGCCGGTATCCAGCCCCACATCCATCTGCATGATGGTGACACCTGTTTCGGCATCGCCCGCCCAGATGGAGCGCTGGATCGGTGCCGCGCCACGCCAGCGGGGCAGCAGGGAGCCATGGACGTTGATGCAGCCCAGACGCGGGGTATCGAGTACCGCCTTGGGCAGGATCAAGCCATAGGCCACCACGACCATCAGGTCTGCGCCAAGGGCGGCCAGTTCGGCTTGCGCCTCTTCCTTGCGCAGGGTAGCGGGCTGGTAAACCGGCAGGTTGTGGGCCAGTGCCAGCTCTTTGACCGGGCTGGCGGTGAGCTTCTGGCCACGGCCGGCGGGCTTGTCGGGTTGGGTATAAACGGCAACGACCTCGTGGTCGGAAGACAACAACGCCGCCAGGTGACGGGCGGCGAAGTCGGGAGTACCGGCAAAAATCAGTTTCAGCTTATTCAACGGGGCAGATCCTCAGAGGACTTTGCGATCTTCACGGGCCATCTTTTCCAGCTTCTGGCGAATGCGCTGGCGCTTGAGCGGGGACAGGTAATCCACGAACAACTTGCCCATCAGGTGGTCCATCTCATGCTGGATACAGATGGCGAGCAGGTCGTCCGCTTCCAGCTCGAACGGTTTGCCGTGGCGATCCAGGGCGCGGATCTTGATCTGCTCAGCGCGAGGCACCAGAGCGCGGCTGCCAGGCACGGAGAGACAACCCTCTTCAATGCCGGTGCTGCCACACTGGGAGATCACTTCCGGATTGATCAATACCAGAGGATCTTCACGGTTTTCAGAGACATCGATCACTATGATGCGTTGATGAATATCCACCTGCGTTGCGGCCAGGCCAATGCCTTCCTCCGCATACATGGTTTCGAACATATCATCTACAATTTGTTGTAACTCGGGTGTAAAGGTCTCGACAGGGGCTGCGATAGTACGCAGACGCTCATCGGGAAAACGCAATACATCTAGAATGGCCATAGTTTTTTCTTTAGTTTCGTATAAATGCAGTCAATATTGGCGTAATTCTAGTCATTTACGCCGACAAAAAACAGCAACACTTTGCGCGCAGAGGTAACAGGGAGTGTTATGTATCTGAAGCAAACCATCCTCACCTGCCTGCTGGTGACCATGAGCCAAGCCGCTCTGGCCGATCAGCTGAGGTTGAAAGCGGGTTATCCCGAAAGCTATGTAGTGCAAAAAGGCGATACCCTGTGGGATATCTCCGGCAAATATCTCTCTGAGCCATGGCTGTGGCCCCGGCTCTGGAACATCAATCCACAGATTTCCAATCCGCACTGGATCTACCCAGGGGACGTGCTGCACCTGAGCTGGGTCAATGGTGAGCCCCGGCTGGGCAAAGCGATGCAGGGGGGCAAACAGGTCATCCGTCTCGGCCCGAAAACCCGTTATGAGAGCAAGGCAAATCCTATCCCTACTCTGCCCTTCAGCGAGATAGGCCCCTTTTTGCAGACGGACCATATCTTGGCCGACAGTCAGCAGCAGAAAATGCTGCCCTATTTGCTGGGTTCCGACGAAAAGCACATTGGAATGCTTGAGGGGGACACCCTCTATGTGCAGGGAGCTCTGATACCGGGCAAGATGTATGGCATCTATCATCCCGGGGTGGTCTACAAGGATCGCGAGACAGGTGAGCTTTTGGGTCAGGAGGCCATCTTTGCAGGCGTGGTGCGTGCGGTAGCGCTGCTGGATGGTGATCGGACCGAAGTGACTCTCACCCACAACCAGCGTGAAGTATTGCAAGGTGACAAGATTATGGAGCTGCCCCCTCAGGAGAACATGCCTGCGGTTTTCATGCCCAAGGCTGCCCCGGCGATTGCCCCTGGCTACATCATCGACTTGCCGAGCAAAGCCAGGGGAGGGGGCAAGTTTGATGTGGTCTTGATTAACAAAGGCGCTAGGGATCAACTCTCCGCGGGCGATGTGCTCGATGTTCGGCGTCCGGGGGTTGCGCTGGTCACCAAGAATGGTGCAGTGCAATACAAGGAGTTCTCCTCTGTCTACGACAAGGTGTTCTACAGTAGTGGCAACCAGAAGGCACCACTGCCCTCTGAAGCTATTGCCCGCGTCATGTTGTTCAAGGTGTATGACAAGCTGAGTTATGGCCTCATCATGCAGAGCAAGGACATGGTGAGCTCGGGTTATCAGGTCACTCACTTCTGACGTGAACTACCCCGATGAGCGCTTGGCGCTCTGGTTAACCCTCAATGCGGTTACCGGAATCGGCCCTGTAACCGCAGTTCGACTGCTGGAGCAGAGCGGTGGTTCGATTGATGCCCTGTTTCAGAGCGATGAAGCGCAACTGTATGGTATGGGGCTGTCGTCAGAGCAGGTCAGGCAACTGCGCTGGCCCTCGCCGGTGGTTGAGCAGAGCCTGGCTTGGGCCGCTTTGCCTGACAATATCCTTATTCCGCAAGATCACCCGATTTATCCACCCTTGTTGCGGGAAATTCCCGCAGCTCCCCTGTTGCTCTACTGTCGTGGCGATCTTGCTGCGCTGTCGCTACCCCAGCTGGCAATGGTGGGGACACGCCATCCTACCTATGCAGGTAAAGATAATGCCTCCCGCCTCTGTAGCGAGCTGGTTGGATGCGGGTTAGCCATCACCTCGGGTCTTGCGCTCGGTATCGATGGTGTTTGCCATCACCAAGCGCTGGCTTGTGGCGGTATCACCCTTGCCGTGTTGGGTTCCGGGCTGGATTGCCTCTACCCCAAACGCCACCAGGGGCTGGCAGGCCAGATTCTGGAGAGCGGTGGCTTGCTTATCTCCGAGCTGGCACCGGATAAAGGACCGCTGGCTGAACATTTTCCTCGTCGCAACCGTATTATCAGTGGTCTGTCGCTGGGAACTCTGGTGGTGGAGGCGACCGAGCAGAGCGGTTCGCTGATCACCGCCCGTTATGCGCTTGAGCAGGGGCGCGAAGTGTTTGCGGTACCCGGTGCCCTGCAAAACGCCCAGGCGATAGGGTGCAACAGATTAATTCAGCAGGGGGCCAAACTTGTGCTGAGTGCGGCCGATATAGTGGAAGAGCTGCCAGAGTGGATCGCACGGCCACATCCGTCGGTCATACCATCTGAGCAACCGCATAATAGCGAATTGCCTTATGCCGATTTGTTGGATAACGTAGATTATGAGACCACGAGCGTGGATACCGTTGCCGAGCGGGCCCAGCTTCCTGTCGAAGTGGTATTGGGCAGGTTGGTAGAGCTGGAGCTGGCCGGTGCAGTGATGGCGGTAGCCGGTGGATACGTCAGAGCGAGGAGGGCGAATCATGTTTGATGTATTGATGTACCTTTTCGAGACCTACATCCACAGCGATGCAGATGTGATGGTCGAGCAGGATGAGCTCACCGACGAGTTGAGCCGGGCCGGTTTCGATAAAGAAGAGATCGACAAGGCGCTCGACTGGCTGGAGCGGCTGGCCAATCTGCACGACAGCGAGCGGGAGGTCTATGTCACCGCCAGCGCGCAAGGCTCGATGCGTATCTATGCTCCGCAAGAGCTAGCACGCCTCAGCACCGAGTGCCGCGGCTTCCTGCTCTTTCTGGAACAGGCCCAGGTGCTGAATGCCGAAACCCGCGAGATCTGTATCGAGCGCCTGCTCGAACTGGACAAGCCGGATATCGAGCTGGATGACCTCAAGTGGGTCGTCATGATGGTGCTGTTCAACGTGCCGGGCAGTGAAAATGCCTACCAGCAGATGGAAGAGCTGGTGTTTGATGAGTCAGACGGCGTCATTCACTGACAGTCCGGTGCCGCGCTGGTAGAATTCAGGCCATCTGGTTTTCAAGGCGCGGCCCATGTCAAAAATCGATCATCACCTCTTTTCAGCCCACGAACATGCCTTCGAGCGCGAGCCGTGCCCGCAGTGCGGGGCCGAGCTGGTGATCCGCCAGGGCAAACATGGCCCCTTTCTCGGCTGTTCTGCCTATCCTGCCTGTGATTACATCCGCTCCCTGACGCCATCCGGCCGCGACATCGAAAAGGTGCTCGAAGGCTCTGCCTGTCCCGATTGCGGAGAGCCGCTGGCGATCAAGAAGGGGCGTTACGGTCTCTTTGTCGGTTGTACCCAGTATCCGGCCTGTCAGCACATCGAATCCCTGCAGGAGAGTGACGATACCCAGATACTCTGCCCCGAGTGCGGCAAGGGTCATCTGGTGAGCCGCACCTCCCGCTACGGCAAGCAGTTTTACTCTTGTGATGGCTATCCACACTGCAAATATGTGGTGAACGACAAACCGATCCCCATGCCTTGTCCCGCGTGTGGTTGGGGCATCATGGTAGAGAAAAAAGTGAGGGGAACTCTGCGTTGGGTCTGTCCGCAAAAGAAATGCGGCCACCAAAGTGAGCAGGTATAATCCCGCCGCCGCAACCGGATTGAAACGTTTTCGGTGAACTTCAACCCCCCACTTGGAGTAAGGAAATTCCCACCATGAATAAACCCTTTGTTGCCGTATTGATGGGCTCTGATTCTGATTTCCCCGTGATGCAGACCACCCTCGAGGTGCTCAAGTCATTTGATATCGCAGTGGAAGTCAAAGTCACCTCCGCGCACCGCACGCCAGCTGCGACCCATCAGTATGTGACCGATGCCGAGGCCCGTGGCTGCAAGGTCTTTATCTGTGCTGCCGGTCTGGCTGCGCATCTGGCGGGTGCCGTAGCCGGCATCACGACTCGTCCCGTGATCGGGGTGCCCATCGACGGTGGTCCGCTCAAGGGGCTGGATGCGCTGCTCTCCACCGTGCAGATGCCGGGTGGTGTACCGGTAGCGACCGTGGCGATCGGCAAAGCCGGTGCCAAGAACGCAGGTTATCTGGCAGCCCAGATGCTGGCAGTAGCCGATGATGAACTGGCGGCCAAGGTTCGGGCCGAACGCCAGAAGAATGCCGAAGAGGTGATGGCTAAGGATGCCGCCCTGCAGGCTCAACTCAAGTAAGTGAATAGGTGGCGATCCGGATGTGTCGTATTTTTCCTGTGCAACAGCAACACGTCACTTTGCCATGGTCGCCGCCATACGGATTCAACTTGCTACTAAGTGACGAGGCGGCAGCGTGGCTGCCGCATTTTTCCTATGCCAAATGAATTTGAACAGGCAGTTGCCGCCCTCCAGCAGGAAGGGGTGATTGCCTATGCGACCGAGGCCGTGTTTGGTCTGGGATGTGATCCCGACTCCGAAGTGGCGGTGCAGCGACTGCTGGCCATCAAACAGCGTCCGGTAGAGAAAGGGTTGATCCTGATTGCTGCCGACGTGGCGCAATTGCAGGATTACATCGATCTGAGCCAACTTAGCGGTGAACAACTGGCTCGGGTTGAAGCCAGCTGGCCCGGTCCTTTTACCTGGATCATGCCTGCCCGTGCGACGACGCCGGTCTGGCTGACCGGGCAGTTCGAGACCCTGGCGGTACGCGTGACGGCTCATCCTCAGGTGCAGGCGTTGTGCCGTGCCTTTGGTAAGCCGCTGGTCTCTACCAGTGCCAACTTGACCGGTGAGGAGCCTGCCCGTCGGGTGGCCGATATTGGTGAGCGGCTGGCAAGCAAGTTAGCCTATATCCTGCCCGGGGAAGTGGGTGGTCAAGCCAACCCATCAGAGATCAAGGACGCCCGAACCGGCGCCATTATTCGCCCCTCCTGAGCAGGCGGATACGTCATGATTTGCTATCAATCCGCTGAGCGGTGAGCTCATCGGATTGATTCAACTATAAAAATGGACAGGGCGTTCACGATCCTGCCTGACTGGAGACAAGATGAGCAAACCGGATGTGGCCCAGGTCAAGGCCTTCCTGTTGCAGTTGCAGGACGAGATCTGCCGGGGTCTGGAGCAGGCCGATGGCAGTGGACACTTTGTGGAAGATGCCTGGAGCCGTGAAGGCGGTGGCGGTGGTCGCACCCGTGTGCTGCGCCACGGTGCGGTGATCGAGCAGGGGGGCGTCAACTTCTCCCATGTGTATGGCGATGCCATGCCTGCCTCTGCTACAGCCCATCGGCCAGAGTTGGCCGGTCGCAAGTTCGAGGCGATGGGCGTGTCGCTGGTGATCCATCCGCACAACCCCTATGTGCCGACCAGCCACGCCAACGTCCGTTTCTTCATCGCCGAGAAAGAGGGTGAAGAGCCCATTTGGTGGTTTGGCGGTGGTTTCGATTTGACGCCTTTCTACCCGTTTGCCGAGGATGTCCGGCACTGGCATCAGGTCTCCCGTGATCTCTGCCAGCCATTTGGTGATGATATCTACCCAGAGTTCAAATCCTGGTGCGATCGCTACTTCTTCCTCAAACACCGCAACGAGACGCGGGGGGTGGGCGGTCTCTTCTTCGACGATCTGAATCGCTGGCCCTTTGCCGACTGCTTTGCCTTTATGCAGGCGGTCGGTCGGGGTTATCTCGATGCCTACCTGCCGATCATCGAGCGACGCAAGGCACTGCCCTATGGTGAGCGGGAGCGGGAGTTCCAGCTCTATCGTCGCGGTCGTTATGTGGAGTTCAATCTGGTGTATGACCGTGGCACCCTGTTCGGGCTGCAGACCGGCGGACGTACCGAGTCGATCCTGATGTCGATGCCACCGCTGGCACGTTGGGAGTATGACTGGCAGCCGGAGGTGGGCACTCCTGAAGCCTTGCTCTATACCGACTATCTCACGCCGCGAGAATGGCTGTGACCCGAGGGGCCATGATGGCCCCTTTTTACTGGCCGATATTCGGCTTGTTCCCGAGTGCGAAAACCCGTTAAATCGGAATATTGCCCTCTGATGGAACTCTTTGATGGATCGTTATCTGGTTTTTGGCCACCCGGTGCGCCACAGCAAGTCCCCCTTCATTCACACCCTGTTTGCCAGACAAACCCAGCAAGAGCTGGAGTATGGGCTGGCTGAACCCGCCGTCGACGAGTTTGCCCAAGCCCTGCGCACCTTCTTTGACCAAGGGGGCAAGGGATGCAATGTCACCGTTCCCTTCAAGGAGCAGGCATTCACTCTGGTCGATCACTTGAGCCCAAGGGCCAAGCGGGCGGGCGCGGTCAATACCATCAAGCTGACCGATGATGGCGTGTTGCTGGGGGATAATACCGATGGCGCCGGTCTGGTCGCCGATCTCAAGTCCCATGGTGTGACGCTGGCGGATAGCCGGATCCTGCTGCTGGGTGCCGGTGGCGCGGCTCGCGGTGCATTGGCGCCGCTACTGGCCGAGTTGCCGAGCGAGCTGGTGATCGCCAACCGCACCCACGCAAAAGCGCAACAGTTGGCTGCCGAATTCTGCGATCTGGGGCATGTGACTGCCCAGACCTATGAGCAGTTGGCAGGGTCATTCGATCTCGTCATCAACTCTACCTCCGCCAGCCTGCAAGGGGAGCTGCCGCCGTTGGCTCCCGCCCTGATCCACACGGATATTGCCATCTACGACATGATGTATGGCGCCTCGGATACGGCCTTTATCAGTTGGGCCAAACAGCATGGGGCCCGTCAAACCATGGATGGACTCGGCATGCTGGTGGAACAGGCCGCCGAAGCGTTTACCGTGTGGCGCGGAATTCGTCCCGGGACTAAACAGGTATTGAGAGAGTTGAAGCGTAACTTGGGGGTGATATGAACCAGGGGATTCTGTTTCCCGACCTGATGGAGTGGCAGGCTGACGAACAGCGGGTGCGTTTTCCTGCCCAGCAGATGGGGGCGCTGATAGATTGTTACATCAGCCATCGGCGACTGGAGAGAATGACAGGTCTGGCGCTGACGAGAGAGGATGACATCGTCAGAGCCTTCGAAAGTGTGCGTTTTGATATTGAAGATATTGCTGAAAAACTCATTGAAGAACAAGAGTTTGCTGAAGATGGCGCTATCTATCTCTGATTTTTCAAAGTTTTTTTGTTTTGTAGCGGAACTACTTTGAAATGGCGCTGACTAACTAGATAGTTGAGGAAGTGCTAGCTAGTCACCTTTATAACTCCCCGGTATTCGTACTGGGGATTTTTTTATCTGTATGAAAATAAAAGATTTTTTCTTAATCTGTAAGTTGTGAAACTAAATTACATAAATTACTTTCACTTTCTGCTGCTTTGCTGTACAGTTGTCCGCGTAGGGTACAGAGGTAAGATGTTCTATCTTTCAGACCTTTTATTTCACGTAATTGAATGTGGCTGAATAGCTGCCCCGATGAGATTCTCGTCGGGGTGTTTTTTTTATGCGCATAATTTAGAGTAAATGCTTTAAATTAGCGATGCATTTGATAGAATGAGGCTGCTTCTTGAGGAATACCTGTCGTCTGGTACTCAAGATTCAGCTTCTTCCCAATTTTTTGAACTTATTATTTCAGGCTGGATGGCATCACTGTCGTCCGGCCTCATTTTTATCCCTTTTGGTTAGATCTTGTAATTAAATTTCATTTTTGTCTATTTTTGTAATTATTGTTCGTTTTGAAAGAACGAATTTGAAAACGCTCTCAACGTCTTTAGATGTTAATTCCTTGCGTGAATCAACTACCTATCTATATGAACTGTAAGCAGTAATGGATATAGCCGGGGAGGCGAATGCGGGGTGTTTGTCGTGAGGCAGGTGAAAGCGGCAATCTGAAACCCTTTCAATCAGCGGAGGAGTGCTCCGCCAATTGCAAGGAGAGCGAGGAGTAGATTACTCCTCGGCAGGTTGCTGTTCGTCAGCGTTCAGCAGGTCGGTATCGTCACCACTGACGTACCATTCGGTCAGGGTTTTCGCCAGCTTTTCCACACCGATATTGGTGAGGGAGGAGAACGCTTCGACCTGGATCTGGGAACCGAGGTTGGCAACGGCCTGGCGCACCTTGATCACTTGGTTGTTGCGTGGGCCTGGGCTCAATTTGTCAGCCTTGGTCAGCAGCAGCATGACGGGCAACTGACGGTGCGAGCTCCACTCCAGCATGTTCATGTCGGTATCTTTGAGCGGGTGGCGGATGTCCATCAGGATCACCAGACCTTTCAATGACTCACGGCGCTGCAGATACTCTGCCAGTGACTTTTGCCACTTGAGCTTCATTTCCAGCGGAACTTGCGCATAACCATAACCCGGCAAGTCGACCAGACGCTTGCCCGGTTCCAGCTCAAACAGGTTGATCAGCTGGGTACGACCGGGTGTCTTACTGGTGCGCGCCAAGTTCTTGTGTTTGGTTAAGGTGTTCAATGCAGATGACTTACCGGCGTTGGAACGGCCGGCAAACGCGATCTCGACACCTCCATCATTTGGCAGGTGACGGATGTCGGGTGCGCTGGTCACAAAATGCACCTTATTGAAATTCAGAGTTTGTGTATCCAACGTAAATTCCCCATGGAGATAGAGGGTTATAGAGTTACTTTTTTGTAAAATGGTGTAAAATAGCGTCGCTTAAACGCGTTTATTTTAACATGCCTTCAGCGGCATGGGATCTGGAAGCCTAATAACGAAAAGTTGGAACGCCATGAAGAACCTAGTCATTACTCTTGCTCTGATGGTTGGCGTAACGGGGATGGCACAAGCCAAGGGCGATGCCGCTGCGGGACAGACCAAGGCTGCCGTTTGTGCGGCTTGTCATGGACCGGACGGAAACAGCCTGGTTGATATGTACCCCAAAATTGCTGGTCAGCACGCATCATATATCAAAAAACAGTTAGTTGAACTGAAGGCTGCCGCTTCTGGTCAAATTGGCCGGGTTGCGCCAGTGATGGGGCCGATGGCGTTACCTTTGTCGGAACAGGACATGGATGACCTGGCGGCTTATTTCTCCAGCCTGAAGGTTACCCCTATCGCTGTCCCTGACGACGTGGTCGAAGCGGGCAAGGCACTCTATATGGGTGGTGACATGAGTCGCGGTCTGGCAGCTTGTACGGCTTGCCATGGTCCCCGTGGCTCGGGTGTCGAACAGGCGAAGTATCCCAACCTGTCCGGCCAGCATCCTGCCTATATCAAGGCTCAGCTCACCGCATTCCGTGCCGGGACGCGTGACAACGATCCGAATGGCATGATGCGGGACGTTGCCAAGAAACTGACTGATCAGGATATCGAAGCCCTCTCCAAATATGTGGCGGGTCTGCACTGATATAGTCGATACGGTCGATTTGAGTTGAAACGGGGAGCTTGGGCTCCCCGTTGTTTTTATGGCTTTCAGATAATTCTCGGTTTAATCCCCCCGTTCTGTAAGAGATCTCCCATTCTCAAGGCAGGCCAAGGCTCATAAAATTGCATAAAATATTAAATAATCATTATTTATCAATGAATTATATAAATATTGATATTTTTCGACATGTTGAGAATGTTTTGAGTGGATTGAGCTGCTTTATAGAGTTGGTACAGTAGGCTTAATGGATTCACCCACGGATTGGGTGGCGGTTTCACGACAGGGTGTTGTGAGCAGAGGATGGCTGGCGTGGCGGGATGCCATGGGCTCGGATGAGCTGGCAAAGGATTGAAGGATCAGGATGGTGACCATCTCCGGAGCGGGATGGGGTTGCGGGATGCAGACTCCCCGGCACGATGGCAGGATGCGGTCGAGACGGGTCAAACAGGCACACGCACATTCAGGAACGACCAATATAAGGTCAGGATGACCACACAATGATATGATGCGGCGACAAGTTGTCACGGAGAGGACGAAACAGATTGTTTTGCCATTCAGGATGGCGCACGCATGAACATATCAAGGCAGCTTCGGCTGCCTTTTTTCTTTTGGGTCATTAACCCGATTAGCCATTCTGTGTCAAAATACCAGCAACATGCCCAGAGGATACCGATCCTGCGGTGTTCAGTGGCCTGATTGGGCCGGATTGGTGCGGGATCCTGCTCTTGTTCCAGCCTTACTGTTCCTCGCATCGTATCCCACCGGGTGAAATCATCCCGGGTACGGGTCAAACCAGTTATTTTTCGGAGTTAGCCATTCATGTCTGCCAAACAACCCACTCGCAAGCCTACTGGCAAGCGCAAAGAATCTGATGTCAGTGCTCAGGAAGGCCGTGAGCGTAAACGGGCTGCCAAGCGCAAAGGCCTGAAGGCTGGTTCTCGTCAGCAAGTTGAACAGCCGAAGAACAAGTCTGGCAACAGCCAGTCCACAGATCCGCGTATCGGTTCCCGCAAGCCGGTAGTTCTGGTGGTGGATGACAAACAGAAGAAGCCGGCAGCACCCAAGGCGGTGAAAGAGAAGAAGCTGGTGATGACGCCCGAGCAGGAGCTGGCTTCCATCGAAAACGATGACCGCTTGAATGATCTGCTGGATCGTCTTGATGCCGGTGAAACCCTGGAAGCGGCCGAGCAGGCCTGGGTTGATCAGCGTGTCGACCGTTATCAGGAGCTGATGGATGAGCTGGGCATCATCGACAACGACGATGATGAAGATGATGAGCTGCCGTTTGATGATGGCGATGACGCCGAGTTCGACGAGCAGAAACCGGCCTCCGAAGAGGAGTTGTGGGACCGTTTCAACCAGGTCGATTTCAAGCCGGAACCCAAGCCTGAGCCGAAGAAAAAGTGATGAGTGGATGGATGCTGGCCGCCCTGTTGGGCGGCCTGATTTTGTCAGGGTTGGCCATCTATGCAGGCATGCTGCTGGCCAGGCTGAGACGGCAGCAAGCGATGCAGTGGCGGGCTATTACTGCTCGCAATGAACGAATTCTGGAGAGCGTACGGGTCATTGCTCATGCGGTGCAGGAGGGGCAGTGCGATTACTCCGAAGGCGCCATTCGGCTGACCAATCTGCTGGATGCGTTGCAGATCAAGGGGGGACGAGCGTTCGTTGCCGAGTTCCCGGGTCTGTACGGGCTGTATGAGAAGGTGAAAGATATGCCGACCCATGAGGCCAGACGCGCCCTCAAGCGCAATGAAGTGATGAAGATGGATCTCGAACGCAGCGGCTACGAGGCCGAGCTGGAGGCTCAGATCCTCAAGGATGTGGCCCAGCTGAAGGATTTTCAGTTAGGTCCGTGAGCCAACAATAACAACAAGAGAGGAAGCGAGCGTGCAAGCAGAACAGATTGTGTGGGATCAGGCCCTGATCGAAAAATATAACTACAGTGGCCCGCGATACACCTCTTATCCTACTGCGCTGGAGTTCAACGAGAGCTTCGGCTATCCGGATTTTGTCCGCGCTGCCGGCCAGTATCCCGAGCGCAATCTGTCGCTCTACGTGCATATCCCTTTCTGTCACAAGCTCTGCTACTACTGCGGCTGCAACAAGGTCATTACCCGCCATCAGCACAAGGCTGACGAGTACCTCGACTACCTGGAGCAGGAGATCAAGGCGCAAGCCCCGCTCTTCAAGCATCGTCTGGTCACCCAACTGCACTGGGGTGGCGGTACACCCACCTATCTGGATGAAGCGCAAACGCGCCGTCTGATGGCCATGCTGCGTGAGCACTTCCATTTCGCCGAAGAGGGGGAGTTCAGCATCGAGGTCGATCCGCGCGAGATTGCCATTACCATGCTGGATGTGCTGCGAGATGTCGGCTTCAACCGCATCAGCCTCGGGGTGCAGGACTTCAACAAGGATGTGCAGGTCGCAGTCAACCGCGAGCAGGACAACGACTTTATTAAAGCGATGCTGGAACGGGCCCGTGAACTTGGCTTCCGCTCGACCAACCTCGACCTTATCTATGGCCTGCCGCATCAGGATCGTGCCAGCTTCCACCATACGCTGGAAGAGGTGCTCAAGACGGATCCGGCGCGCCTCTCCATCTTCAACTATGCCCATCTGCCGAGCCGCTTTGCCGCCCAGCGCAAGTTGAAAGAGGTGGATATGCCTGCGCCGCAGGAGAAACTGGCCATGCTGCAGGACACCATCGCCTTCCTGACCGGTCAGGGTTACCAGTTCATCGGTATGGACCATTTTGCCAAACCCGATGACGAGCTGGCAGTGGCGCAGCGCGAGGGCAAGCTGCACCGCAACTTCCAGGGCTATACCACCCAGGGAGATTGTGATCTGCTGGGGCTGGGGGTCTCCTCCATCAGCATGATCGGTGATGCCTATTCCCAGAACCAGAAAGAGCTCAAGGCTTATTACGCACAGGTTGCAGAGCTGGGTCATGCCCAGTGGAAAGGCTGCTCGCTCAATCAGGATGACCTGATCCGCCGTGAGGTGATCAAGCGGCTTATCTGTGATTTCCGTCTGAACTTTGCGTCTGTCGAGCAGGCGCACGGTCTCAATTTCAGAGAGTATTTTGCCGACGATCTCAAGCTGCTGCAGACCTTCATCAACGATGGATTGGTGCGTATGACGGAGGATGGTCTGGAGGTCTCCTCCACGGGGCAGCTGCTGATCCGCAATATCTGCATGTGTTTCGACGTGTACTTGCGCAACAAGGCGCGCCAGCAACAGTTCTCTCGCGTGATATAAGCTTGTTTGCCGATTAGAAAACAGAAAAGGGCGCCATCGTGGCGCCCTTTTCATATGTATTTTTGCTTAAGCAGCGGGTCGGAAAGGTTCTGGTAAGAAGTCTCTGCGCTGAGGCAAGCAATTGAGAGCCAAGCAAGGGGACGGTGAAATGCAGATAAAAAGATGGGGGCGACTTGCGTCGCCCCCGGTAGTCGTATCGCTCAGATCCTTGAACGAAGTTGCTCCCTGCAATCCCTGACTGTTTACCTCTTCCTTTAGGTTTCCCCTTCCCAATCCTTTGGGGTGTCCTTTAGCCATCTTGGCCTGACGAGTCATCCTGTCCCGTCGCACTTTCTCCGTCCCGGGAGGTGTCCTTTACCACATCCTGTGGTGAGTCCATTTGCCCAACCCTGGCAGCCAGTCTTCCTGACCGACTTCATTGCGTCCGTGCATGAGTAACTATAAGGATTTTCTAACCGGCTACAACGTCAGAATGGAAAACGTTTTTTCTATTAGCTGTTTCGAAAGTGGTGTGTTTCGATTTATTCATTTATAAACAGATACTTAAGTTAATCGCCTTCACGTTTTAAGATCCTATCTTCCGATTATCTCGAGGATCTTTTAGGCTGTTTACTTACATGTGGAATGGCAGATCTCTTACACGGGATTTTGGTTACTTTGGAAACAGATTCTGTGCTCTGATGGTGATCACCCAATGTGGGTGTGACGGCAGGAAAAGAGCAGTGAATGGGGTATTTATAGGTGCTGGTTGAGGCGCTCATAGATGGTTTGGCGCTCTTCAGGGGTGAGCGAAGAGAAGTAGTGGGTAAAGAGGCGCAGTAGCAGGGACTTGTTCATGCCGTCTTGTTGGGTCAGATTACCCAGCTCATCGATGGCCACTGTACTCATGGAGAAGGTCGCTTTTTTAAAACTGGGCTTCAGATGCTCACCACTCTCGATAAAGGCCAGTGCCGACAAGGCTTCATCCCTATGCAGACTCAACTCAAGGCTGACAACCTTGGGTTTACCCTTGGCGTAGAACTCAGCATCTTCGATAAATTCATCGACAGTGAACTTCTTCTGGTGATGCAGCTGATGCTTTTTCTTCAGATCCGCCAAGCCCATCTCATACCCCCACTTTCAGGAACTCTTTGGCGATGGCCCGGATCTCTTCGGCAGATTTGCCATCCGGTTCTATCTCCATCACCGATAATCCCTTTTCCTCACTATCGTCGTAGACGTTGCGGCCATAGGTGATGGAATTCAGTACATCGACTCCGAACGAGGCACATACCTCTTTGGCCTCGAGAATCCGCTTTACCTGATTGGGCAAAGATGGACATTGGGTCAACACAACGGCTGCATTGAGGGTCGGATTGACCATCTTGCAGGTGGTGATCAGATCTTCCATATGGGGCAGGGTCTTGAGGTCGCGGCGTTTCGGGCGCAAGGGGATCAGGGCGTGGGTGGCGACAGCCATGGTGGAGCGCAGTGCCCGGTTGTCTTGCCCGCCGCAATCGACGATGACGTAGTCATAGCGATTTTTCAGGCTAAGCAGATCGTTGCGAATATTGCCATAGAGCTGAACGCAGTTGATTTGTGGCAGATCCGGGTTGTCGTTGCGTTCCTGAATCCAGTCCGAGGTAGTGCGTTGCGGGTCGCAGTCGACCAGTAACACCTCTCCCTGAAATTGGGATCTGAGGTAGACCGCCAGATTTTGCGCCAGGCAGCTCTTGCCACTGCCACCCTTCTCCCCACCGACCAACAAGATCATGACGTTCCCCTATCCATGAGAAAACCGCTGATTTCAGTATAGGAGGGGGTTGGCTCATCACAAGGCGAGAGGAGTGATGCTCCTCTCGTTCTGCAGGTTAATAGTGAACACTGCCGCCATGCCAGCGGCAGACATAGTCGGGCACCAGCATCTGGGGAGCCTTGTCGACATGGCAGACCACCATGGGTATGGCAGGGGCTCCTTCAGCCTGACTGAGGGTGGGGAGCGCAGAGAGCAGCAAAGTCGCGAGTAACAGCATGGGTTTCATCTTCATAACAACTCCTTGGTAGTGTCATTCCTGTGTGATCCGGATCACTTTCTGAGTTAAGTCGAGGTTGGCGCCAGCGCAAGGTGAGGTGAATAAATTCAATTAATGAAAAAAGTATCAAAAGGCGTTGTGGTGACCGACGAGGATGGCTGCCCACCTTGATGCGGACTTTGTGCATATTAAGTTGAACCGCAAAAAGAGGCGGTGACTTATGAGGCTGGGCCTGATGGGGTTGGCGTCAATGCCATGATCTGGAACAAGAAAAGATTTATGCAGTGAATGTGGTCGATGTGAGTATTTATTTCTCCCGCGTTCCTCTCGTTACGGCGATGTATTCAATACACAGGTAGTAATATTCAGATATTATTTTAGTTGCCACCCATTTCATTGTTTTTTAATGGGTTTTTATTTTTTCTTTTAATCTTTCCAGTGAGTTGGCATGAATAAAAGTTGAATCAACCTGAAATATATCGGGGTGGTTTTGCATGAAGATTCAGGGTTTGCTGGGAGGAAAATGCGTAAATTGCTACTGGAGTCATAGATTGAAAGGTGAATATATTCAGTTCAAAGTGAATGTGATCAATGTCTAAGTTTATTGCTATTGGCAGGTCTAACCTCGGCTTCGAAAGGCAAGGGCAGGATAGAACATAAGCCGATTACCCTACATAAAGAATATCCCGCCTTAGCCACGAGCATGAATAGAAGGAATCTATTCAATCACTCGCAGGGACCACTGCTAGACGGAATATAATCATGAGCAAATTTTATGTAGGTTCTGAAGTTGGCCAATTGCGCCGTGTCATGTTGCACCGCCCCAACCTCAGTCTGAAGCGTCTGACTCCTTCCAACTGCCAGGATCTGCTGTTCGATGACGTCCTGTCTGTTGAACGTGCCGGTCAGGAGCACGACAAATTCGCTCAGGTACTGCGCGATCAGAATGTCGAAGTTTTCCTGCTGACCAATCTGCTGGCGGAAACCCTGGATGTGCCGGAAGCCAAAACCTGGCTGCTGCAACATCAGGTCTCCGACTATCGCCTCGGCTCTTCTTTTGCCAACGACGTGCGCTGCTTCCTGGCTGACATGCCGCATCGCGAATTGGCCCGCATTCTCTCCGGCGGCCTGACTTACTCCGAGATGCCCTACAGCGGTGTCAACATGGTAGTGGGCATGCACGCTCCGACCGATTTCATCATCGAGCCGCTGCCCAACCACCTCTTTACCCGTGACACCTCCTGCTGGGTTTATGGCGGCGTCTCCATCAACCCGATGGCCAAGCCGGCTCGTCGCCGCGAAACCAACCATGTGAAGGCCATCTACCGCTGGCACCCGATGTTTGCCGGTCAGGACTTCATCAAGTACTTCGGTGACGAGGAGCGTGACTACGACAACTCCACCATCGAGGGTGGCGACGTACTGGTGATCGGCCGCGGTGCCGTGCTGATCGGTATGTCCGAGCGCACCACCCCGCAAGGTGTCGAGCATCTGGCTCGCAGCCTGTTCAAACATGGTCAGGCTAAACAGGTCATCGCCATGGAGCTGCCGAAGCACCGCAGTTGCATGCATCTCGATACCGTCATGACCCACATGGACGTCGACACCTTCTCCGTCTATCCGGAAGTGATCCGCAAGGACGTGCAGTGCTGGAGCCTGACTCCGGGCGGCGCCACCGGTATGAACATTAAGGAAGAGGGTTACTTCGTCACCGCCATCGAGAAAGCGCTGGGCGTGGATCAGCTGAAGATCATCACCACTGGTGGTGACAGCTTCGAAGCCGAACGCGAGCAGTGGAACGACGCCAACAACGTGCTGACCGTACGTCCCGGCGTGGTGGTGGGTTACGAGCGCAATACCTACACCAACGAGAAGTATGACAAAGCCGGTATCACAGTTCTCTCCATCCCGGGTGATGAACTGGGCCGTGGCCGCGGCGGCGCCCGCTGCATGAGCTGCCCGATGGAACGCGACAGCATCTGATGAGACGGCGTGGCGCCGGCAGAAGCTGGCGCCACACAGAACCAAACTCGAGATTAACCACTATGAAAAAACCAACTGTCGTCGTCGCTCTGGGTGGCAATGCACTGCTCCGTCGTGGTGAGCCACTGGAAGCGGATATCCAGCGCAAAAACATCGCCACTGCGGCCAAGACCATCGCCCTGATCGCTCAGGAGTACAACGTGGTGCTGGTGCATGGCAACGGCCCGCAAGTCGGTCTGCTGGCCCTGCAAAACAGTGCCTACACCAAGGTATCCCCCTATCCGCTGGATGTGCTGGGTGCCGAGTCCCAGGGCATGATCGGTTACATGCTGATCCAGGAGCTGAAAAACCTGATGCCGAGCCGCAACGTCACCGCGCTGCTGACTCAGGTGCAGGTCGATCCCAAGGATCCGGCGTTTGCCAATCCGACCAAATTTATCGGCCCCGTCTACGAAGAGGCTGAAGCCCGCACCCTGGCAGAAGAGAAGCACTGGGTGGTCAAGGCTGACGGCAAGTTCTTCCGCCGCGTAGTGCCCTCCCCGCTGCCCCAGCGCATCGTTGAAGGCGACGCCATCGAAACTCTGATTGCCCAGGGCCACCTCATCATCTGTACCGGTGGTGGTGGCATCCCTGTGACCTGGGATGGCCAGAGCCTGACCGGTATCGAAGCCGTCATCGACAAGGACATGTCTGCCGCCTACCTGGCCAAGCAGATCAAGGCCGACGCCCTGCTGATCCTGACTGATGCCGATGCCGTCTATCTGGATTGGGGTAAACCGACCCAGCGTCCGCTGCGAGTCACCAGCCCGGACGAGCTGGCCGGAGTCAAGTTCGACGCAGGTTCCATGGGACCGAAAGTCGAAGCCTCCTGTGAATTTGTCAAAGCGACCGGCGGCATGGTCGGCATCGGCTCGCTGGAAGATGGCCTCGCCATCCTCAAGGGTGAAGCCGGCACCAATATCGTCGCCACCCGCACCGTACATGCGTAATTACCGATATCTGTACTGAGAATGCGTAGTCAACACTACTGCCCGAACTGGTCTGAAACATATATAGAGAGAACTCATCATGGCTTTTAATCTGCGTAACCGTAACTTCCTGAAACTGCTGGACTTCACCCCGCGCGAAATCCAATACATGATTGACCTGGCCATCGACCTGAAGAAAGCCAAATACGGTGGCTACGAGCGCAAACACCTGGCCGGCAAAAACATTGCCCTGATCTTCGAGAAGACCTCTACCCGCACCCGTTGTGCATTTGAAGTGGCGGCCTTCGACCAGGGCGCACAAGTCTCCTACCTTGGCCCAAGCGGTTCCCAAATCGGTCACAAGGAGTCCATGAAGGACACCGCCCGTGTACTGGGTCGCATGTATGACGGTATCGAATACCGCGGCTACGGTCAGGAGATCGTGGAAGAGCTGGGCGCCTACGCCGGTGTTCCGGTCTGGAACGGCCTGACCAACGAATTCCACCCGACCCAGATCCTGGCTGACTTCATGACCATGCTGGAGCACGGCAAGGGCAAGCGTCTGGATCAAATCAAGTTCGCCTACCTGGGTGATGCCCGCAACAACATGGGTAACTCCCTGATGGTCGGCGCCGCCAAAATGGGCATGGACATCCGTCTGGTCGCGCCGAAAGCCTTCTGGCCGGAAGAGGAGTTGGTTGCCAAGTGCCGCCTGATCGCCGAAGAGACCGGCGCACGCATCACCCTGACCGAAGATGTGAAAGAGGGTGTGCTGGGTGCTGACTTCCTCTACACCGACGTCTGGGTATCCATGGGTGAAGCGAAAGAAGCATGGGATCAGCGCGTCAAACTGATGACTCCGTATCAGGTCAACATGGATGTCATCAACGCCACCAAGAACCCGGATGTGAAATTCATGCACTGCCTGCCGGCGTTCCACAACGACGAGACCACCATGGGCAAGGAAGTAGCTGACAAATATGGCATGAAAGGCCTGGAAGTGACCGAGGACGTGTTCGAATCCGAGCACAGCATCGTGTTCGACGAGGCCGAAAACCGGATGCACACCATCAAGGCAGTGATGGTTGCTACGCTGGGCGACTAAGGTCGCAGTAGTGGTGCCGGGGGGCGACCCCCGGCTTTTCGACCATGTGACAGCGGCATAATACCTCTAACCCTACAACCCGCAGCCTGCATGGATACCACACCCACAGAAGGAAGCTGGACCATGACCAAATTCAAGTTCCCGTCAGCCTACACGATACTGTTTGTGCTGATCGCCCTGGTGGCCGCCCTGAGCTGGATAGTGCCGGCCGGCAAATATGAGATGACCATGAACGAAGCCCTCGGCAAAGAAGTGCCGGTGGCGGGTACCTACAAACTGGTGGAGGGGAATCCCCAGGGGATCGTCGACGTGCTGCTGGCACCTATCGATGGCCTCTACAACCACGACACCTATGAGGCAGGCGCCATCGACGTCTCCCTCTTTATCCTGATCATCGGTGGTTTTCTTGGCATTGTGACCAAGACCGGTGCCATCGATGCCGGTATTGAGCGTGTGACCGACCGCCTGCGCGGCCGGGAAGAGTGGATGATCCCGATCCTGATGGCGCTGTTCGCCGCAGGGGGCACCATCTACGGGATGGCCGAAGAGTCGCTGCCGTTCTACACCCTGCTAGTGCCGGTGATGATGGCCGCCCGCTTCGACCCCGTGGTGGCTGCTGCAACCGTATTGCTGGGTGCCGGTATCGGTACTCTCGGCTCCACCATCAACCCGTTTGCGACCGTTATTGCGGCCAACGCCGCGGGTATCTCCTTCACCGACGGTATCTGGCTGCGCGTCGCCATGCTGGTGGCTGGTTGGCTGCTCTGCGTCGCCTACGTCATGCGTTACGCCAAGATGGTGCGCAGCGATCCGAGCAAATCGCTGGTGGCTGACAAGTGGGAAGAGAACCGTGCCCACTTCCTTGGCAACAAGAGCGACCAGATGCTGGAGTTCACCCTGACCCGTAAAATCGTACTGGGTATCTTCGTCGCCGCCTTTGCCGTGATGATCTACGGTGTGGCCGTGCTGGGCTGGTGGATGGCGCAGATCTCCGGTGTGTTCCTGGCAGCCGCCATCATCGTTGGTCTCATCTCCCGCATGAGCGAGGAGGAGCTGACCTCCAACTTTATCGATGGTGCTCGCGACCTGCTGGGGGTGGCGCTGATTATCGGTATCGCCCGCGGTATCGTGGTAGTGATGGATAACGGCATGATCACTCACACCATTTTGCACAGTGCAGAAGGGATCGTGACCGGCCTCTCCACCATCGTCTTTATCAACGTGATGTTCGTGCTGGAAGTGGTGCTCTCCTTCCTGGTGCCGTCCTCCTCCGGTCTGGCCGTACTGACCATGCCGATCATGGCGCCGCTGGCCGACTTCGCCAACGTGGGCCGCGATCTGGTGGTGACTGCTTACCAGTCTGCCTCCGGTCTGGTGAACCTGGTGACCCCGACCTCCGCCGTGGTCATGGGTGGTCTGGCCATCGCCAAGGTGCCTTATGTGCGCTGGCTGAAATGGGTGGCTCCGCTGCTCGGTATCCTGACCGTGCTGATCGTGGTCTGCCTGAGCCTGGGTGCCGTGCTCTCCTGAGGGATGACATGCAAGATGAAGCGGGAGCCTGCGGGCTCCCGTTTTTTATGGGCGCAAGAAGTGATGGACACAAAGTCGCAGGCAACAAAAAGGCGACCCGCAGGTCGCCTCGATGCATTCGATGGAAGGGGTTAGCGGGCCTGCGCCAGGGTGCGCACCACGGCGGCGTGGGCCTGACGGGTGCGGCTGATATGGCGCGGCGCGACCAGCACAACGTCATTGCCCGCGACGGCGCCCATGATCTCGGGATTGGCGTTGCGATCCAGCAGGCGAGCCACCACGGTGGCGGCTCCCGGAGTGGTGTGGATCAGCACCATCTGCTGGTTGTGTACCACTTCGCGCACCATGTCGTGGATCGAGCGGGTGCTGCCGGCGGGTTCCAGCTGCTCGTCGACCAGGGTGTAGACCTTCTTGCCGTTGGCATTTTGGGCCTTGGCCACGCCGAGGCGGCGCAGCAGGCGGGAGATGGTGGACTGGCTGATGTCGGCAAAGCCGCGCTCCGACAGCTCGCGGCGGATCTCTTCCTGGGTGCTGTAGCAGTGCTGACCGATGATCTGGCGACAGGCATCCAGCTGGGCCAGATCGGGCTCTTGGGCAACGGGACGACTGAGGGTTTTGACCACGGCGAATTCCTTTGATAATGACCGGAGGTAAACGCGCGATATCTGCCATAGCAGTCAGTTATCAGGTAAAAACACTGATAATCAGCCTATATGCAGGGAATGAGCGGGCATTACCATCTTGCGATGGCAAATTATAGCTGACTGGAAATTCGGTGATGTGACAGGGTTCAAAAATGGGCCCCGCGGGGCCCAATCAGATATCAGTAACGCTCGCTGACGATGTCCTGAGTGAAGGACTTCTCGCAATATTTGCACTTCATCCGCACCACGCCTTTCACTTCGCGCACCCGGAAGTAGCTGTCCACCGGCTCATTGTGGGAGATGCAGTTGGAGTTGGGGCAGTGGAACACCCCGGCGATGAACTCCGGCAGCTCCAGCTGGTGCTTCTTCACCACATTGAAGTCTTCGATGATGTTGACGGTCGCTTTAGGGGCGAACAGCGCAAGCTGGTTGGCTTGTTGCTCGGTCAGGCGGGTGTTCTCAATCTTGATGAGATCCTTCTTGCCCAGTGCGCCGGATTTCAGGTTGAAGCCGACGGTGATCCGCTCCTGGGTTTCGACCAGCTGGAACAGCTTGAGGATCTTGATGCCCTGGCCAGCGGGGATGTGATCGATGACGGAGCCGTGACGGATGGCTTCGACTTGCAGTTGGTTCTTGTCAGACATGATATTCCCCTAAGCTCAGACAGTTTCGTTCAGTACCAGTGCCAGCAGCGCCTGGCGTGCATAGACCCCGTTCTCCGCCTGCTGGAAGTAGCAAGCGTGGGGAGTCTTGTCGACCGCCACATCGATCTCGTCGACGCGGGGCAGGGGATGCAGGATCTTCATGGTGGGCTTGGCCCCTTCCAGGGTTGCCAGCTCCAGAATGAACTTGGCGGCCATGTGCTTGTATTCGGTCTCGTCGAAGCGCTCTTTCTGGACGCGGGTCATGTAGAGGATGTCCAGCTCCGGCATCACCTCTTCCATGGTCTGGTGGACGCTGAACTGGATACCCTTCTCTTCCAGCTCTTCGCAGATGTAGTCCGGCATCGCCAGCGCTTCCGGGGAGATGAAGAAGAAGCGGCAGTTGAACAGGCTGAGGGCCTGGGCCAGCGAGTGCACGGTGCGGCCATATTTCAGGTCACCGACGAAGGCGACGTTGAGGTTGTCCAGACGACCCTGGGTCTCATGGATGGTGAACAGGTCGAGCAGGGTCTGGCTCGGATGCTGGTTGGAGCCGTCGCCGCCGTTGATGACCGGCACGCGGGAGAATTCGGAGGCTAGACGGGCCGCACCCTCTTTCGGGTGGCGCATCACCACCGCATCGGAGTAGGAGCCGATGATCTTGATGGAGTCAGCCAGCGTCTCGCCCTTCTTGGCGCTGGTGTTGCCACCGTCGGCGAAGCCGATGATGTTGCCGCCAAGGCGCTGTACCGCGGTCTCGAACGAGAGGCGGGTGCGGGTGGAGGCTTCGAAGAAGCAGCTGGCAACCAGCTTGTCTTTCAACAGGCTGGTGTCAGGTTCAGCCTTCAACCGTTGTGCGGTTGAGACTACCAGTTCCATTTCTGACCGGGTCAGGTCCGAAATGGAGATGACATGTTTCTTATAGAGTGGATTGGTCATCGTCTGCATTCCCTTTGACATCATTGGAGGTTTTTCGGGCACAAAAAAAAGCCCCTGAAACAGGGGCTTTTTTTAAAAATAACTGGGGATCGTTGGGGTGGGAACCGGAAACAACGGGGCCGCTCTGGTGCGCACCACCCGTCTGCAAGGCTGTTTTCTGAATCAAAAACTGCATCGTTTCGTCCCGACCTTTTTCAAAACCGGACAGATTATAGGGCCGCTTTTTTAATTATCAAAATTTTATTTACGATGCCAATTTCAGCATGAAAAACGTTTAAGTGACGGAAACATGACGACAAATCCACACCTTGTGCGTCTCTTGCAGCGATTCCCCATCGCGGGCCATGGCGCGCAAATAACCGAGTCTGTGGTGTCCTTCCAGCAGGCAGTAGGGGCGGGGTAGGGGATGACCGTTCGGGTAGCTGGCTCCCTCTTCCGGCACCAGCACGATGACAGGTTCGGGCCAGGTGCCGTCGTTTAGCATCTTCTCGCCGAGCCAGGAGCGGCGGACATAGCGGTTGCTGCGCAGCATCTCGCCCCAGCGCTCGATCACCTCCATATGGCGGGAGTCTATCTGCTCGATAATCTGCGCGGTGGGCCAGCTTTCGCATGCGAACTGGTGGCTGGCGAGATCGATAAAGCTCCAGTTGGACTCAAAACCGCGCCAATGACGGTAAATCCACTGGGAAAGCACATTTTCGGGGATGAAGGGCACCAGCGGGGCGACCCGGGCCAGGTAGTCGGGCAGGGACTCTGTTTTGCGTTCGTCCCTGAAGTTGAGGGGCGCAAGTTGTTGGAGCAGTCGGTAATTGAGCATAAGTGGCCTCCCGGTACCTGATTTCACCCTACCCCCATTTATGCCCCATTCCTACCCCGCTGAGTCTGGAAATACAGCAAGTTACCCCTCGTTGCTGCACAAATCGGCGCGACTTGTTCGGGATTTGTGCAATCGCATTAAAAGTGTGAAAAAAGCCTTTACCTTTGAAACCCGCTTTGTATACTACGCCTCGTTTGTTGCAGGGGCGTAGTTCCAATTGGTAGAACAGCGGTCTCCAAAACCGATGGTTGCGGGTTCGAGTCCTGCCGCCCCTGCCATTTTCAGAAAGGCCAGCTCATTGAGCTGGCCTTTCGCATTTCCGGCGTTCGCCAATTTATCCCTCTCTCCTTTCTCTTCTCCTTCTTGCCGCTAGCTCTCGGTGACTGTGGCCACATTGATCTCTATGTCTGCCGCAAGAGCGTTCAATGTGCAGCAACCCGCTGTTTCAGGACGGTGACCAGCCGCTGGTGGCGGGCGGGGAGCGGCCACTCGGCGCGGTAGATCAGCCAGAGGGTGTCGATCACCTCAATACTGCTCTGGATCACCCGGATTTTCTCCTGTTGGGCAAAGGCGGTGACGGCGAAGCGGGGCAGCACGGTAAAGCCGAGGCCGCGGGCGACCGGCTCCAGGATCAGGCCGATCTGGTTGGTAAAGCCGCGCTGCGGGATCTCGTCAACGCGCTGGCCGGGGTAGCGTCGTCCCAACAGGCGTTGTGCCATGCTGCGGCCATCCGGGTGGTCGATAAAGCCGAGCTGACAGAGGTACTGCCAGCTCGGCTCCTTGCCATCGTTGGGCACCACCAGACAGAGGGGTTCGCGGGCGAAGGGCTCGGCGGCGATGCTGAGGTGTTCAGGCGGCTGATCCACCAGTCCCAGATCGCTGCGCCCCGCCAGTACCGCCTGCACTATGTCGGGGGTGGGGGCAAAGCGGTGCTGGATGGTGAGTCCGGGGTGCTCCTGTTGCTGGTCGAGCAGCAGGGGATAGAGCAGCAGACCGATGCTGCCGGGGGTGGTGAGGGTGATGGCGCCGCGGTGAGGGTCGTCGTCAGAGAGGCGCGCTCGCAGCTGTTCGGCTGCCTGCGCCTGCTGGCGGGCAAAGTCGAGCAGCACCAGCCCGCGCGGAGTGAGCTCCAGCTGACGGGGCTTGCGCAGCAGCAGGGTGCCAAATTCGGCCTCGAGACGCGAGATATGCTGACTGACGGCGGCCTGAGTGAGATCCAGCCGCTCGGCGGCGCGGGTAAAACTGCCGGTTTCATGCACCACCACCAGGGTGTGGAGCCAGAGTGGATTAACCATAAATTTAATTTATGCCTTCCATTAGTTTGACCTTATTTTTCATTATGTCGCCCCTTCCTATCATGTCACCTGTTTCCCACACACAATTTCAAGGTGACGTATGACCTATCCACGCAACTTCTCCCACATCGGCATCACGGTGACTGACCTCGACAAAGCGGTCGAGTTCTATACCAAGGTGATGGGCTGGTATCTCATCATGCCGGCGACCACCATCACCGAGGATGACTCCGCCATCGGCGTGATGTGCAACGACGTGTTTGGCCCGGGCTGGGGCTCCTTCCGCATCGCTCATCTCTCCACCGGCGACAAGATCGGCATCGAGCTGTTCGAGTTCCCCAACAGCGAGCAGCGCGAAAACAACTTCGAATTCTGGAAGACCGGGGTGTTCCACTTCAGCGTGCAGGATCCGGATGTCGAGGGGCTGGCGGCGCGCATCGTCGCGGCGGGCGGCAAACAGCGGATGCCGGTGCGTGAGTACTACCCGGGCGAGAAGCCCTACCGCATGGTCTACATGGAAGATCCCTTCGGCAACATCATTGAGATCTACAGCCACAGCTATGAGCTGACCTACTCCGCCGGTGCATATCAGGGGTAAGTGACAGGCCGCCTTCGGGCGGCCTGCTGCTTTGTTGTGGTGATGGTCAGTAGCATGGAATAGCGATCTTGCTCACACGGATAGCGGCTTCTGTTGTTGATAGATGTAAAAGTATACAGATTCACTAAAGTCTGTTCAGAGAGTGGCCGATAGCCTCTATTACATCAGGGTCTTTCCCTGCTTCGTCACAACAACAAGGATCTGTCGTCATGACCCTCTCTTTGCGCGGCAAGCTGCTGGCAACCAGTCTCGGGGTGGTGCTGCTGATGGCATCACTGCTCGGCATCGTTGCCTTTCACACCCTCAAATCCCGCACCATGAGCGCCATCCAGAGCGAGGCGGTCAACTATGGTCACGCCTACTCGGTTGCCATCGGCGACTGGATGGCGGATCGCAAGAACACGGTGCACGCGCTGGTGAACCTGATCGCCGACAACCCGCAGGCCGAGCTGGTGCCACACCTGAAGCAGGCCTACACCTCGGGCGGCTTCGGCCTCACCTACTTTGGTTCGACTCAGGGGGTGATGACCCGCCAGGACCCTTCCCTCAACACCGGCAACTATGACCCGCGCGAGCGCCCCTGGTATCAGGATGCGGTGAAGGCGGGACAGCTCATCGTCACCGCTCCCTATGTCAGCGTCACCATGCAGAAGCTGGTGGTGACCCTCTCCGAGCCGGTGC
Source organism: Aeromonas sp. 603607 (assembly GCF_049171595.1). Taxonomy (NCBI): domain Bacteria; kingdom Pseudomonadati; phylum Pseudomonadota; class Gammaproteobacteria; order Aeromonadales; family Aeromonadaceae; genus Aeromonas; species Aeromonas sp. 603607. The sequence goes on from NZ_JAAKOV010000006.1 coordinate 100,394, forward strand.
GCCATCAGGGCGAGCTGGTCGGCGCCGTGGGGGCCAACCTGGCGCTCGACAAGCTGATCGACGAGGTGCTGGCGATGCAGGTGCAGGGCGAGGGGTACGCCATGCTGCTCGACAGCAGCGGCCTCATCGTCGGTCACCCTAACAAGGAGCTGGCGCTCAAGCAGATTGGCGAGCTCTCCCCCGATCTGTCGGCGGCCACCTTCCAGCAGTGGGGCCGCGAGAACAACGAGCTGCACGCCGCCACCCTCGACGGGCGCGATGTGCTGCTGGCGGTACAGCCGGTGCCGGGCACCGACTGGCTGCTGGCCATGGTGATGTATCGCGACGTGCTGGAGGCACCGCTCGCCTCCCTGCTGTGGCAGCTGGTGGGGCTGACGCTGGTGCTGATGCTGGTGTTCAGCGCCCTGCTCACCGCCATGTTCAAGTATCTGTTTGCCGACCTGGGCCGGGTGGCCGGTGCGCTGCACGACATCGCCCACGGCGAGGGGGATCTCACCGTCCATATCGACACCCGCAGTCAGGATGAGGTGGGTCAGCTGGCACGCAACTTCAACCAGTTCGTGGCCCGGCTGCACGGTATTGTCAGCAGGCTGCGCGATGTCACCGTCGAGCTGGCTGCCCAGTCCCGCGCTCAGGCGGCCGGCGCCCACTCCCGCAGCCAGCGGGTGCGTCAGCAGCAGGACGAGATCGTGATGGTGGCGACCGCGGTGACCGAGATGGCCTCCGCCACTCAGGAGATCGCCGGCAACGCCGAGTTTGCCGCCACCACCTCCGGCGAGGCGGTCAAGCTGGCGGTCGCGGGTCAGTCGCAGGTCGGTCAGAGCCAGCGCAGCATTACCGGGCTCGCGGATGAGGTGGCCGATGCCAGCCAGATCATCAATGAGCTGGATGCCCACGCCCAGAAGATCAGCGGCATTCTGGCCACCATCAGCGGCATCGCCGAGCAGACCAACCTGCTGGCGCTCAACGCCGCCATCGAGGCGGCGCGGGCCGGTGAGCAGGGGCGCGGCTTCGCGGTAGTGGCGGACGAGGTGCGGGTGCTGTCGCGCCGCACCCACGACTCCACCGACGAGATCCAGCAGATGATCGAGACCCTGCAGCAGACCACCCGCCGCGCCGTGGGCGGCATGGAGACCAGTCGCCAGCTGGCGGGCACCAGCGTCGAGGATGCGGAGTCCGCCAACCAGAGTCTGGCGCGGATCAACGAGGCGATCGGCTCCATCAGCGACATGGCGACCCAGATCGCGGCGGCGGCGGAAGAGCAGACCTCGGTGACCAGCGAGATCAGCCGCAACACCGAGAATATCCGCCACGTCTCGCAAGAGCTGGCCGAGCAGGCCAATCAGGAGGCGGCGCAGGCGGCCGAGCTGAAGGCGCTGACCGAGCGGCTGGAGCAGGAGATCGGCCGTTTCCGGCTCTGATCCTCAGGCCATCTTCCATGAAAAAGGGCAGCCCGCGGGCTGCCCTTTGTTATTGTCGCTGACCGTCAGGCTGCGCTCTCCAGCTGCGCCAGATGGAAGGCTCGCCAGTTGCCGTCGGGCAGGTAGTGCTTGCCCTGCAGCCACCTGGGATCGTGCTGCACCACGTAGCGGTAGTGGTAGGCCTGCTGCTGGCCGACATAACGCCCCTGCGCCGGGTCGAAGATCTCCACCTCGATGAGCTGGCGCAGATATTCGCTCTGGGGATCATCCTCGCCGTGGAAGTTCTCCATCTCGTCGAGGGCCGCGATGGCGGCAGGGAAGTCGTCCAGCACAAACAGCTCGCCATAGACCCAGCCATCCCCTTGCAGCAGGGCGGGGTAGCCCTTGTGCTGCAGGTGATAGAGGGCGCCGCGCACCCGGGCGCGTCGCGGCGTCTGGCTCACGTGGTGAGCCAGATAGCGGCGGTAGTTGAACAGCCCGTCCATCAGGCTGCCGTAGACGAACAGCGGGCGTGGCTGGCAAAGGCTCATGAGATCTCGCCGCCCACGACCTTGATATCGCCATCCTGCTGCAGCACCACCGCCTCGATGGCCAGCGCCAGCGCGCGGGTAATCTCGCTCATGGCGAGGCAGGGCTGGTTCACCTTGTCCGCTACCTGCTCGGTGATGTAGGGAACGTGGATAAAGCCGCCACGCACCGCCGGGAACTCTTTCTCAATCAGGTAGTGCAGCTGGTACATGATGTGGTTGCAGACGAAGGTGCCGGCGGTGTTGGAGACCGCCGCCGGAATGCCGTTCTCCTTGATGCGTTGCACCATCCCCTTGAGGGGCAGACGGGAGAAGTAGGCCGGTGCGCCATCGGCCTGAATCACTTCGTCGATGGGTTGCTGCTGCTCGTTGTCGGGGATACGGGCATCGTCGATGTTGATGGCGACCCGCTCCGGGGTAATGGCGAAGCGGCCGCCCGCCTGGCCGACGTTGATCACCACGTCGGGCTGGTGCTGGCGCATCAGCTCCGCCAGCAGGGTGGCTGACTTGCCAAAGACGGTGGGGATCTGCGCCTTGATCACGGTGGCGTCCAGAATGGTCTCTGGCAGGCGCTTGACCGCCTCCCATGCCGGGTTGATGGGCTCGCCGCCGAAGGGGTCAAAACCGGTAATCAGTACTTTCATCATCTTCTCCCGAATGGTCAGAATGCCCAGAAATACATGAGTGCGATATGGATCAGCACCAGCGTCAGCGCCATCGGCACCTGCACCTTGATCACCTTGTTGAGATCCTTCATCTCCAGCAGGGCGGCGGGCAGGGCGTTGAAGTTGGCGGCCATGGGGGTCATCAGGGTGCCGCAGAAGCCGGCGGTCATCGCCAGCGCACCGGCCACCACCGGGTCACCGCCCTGGGCGATGACGAAGGGGATGCCGATGCCGGCGGTGATGACGGTGAAGGCGGCGTAGGCGTTGCCCATGATCATGGTGAAGACCATCATACCGAGGCAGTAGGCCACCACCCCGACGAAGGGGCTGCCGACCGGTACCACGGTGGAGATGCCGTGGGAGATGACATCGCCGACGCCGGACTTGTTGAAGATCACCCCGAGCGCGGCCAGTAGTTGCGGCAGAATGCCGGTGATGCCGACCTGCTGGATCATCCGGTCGGAGTCACCCACCACGGTAGCGGGGGTGGCACGAGTCAGCAGTACCGTGATGACGAAGGCGATGACCGCTGCCAGACCGATACCGACCTGACCGCCAAGGGGGGTGAACTGGGCGATCACCACCGCCAGCACGGCCAGCAGGATGCAGGGGAGGAAGATCCGGTTGCCGATGCGGTTGGCGTGGCGCTGGGACTCCTCCTCGCTCGCCTGCTCCAGCTTGCCGATCTTCACCTGCTTGAGCAGGGTGATGACCCCCATGGCGAGGATCAGCACGCCATTGATTACATTGGGGATATAGCTGCCGAAGGCGAACAGCACACCCAGGATGGTCCAGAACAGGGCGGTACCGATTTTGGCCGGGTGGCTGGGGTCACGCAGGACGCGCCAGGCGCTGCTGAACAGGATGACACCGATCAGCACATAAAAGAATTCGAGCATGTTGGGGATGAGGGTCGCCATTATTGCTGCCCCTCCTTGTCGCTGCTCACGGTATATGTCTTGGCCATCTGGCGGTCGAACCACATATTGGAAATAGCCACCATCAGCAGGGCGATAATGGCGATCGGCATTGATGCCTTGGCAATATCGACGGCAGAGATACTATATCCAAGAGATTCAAATGTGCCGACGATCAGCAATACCCCGGCGGAGGCGACGAAGGTATTCTGGGCAAAGAAGTTGCCGTAGTTTTCGGTGGCGGAAACCCGCGCCTTGATATATTCCTCGTCCTCTTCGCTTAATTTGCCGTGCACCTTGGTGGCGGCTGCCTGAGTCATGGGGTTGACCAGCGGACGAATAAACTGGGTGTGACCCTGAACCCGCACCGAGAAGAGACCGGCCAGTTCGCGGATAAACATATAGAGGGTCATGAACTTGCCCGGGGTGAGCTTCTTGATCCGCTCGATCAGGGTGACAGCCTGCTGTTTGAGGCCGTAGCGTTCACAGATGCCGATCATCGGCAGGGTCAGCAGAAACAGCGTCACCATGCGGTTGGAGACGAAGGCTTCCCCCAGCAGGGAGAGGCAATCGGTCATGGAGAGACCGGAGACCAGCGCCGTGGTGACGGCGGCCACCAGTACGACGGCCAGAGTGTCGAGTTTGAAATAAAAACCCAACAAAATAATAAGAATGCCGCTCAGTTTAATCCATTCCAATTAGCCACCTCGTTAAAGTGAATATTTATGTGTAATTTTTGGTAGCCGAGTTGTTTATCACCAGACTCCGGGGATGGCAACAAATAATCACTTTGGTGGGATTCGTTTGGTTTTTAATTACGTTTTGCTGTTGGTTTATTGCTCTCTGGTCAACGGTGAATCCCGTTATTTCGACGCTATTTCGTTTCACCTTAATCAGCGGTGGCAATGATTGGCGGTGCCTGCGTGACAAGGCAGAACTGACAATATGGCTATTATTTGTTGCGTTATTGGCAGGGACGGGTGCAGCTCCGCAATATATTTGCAACAACCGACCGGCGGTATTTTTATGGCCGCGAAGGTAGCGTTGGGATATTAACTGGAAATGAAAAACAAGCCGGTGGCGAAGGCGCTTCGCCACCGGTAGCGGGGTCAATGACTCTGTTTGACCCAGATAAGCTGGTTGGTGGCAAAGCCCAGCGACTTCGCTTTGGCGACCAGCGCATCCATCTTCGCCTTGGGCGGGTTGGGTGAGCGGGAGAGGATCCAGAGGTAGTCGTGGTTGTAGCTGGTCACCAGCGAGAGCTGGTAATCGGGGTCGAGGTCGATGACGTTGTAGCCGCCGTAGAAGGGGCCGAAGAAACTCACCTTGAGCCGCGCCTCGTCCGGGTTGCCGACGAAGTAGGCCTTGCCTTCGGCTTCGTGCCAGCTGCCATCGCGCTGCTTGCCGCGGTTGAGCACCTTGACGCCGCCATCGTCCCGCAGGCTGTAGGTGGCGCTCACCTGCTCCAGCCCCCGTTCGAAGCTGTGGTCGAGGCGGGCGATTTCGTACCAGGTGCCAAGATAACGGTCGAGCTGGAAGCCGGTAACGGGGCGAATGCCGTCGGCAATCCCGGTACAGGCCGTCAGCAGCAAAGCGGTGAACAGGCAAAGCAGTGAACGCATAAGTAATCCCTCTCTTGTTATCCCTCAATGATGCGCAGCTGGCCATCCCGGAAGCGGGAGGCCTGATCCGTCGGCGTGCTGCCGAAGAAGCGCTTGTACTCCCGACTGAACTGGGAGTTGCTCTCGTAACCGACTCTGGCCGCCGCGGTGCCCGCCTTGATGCCGTCGTGCAACATCATCATCCGCGCCTTGTGGAGGCGAAACGACTTGATGTACTGCAGCGGCGAGGTAGCGGTGACCGCCTTGAAGTGGTGGTGAAAGGCGGAGACGCTCATGTTCACCTCCCGCGCCAGCTCCTCCATGGTGAGGTTGTCGGCATAACGGGACTCTATCATACGCAGCACCCGGGCGATCTGGCCCACATGGTTGTGGCGATTGGCGAGCGCCTGCAGCGCCGGGCCGCCCCCCTCGGTGAGGGCGTGGAACAGCATCTCCCGCACCGTTTGCGGCCCCAGCACCCTGGCGTGCAGCGGATTGTCCATCAGCTCTATCAGCCGCTCGGCGGCGCAGAACATGGTCTCCGACAGGGGGACCGAGTGGACGCCGCTCTTTTGCGGGGCGGGGGCGGGCAGGGCATCGCCCAGCTCCAGCAGCAGCTCTTGCAGGGTGACCAGATCGATCTCGATGGTAAAACCGATAAGCGGCTGCTCGGGGGAGGCGAAGCACTCGCACTCGCAGGGGAGCGGCAGGGTCATCAGCAGATAGTGGTTGGGGTCGTAGCGAAACACCTGATCCGCCAGATAACCCACCTTGTGCCCCTGCAGGATCACTATCATCCGCGGTTGGTAGAGCACCGGGGTGCGGCCATGGTGTTCGGTGGTATAGATGAGGTTGACCTGTTTCACCGGTGATGGGGTGATGCCGGGGGCGGTGACGTGGCGGGTCAATCTGGTTGCGAGGTCGCTGTAACGGTTTTGCATGGGTGCTCTTTGATTCGACTGTTCCGGTTTTTGCTGCTTTGTAGAAATAGGCAAGAATCAAGCAGGATGTTGTCTTGATGGTAGGGTGGTTCTGGAGAAAAATGCAATCACGATTTCGCGGCCTGGCCGCCCTGACTATCAGAAGAAGGCAATGTCGATGAACAACTTTACTCTCCATACCCCGACCAAAATCCTGTTCGGCCAAGGGCAGATCGCCCAGTTGCGCGAGCAGCTCCCGAGCGATGCCCGCGTCATGATCACCTATGGCGGCGGCAGCGTGGTGCGCAGCGGCTTGCTGGAGCAGATCCGCAACGAGCTGGCTGGCATGACCCTGTTTGAATTTGGCGGCATCGAACCGAACCCGGCCTACGAGACCCTGATGGGCGCCGTGGAGCTGGCCCGTGCCGAGCGGGTCGATTTCCTGCTCGCCGTTGGCGGCGGCTCGGTGCTCGATGGCACCAAGTTTATCGCTGCTGCCGCACACTACGATCCGGCCAAGGATCCCTGGCACATTCTCGAGACCGTCGGCAGCGAAGTGCGTTCCGCCATCCCGCTCGGTTCCGTGCTGACCCTGCCTGCGACCGGTTCCGAAATGAACATGGGCGCCGTCATCACCCGTCGCAGCAGTGGCGACAAGGTGCACTTCTTCTCGCCGTTCGTGATGCCGCGCTTTGCCGTGCTGGATCCGGTGCTCACCTACACCCTGCCCGAGCGTCAGGTGGCGAACGGGGTGGTGGATGCTTTCGTCCATATCGTGGAGCAGTACCTCACCTATCCGGTCAATGCCAAGGTGCAGGATCGCTTCGCTGAAGGCTTGCTGCTGACCCTGCTCGAAGAGGGCCCCAAGGCGCTGGCCGAGCCGCACAACTACGAGGTACGCGCCAACATCATGTGGAGCGCCACCATGGCGTTGAACGGCCTGATCGGTGCCGGGGTGCCACAGGATTGGGCCACCCACATGCTGGGTCACGAGCTGACTGCCCTGCACGGCCTCGACCACGCCCAGACTCTGGCTGTGGTGCTGCCTGCCCTGCTGCAGGCCAAGCGCAAACAGAAGCATGCCAAGCTGCTGCAATACGCAGAGCGGGTGTGGGGTCTGCACAGCGGCAGCGAAGCGGAGCGCATCGACGATGCCATCGCCGCGACCCGCGACTTCTTCGAGCGGATGGGGGTCAAGACCCGACTGCGCGACTACGGTCTCAAAGATCTGGGTATCGACACCCTGATCGGCAAGCTGGGTGAGCACGGCATGACCCGTCTGGGCGAGCACGGCGATATCGAGCTGGTGCAGAGCCAGCATATTTATGAAGCGGCCTGGTAAGGGCCGCCAATCGGTGCCAAACGGGCGAAACGATTGAATTGCCGGGGTCCTCTTCCGCCATCTGGCGGCTGAGCGGCCCCGCTTTTGTTGGGAAAATGTTACTTTTCGGCGTTTCGCTGCGAGAAGTGCGACGAAAGCGGATTTCGTAAGAACAAAAAACGCTAAGATAGAGGGCCGGTAAAACATTTTTTTTGACTGGTTGGATCACTTTTTTCAGCCGTTTTTACTGGTATAAGCCTCTAATTTGGTTTGTTTTTTTTAATCGTAGCTAGGGATGGGCTGAATTCTGTACGAGTGCCGTCGGGACTGCGGTTGTAATAAAACTCCAAAATTTGATACTAATCACCTTCGCGCCTGAAAAGCGGGGGCCTGACCATGACAGGAGGTTGAGGTAAAGCCTACTGATTTTCATAACAAAGAGCCCTGGACCTGCACTTTGGTCATGTCTTGTTTCGTCAGAAGTGAGACACTGGGCAGCGATTGTTTATTAACCATCAGGGAATAGTCATGCAGATTGGAATACCGAGAGAGAGTCTCGCCGGTGAGACCCGGGTCGCAGCGACCCCGGCTACCGTCGAGCAGCTGAAAAAGCTCGGCTTCGAGGCCGCCATCGAGACCGGCGCAGGCCTGTCGGCCAGCTTCGATGATGCCGCCTTCGAGGCTGCCGGTGCCAGCGTGGTGCCGAATGTCTGGCAAGCCGACCTTATCTTCAAGGTCAATGCGCCGACCGATGCCGAGATCGCACAAATTAAAGATGGCGCCACTCTGGTGAGCTTCATCTGGCCTGCCCAGAACCCCGAGCTGGTCAAGAAGCTGTCCGAGCGCAACATCAATGTGATGGCGATGGATATGGTGCCGCGGATCTCCCGTGCCCAGTCCCTCGATGCCCTCTCCTCCATGGCCAACATCGGTGGCTATCGCGCCGTGGTTGAAGCTGCGCACCAGTTCGGTCGCTTCTTCACCGGTCAAATCACCGCAGCCGGTAAAGTGCCGCCTGCCAAGGTACTGGTGATCGGTGCCGGTGTTGCCGGTCTGGCTGCCATCGGTACTGCCGGTTCTCTCGGCGCCATCGTGCGTGCATTCGACACCCGTCTGGAAGTGGCCGAGCAGATCGAATCCATGGGTGGGGAATTCCTCAAGCTGGACTTCGGTGGCGAAGACGGCGCATCCAGCGATGGTTACGCCAAAGTGATGTCCGATGAGTTCATCAAGGCCGAGATGGAGCTGTTCGCCCAGCAGGCCAAAGAGGTGGACATCATCATCACCACCGCCCTGATCCCGGGCAAGCCGGCTCCCAAGCTGATCACCAAAGAGATGGTCGACAGCATGAAGCCGGGCTCCGTCATTGTGGACATGGCCGCTCAGGCTGGCGGTAACTGTGAATACACAGTGCCGGGCGAACTGCATGTCACCGACAACGGCGTCAAGGTGATCGGTTACACCGATCTGCCGGGCCGTCTGCCTGCCCAATCCTCCCAGCTCTACGGTACCAACCTGGTCAACCTGATGAAGCTGATGTGCAAGGAGAAGGACGGCAACGTTGCCATCGACTTCGAAGATGTGGTTCAGCGCAACATGACGGTGATCCAGGCCGGTGAAGTGACCTTCCCGCCGCCCGCCATCTCCGTCTCTGCTGCCCCGCAGAAACCGGCCGCCGCCAAACCGGCAGCCAAGAAGGAAGAGGTCAAGCCTTCCAACAAGAAGTTCGTGTTCGGTGCCCTCGGCATCGCCGCCTTCGGCTGGATCGCCTCCGTTGCCCCGGCAGCCTTCCTCTCCCACTTCACCGTATTCATCCTGGCCTGTGTGGTCGGTTACTACGTGGTGTGGAACGTATCGCACGCCCTGCATACGCCGCTGATGTCGGTCACCAATGCCATCTCCGGCATTATCGTGGTCGGTGCCCTGCTGCAGATCGGGCAAGGGTCGACTCTGGTTACCGCATTGGCCTTCATCGCCGTGCTGATTGCCAGTATCAACATCTTCGGCGGCTTCACCGTCACTCAGCGCATGCTGAAGATGTTCCGTAAGGATTAAGGGGGTTTAACGTGTCTCAAGGACTGGTAACAGCATCCTATATCGTTGCCGCCGTGCTCTTCATCCTCAGTCTCGCGGGACTGTCGAAGCAAGAAACGGCCAAGCATGGCAACCTGTTCGGTATCGCGGGTATGGCTATCGCCCTGCTCGCTACCGTATTCAACCCGGAGACCAGCGGTGTTCACTGGATCATCCTGGCCATGGTGATTGGCGGTGCCATCGGCGTGCGTCTGGCACTCAAGGTCGAGATGACCGAGATGCCCGAGCTGGTGGCCGTGCTGCACAGCTTCGTGGGTATGGCGGCAGTGCTGGTGGGCTTCAACAGCTTCATCGATCTGCACCCCTCTGCACCTGCTGAGGTGGTCGTCTCCGTCGGTTCCAACCTGGATGCCACCCTGGCAGCCGCCCGTGCGGCGTTCGAGCAGGCCAACAGCGTTGCTCAGGTCGAGCACCTGACCGGCGCCATGCTGAACATCCATTTGGTCGAGATCTTCCTGGGCGTCTTCATCGGTGCCGTGACCTTCACCGGTTCCGTGGTTGCCTTCGGCAAACTGCGCGGTCTGATCTCCTCCAAGCCGCTGATGCTGCCGCACCGCCACAAGCTGAACCTGCTGGCCGTGGTCGCTTCTCTGGCGCTGATGGTCTACTTCGTCAACGCGGGCGGCTCTACCTTCGCCCTGCTGGTGATGACCTTGATCTCCTTCGCCTTCGGCTGGCATCTGGTTGCCTCCATCGGTGGCGCAGACATGCCGGTGGTGGTCTCCATGCTGAACTCCTACTCCGGTTGGGCGGCGGCGGCGGCGGGCTTCATGCTCTCCAATGACCTGCTGATCGTCACCGGTGCCCTGGTGGGTTCCTCCGGTGCGATCCTCTCTTACATCATGTGTAAGGCGATGAACCGCTCCTTCATCTCCGTGATCGCCGGTGGCTTCGGCTCCGATGGCGTGGCCTCCACGGCTGATCAGGAGATGGGCGAATACCGCGAAACCAGCGCCGAGGAAGTGGCTGACCTACTGAAGAACTCCAGCTCCGTCATCATCACCCCGGGCTACGGTATGGCGGTGGCACAGGCTCAGTATCCGGTTGCCGAGATCACCCAGAAGCTGCGTGACCGCGGCGTCAAGGTGCGCTTCGGTATCCACCCGGTTGCCGGTCGTCTGCCTGGCCACATGAACGTGCTGCTGGCGGAAGCGAAAGTCCCGTATGACATCGTGCTGGAAATGGACGAGATCAACGAGGACTTCGCCGATACCGACACCGTGCTGGTGATCGGTGCCAACGACACCGTCAACCCGGCCGCGATGGAAGATCCGGGCAGCCCGATCGCCGGTATGCCGGTGCTGGAAGTGTGGAAAGCGCAGAATGTCATCGGCTTCAAGCGCTCCATGAACACTGGCTACGCCGGTGTCCAGAACCCGCTGTTCTTCAAGGAAAATACCCAGATGCTGTTTGGCGATGCCAAGGCCAGCGTCGAGGCAATCCTGAAAGCACTGTAAGTGCCATTCAGAGAGTGGATATCAAGGAGGCTTTGGCCTCCTTTTTTATTGCCCATCCCTTGTATATCCTCAATCCATACGGACCATGAGGGATCTCCATGATGTGGTGTCAGGGTTGGCGAAGGATCGGGTGGTACGGCTGGCTGCTGGCATCTCTTCTCGTCGGTGGCATGGCTATGGCTCATGACAAGCCGACCCTGACCATATTGACAGAACTGTGGCCCCCCTATGTGATGCACAGCGACAAGGGGGAGCTGGTGGGCGCAGATCTCGAGCTGGCTCGCACCGTGCTGCAGCAGCTCGGCTATCGCACCGAGGTGAAGGTGCTGCCATGGAAGCGGGTGTTGCAACAGGCCCGCCTCGGGCAGGGGGATGCGGTACTCGACGTCTTCTATAACAAGGATCGCCAAGAGTGGCTCCACTATCCCGAAGAGCCGCTCTCTCGTAGTGGCGAAGTGCTCTTCTATCCGGTGGATCGTCCGGTGAAATTCGAGCAATTATCCGACCTCAAGGGGTTGCGGATCGGCATTCAGGCCGACTATGCCTACAGCCCCGATTTTCTGGCCGATGAAGGGGTGATCAGGGTCGCCATGACGGGCGATGGCAAGATGGTCAAGCAGTTGCATCTGATGATGGCCGGCCGACTGGATGGTGTCGTGCTCAATGAACAAGTTGGTCGTTATCTGCTGCGTACCCAGGGGCTGCAGGATCAGGTGTTCAATGGTCGCCGCCTGCTGACCGACGATAACCGCAACTTTCTCGGATTTACCCACAAGCCCGGCCATGACCAGTTGGCGAGGCGCTTCTCGGCCGCCTTGAAACAGTTCAAGCAGACCCCGGCCTACCAGCAGCTGCTGGCCCGCTATCATCTCTAGGTGACTCCATCGTCTGTGCGTTGCATCACAAATTGTCGCGCTTTGTTAAAAGACGGGCATAATGGCGCTAAAAAAGCGATGTTGCGCAACTTAATTTGATTTTATTGATATTAGAATCAAATTAAGTTGATTTGCATGGGGCAGTCATCAGACGGCCACCTCTCTCGCGACGCCTTGGCGACGCGCTCCTGCTTGATGTTGATCCCGTGTCACCCTTTTTTGCCATGCTGTTGCCTGTGGCGATGACAGGCATTGCGCCACCAAGATGAGAATGCACAGATGAAACCACAATGGACCGACTTTATTACCCTGCTCAAGCGTGAAGTGGTGCCGGCACTGGGCTGTACCGAGCCGATGTCGGTGGCGCTGGCAGCGGCCAACTGCCGCAAGCTGCTGGGGGAGACCCCGACCCGCATCAGCGTCTGGGTCAGTGGCAATCTGTTCAAGAACGGCATGGGGGTCGGGGTGCCGGGTACCGGCATGATCGGTTTGCCGGTGGCCGCTGCGGTCGGCATCACCGGCGGCAATCCCGATGCCGGGCTGGAGGTGCTCAAGACCCTCACACCAGAACAGGTGGAAGCGGCCAAGGCATTGCTGCCGGTCATCAAGGTGGATGTGAAGGATGTGCCTGACGTGCTCTACGCCGAGGTGCTGGCCGAAGTGGAGGGCCATAGCGCCCGGGTGGTGATCTGTACCGACCACACCCGCATCATCCTGATGGAGAAGGATGGCGAGGTTCTGATGGAGCAGGCCAGTGCCCCCGGCGTGCAGATCCAGCCAGCCAAATCCGCCAAACCGGCCATGACCCTGCGGGAGATCGTCGATTTTGCATTGGAAGTGCCGCTGGCGGAGATCGACTTTATCCGCGAGGCCGCCACCATGAATCAGGCGCTGGCGGACGAAGGGTTGCAGGGTTACGGCCTGAAGATCGGCAAGATCCTCACCGAGCAGGTGGAGCGCAAGCTGCTCTCCGATGACCTGATGACCCTGGCGATGCGCCTCTCCTCCGCTGCCTCCGATGCGCGGATGGATGGTGCCATGCTGCCCGCCATGTCCAACTCCGGTTCCGGCAATCAGGGCATTGCCGCCACCATGCCTGTGGTCGCGGCTGCCCGCTTCCTCAAGGCGAGCGACGAGCAGCTGACCCGGGCACTGGTGATGAGCCATCTGGTGGCCATCTACATCAAGACCTATCAGAACAAGCTGTCGGCCCTCTGTGCCGCCAGTACCGCCGCCATGGGGGCCGGTGCCGCCATCACCTGGCTGCTGGGCGGCCAGTTCGAGCAGATCAGCCACTGCATCAACAACATGATTGGCGATGTCTCCGGCATCATCTGTGACGGCGCCGGCAGCGCCTGCTCCATGAAGGTCTCGACCTCGACCTCGGCGGCGGTGAAATCCTCCCTGATGGCCATCAACAACCTGCATGTGCCCCAGAGCGAGGGGATCGTCTCCGACGATGTGGACCAGACCATCGCCAATCTGGGCCGCCTCTCCAAAGAGGGGATGCTGGATACGGATATCGAGATCATCAACATCATGCGAGCGAAACAGCAGAAGCCATAAGTTTGTAGAAACAAAGGGGGCTCAGACCCCCTTGTTTATGTCGTGACGGGTCAGGCCGTCCGACACGATTGCCAGGGCATGCGTCGTGCTTGCTCTTGTTTCCCGGGCATTGCCCGCTTTTTGGGGGGTCATCTCATGACACTTAGCGTTATCGGTAATCTGGCCATTGCGGCCTTCTTGCTGTTCTTCCTCTATCGGTTGCAGCAAAAACATGTGAGCTTCACCCGCCGGGTGTTTGCCGGTCTGGGGCTGGGTATCCTGTTCGGGGCCGCCCTGCAGCTGCTCTACGGAGCGGGTTCTGCGGTGATTGGCCAGACCATCGACTATCTCGATATCGTCGGCAGCGGCTATGTGAAGCTGCTGCAGATGATCATCATCCCGCTCATCATGGTCTCCATCATCAGCGCCATCCTCAAGCTCAACGGCGGTACCGCCCTTGGCAAGATCAGCGCCATGACCATCGGCGTGCTGATCTTCACCACCGCTATCGCGGCAGGGGCTGGCATCCTGATGTCCAACCTGTTTGGTCTGACTGCGGAAGGGCTCACTGCCGGTGCTGCAGAAAGCGCTCGTGGTGCTGCGCTGCAGAGCACCCTCGGCAGCGTCGAGAGCATGTCATTTGCCAAGATGGTGCTGGAGTTCATTCCGGCCAACCCCTTCCTCGACATGACCGGCGGTCGCAAGACCTCCACCATCGCCGTGGTGATCTTCTCCATCTTCATCGGTCTGTCGGCTACCGGCATTGCCCGCAAGAAGCCGGAGATCTTCGCCAGCTTCAGCCACTTCATCGCCGTGGCCCACGCCATCGTGATGCGGATGGTGACCCTGGTGCTGCGCCTGACCCCGTTCGGTGTGCTGGCCCTGATGACCAAGGTGGTGTCCGGTTCCAACTACGCTGACATCATCAATCTGCTCAGCTTCGTGATGGCCTCTTACGGCGCGATTGCCATCATGTTCGCCGTGCACCTGCTGCTGGTCGGCATGGTCGGCATCAACCCGGCCCGCTTCCTCAAGAAGATCACGCCGGTGCTGGCCTTTGCCTTCACCTCCCGTACCAGTGCGGGCTCCATCCCGATGAACGTGCAGACCCAGACCAAGTCGCTGGGTATTCCGGAGGGGATCGCCAACTTCGCCGCCTCTTTCGGTTCCACCATCGGCCAGAACGGCTGTGCCGGTATCTATCCGGCCATGCTGGCTGTGATGATTGCACCGACTGTCGGGGTCAACCCGATGGACCCGAGCTTCATCATGACCCTGATCGCCATCATCACCGTCAGCTCCTTCGGGGTGGCCGGGATTGGCGGCGGCGCCACCTTTGCCGCGCTGATCGTGCTCTCCGCGCTGGACTTCCCGGTGGCGCTGGCCGGTCTGCTCATCTCCATCGAGCCGCTGATCGACATGGGCCGTACCGCGCTCAACGTCTCCGGCTCCATCACCGCGGGCACGGTTACCAGCCGCCTGCTGGGGGAGACCGACATGAACGTATTCAACAGCGATCACGAAGTGAGTCTGGACGGCGAAGAGTCCACCATCTGATCCGCTGCGGGAGGGGCAACCTTCCCGCCATCAACCACAGGGAGGGCGTGCCCTCCCTGCGCCATTGAGAGGAAAAACAATGAGAATTCTGATCATCGGTGGCGAAGCCGCCGGTATGAGTGCTGCCGCCAAGGCGCGTCGACTGGCCATCGATGCCGAAATCGTGGTGTATGAGGCATCCGAGGTGATCTCCTTCGGTGCCTGCGGCCTGCCCTACTTCGTCGGCGACGAGTTTCAGGAGCCCGGCTACATGGCCGAGTTCACCCCGGAGCAGTTCGCCGCCAAGGGGATCGAGGTCAAGATTGGCCACCGGGTGCTGAGTCTGGATGCTGTCGCGCAGACGCTGACGGTCGAGCACAACGGCGACACCTTCACCGATCGCTACGATCGGCTGATGATCGCCACCGGTGCCCGCGAAGTGATGCCACCCATCCCCGGTTTGCAGCAGGAGGGGGTATTCGGTCTGCGCCGGATGGCCGATGGACTGGCGCTGAAGGCGGCGGTACAGGACAAGAACAATCGCCGCGCCGTGGTGATCGGTTCCGGCTTTATCGGGCTGGAAGTGGTCGAGGCGCTGGTTCATCAGGGCAAGGAGGTGCGTCTCATCGAGCTGGCGGATCGGGTTATTCCCGATGCGTTTGATGGCGAGATCACCCAGCACATCGAAACCGAACTGCGCGAGCAGGGAGTCTCTCTCCATCTTGGTGAGCGGGTTGAAGCGCTGCTGGGGGATGGCCGGGTGACCGGCGTGCGTACCAGCCAGGGTGAGTACGAGGCCGATATCGTGGTGGTCTGCACCGGGGTCAAGCCCAACACCGAGTTTCTGGCCGATACCGGCATCGAGCGACTCGGCAACGGCGCCATCAAAGTTGACCGTCAGGGGCGCAGCTCGCTGGCCAACGTCTGGTCGGCCGGTGACTGTGCCAGCGTCTGGCACGCCGTGAAGCAGCAGCAGGTCTATGTGCCGCTCGCCACCATCGCCAACAAGCTGGGGCGCATGGTAGGCGAGAATCTCGCAGGTGCCGAGCAGGAGTTCCCCGGCACTCTGGGTTCCGCCGCGCTCAAGGTGCTGGGGCTGGAGGCGGGCCGTACCGGCCTCTCCGAGCAGGAAGCCAAGGCGATGGGGACCGACTATCGCACCGTGGTGATCAAGGACAAGTGCCACACCAACTACTGCCCGGGTCAGTCCGACATTCACGTCAAGCTGGTCTATGAGGCGGGCAGCAAGCGGCTGCTGGGCGGCCAGATCCTCGGTCGCAAGGGTGCGGTACACCGCATCGATGCGCTGGCGGTCGCCATCACCATGGGGGTAACCACCGAGCAGCTCGGCATGCTGGACTTTGCCTACGCGCCGCCCTTCTCCCGCACCTGGGATGCCCTCAACGTGGCGGGCAACGTCGCGAAGTAACAGGCGCTGACCATGCGGAAATGAGAAGAGGCAGCACAGGGGGCCGCCTCTTCTTTTTGCTTAAAACTGCCTCAGGGATCGGCAGGGGAAGCTTGCCGCTCCGGCTTGCCTGTCGCCGGTTTGCTGCCGACCAGCACGGCGCCGAAGAAGATAAGCGCAACACCTGCCGCCTTGCTTGCCACCAGCGGTTCGGCAAAGACCGGCATGCTCACCGCCAGCAGATAGACCAGCCCGTAACTGGTGCTGAGCAGTGGGTAGGCGATATTGAGCGGTGTGGAGTGCAGCGCGGCCAGCCAGCAGAGCAGCGATAGCCCGTAGCAGAGGATGCCGATGACGATGGTGAGGAGTGGCAGGGGGTGAGCCAGCATCACGGCGGGATCGGCCTGCCATGCAGGGAGGCTGATCGCTCCCCACTTCATGCAGAGCTGCGCCACCGTCACCAGCACTATGCTGCCTAACACGTAGAGATAGCCCTTCATCGCAGGCCTCCCAGCAGCAGGGCGCCGACGATGATGGTGGCAGCCCCCAGCCAGTTGTGGCTGCTCACCGGCTCGTGGAAAAAGAGGCGTGAGCCGAGCAGCACCAGCACTAGATTAATGCTGAGCATGGGGTAGGCCATGCTCAGCGGCAGTCGTTGCAACAGATAAATCCAGAGCAGCATGCCACTGCCAAGTGCTGCCACGCTGGCAACAAGCCAGGGGGAACGCAGCTTTTGCAGGTGGTTACAGGGGTTACGCTGCCAGCAGATAACGGCCTGCTTTTGCAGCATCTGGCCGCTGCTGGTCAGCAGGCACACCAGTAATAGCAGCACTATATCCATCAGCGTACTCCATGGTAGATGAGCAGGGTCAGCCGGTGGCTGACGAGGGTCTCGTCGGCAGGGGGCAGAGGGCCGGTCTCTCCGTCGTGATCGGTCTTCATCAGCAGGGCAACTTGCCCCTTCTCGCGCGCTTGTGCCAACCATCTCGGGAACTCTGCACGGGCAACATAGCGGCCCTTGGCATCCGGATAGCCCAGGCCGTAAGCTAGCTCTCCTTTGTCGTCGAACAGCATGATCTCGCCGCGCCGGGTGCTCCGGGCGAGAGCGGATGCCAGTCCCGGATCGCTGGCCAGCAGAGTCTCTGAACCCTGCAGCACGGCCTGATTGGTCTCGATGAAACGCTCTGGCAGCTTTGAGTCGATCAGTGATTGCGGCAGCGCCCAGGGCAGGCCGATGGCCAGTATCATGGGGCAGAGCGCGCTCAGGACCCAGCGGCGACTGACCGCCTGCAACTGGATGAGTCCGAGCAGGGACCAGCCGATAAAGATGGCCATGGCCACCGACAGTGCCCCGTGATCCTCTTCACCGTAGATGGCTTGGTCGCGGGATAAAGCCAGCACGGTCAGCACTACCAGTCCGATGAGGCCGAACAGGCCGTTCAGCCAGGCGTTGAGTTTGAAGGCCCGCTCTTTACCTTCCTTGATTTTGTCCACGGCGCTGGTGGCCATCAGCATGGCCAGCGGGGCGAAACAGGGCAGGATATAGGTGAGCAGCTTGCCTTTGGCAATGCTGAAGAAGAGCAGCGGCAACACCACCCAGGCCAACAGATAGAGGGTTTCCGGGCTGTTCTTGCGCGCTTGCCATCCTTGCTTCAGTGCCCCCGGCAGCAGGCCGAGCCAGGGCAGGGTGCCGAGCAGCCCCATCGGCAGGTAGTACCAGAATGGCGCCTTGTGCTGCGCATCTTCCGAGGCGAAGCGATGGATGTGCTCAATCCAGAAGAAGTAGTGCCAGTAGTCCGGCTCGCGCAGGTGTACGGCGATGGCCCAGGGGGCGACCAGCAGAGCCGCGCTAAGGATGGCCAGCGGCCCGAAACATACCAGCTCGCGCAGGCGGCGCTGATAGATGGCGTAGGGCATGATGGCTACCACGGGTACCGCCAGTGCGATAAAGCCTTTGGTGAGAAAGCCCATGCCGCAGGCGAGGCCGAACAGCAGATAGCCTGCCACTCTGCGACCGGGCGGCCCTTCTTGCCGGATGAGGTAGAAGCTCACCATGGCGGCATTGAGCCAGAGGGTGACCATGGCATCCAGCACGCTGTAGGTGCCGATGCCGTAGACGATCAGGGTCGAGAGATAGATCAGGCTGGCGAACCACGCTGTACGCCGGCACTGCCACAGCTGCAGAGCGAACCAGAAGATCAGCAGGGCGCTCAGGCCGGTGGCTGCGGCCGAGGCGAAGCGGACCGCAAAGTTGCTCTCGCCAAACAGCAGCTGGCTGAGGCTGTTGAACCAGTAACCGGCGATGGGTTTCTCGAAGTAGCGCAGGCCAAGGAAGTGGGGCACCACCCAGTCACCCGTGGTGATCATCTCCCGGCTGATCTCGGCGTAACGGTTTTCGTCCGGGCTCCACAGCATCCGCTGGTTGAGTGGCAGCAGGTAAAAGGCGAGGAAGAAAAGGGGCAGGGCCCATCGGGTCATCTTCATGAGATTCTCTGTTGCAATCTGGCGAGCGGGTTCATGGCGTCATCTTGCAACCGAGCCACCCTTCGCGTCCTGGCAGGGAGCCGCGCAGCAGATGGCTGGTCGGCAAGAGGGCTGGGTCGGGGGGAAGCAGGTTGCCAAGGGGGATGAAGTGGATGCCGCGCGACCTGGCTTCATCGAGCAGGAGATCGAACTGCTCGGCCATGACGATCCCCTCCACCTCGGCGTGGATGGTGTAGACATGGGGGCCCGGTTGCGGTGCCGCAGTCAGCTGCTCCAGCAGGAAGTGGTTGAAGCGCTCGGCCGTCACCTGGCTGCCAATCACCTCGTCAAAGGTGGGCAGGTTGACCGGGATCTGCGGGGTGCCGGGCCGACCATCCTCCAGAATGGGACGGAACAGGCCGCAGCCACGGCAGTCACTGTTGTAGCGAAAGCCGAACTGCTCCTTGGCCTGGGTGGTGAGGGGATCGGCTCGCCAGCCGGCGGCGGCGGAGCAATCCACTTCGCGCCCCAGGATCTCGCTCAGGGCATCGACTCCGAGCCGGGTCTGGCGGATCAGTTCGGCTTCGTCCCAGCGACCGGTATTGGCCTGCCAGCCGTGGTGATCCCAGGCATGCAGCCCCACCTCATGGTGCGCCTTATCGGTGTCGCGCATCAGGGAACCCAGCTCTCTGCCGATGGACTTGCCGGGCCAGGCGGTGCCAGCCAGCAGGATATCGAGCCCATAGAGGGATGCGGCGTTGGAACGCAGCATCTTGAGCAGGAAGCGGGGTTTTAGCAGGCGCCACAGGTGGCGCCCCATGTTGTCCGGACCGACCGAGAAGAAGAAACTCCCCTTCACCTGATGCTTGTCGAGCAGTTGCAGCAGGCGGGGAACCCCGTCACGGGTTCCCCTGAAGGTATCGACGTCGATCCGCAGACCCACTTCAGTCATGCTCGACTCCCGTCGTGACCGCCCCCTGCAGGAAGAAGTCCAGCGTCTTGCCGATGGTCTCTTCCATCTCGATGGTCGGTTCCCAGTCGATCAGCTTGCGGGCATTACGGATGCTCGGGCGGCGGTGGGAGACATCCTGATAGCCGTCGCCGTAGAAGGACTTGCTCTCCACCAGATTGAAGCCGGCAAATGGCGGGAAGTGGTGGCGCAACGGGTGGGCCTCGAACTTGGCGAGCAGCACCTCGGCCATCTCGCGAATGCTCGCCTCGTTATCCGGGTTGCCGATGTTGATGATCTGGCCGTTGCAGCGATTGCCACTGTTTTCGACGATGCGGAACAGGGCTTCAATGCCATCCTCGATATCGGTGAAGCAGCGTTTCTGGGCGCCGCCATCCACCAGCTGGATCGGGGTGCCGTCCACCAGATTGAGGATCAGTTGGGTGATGGCGCGGGAACTGCCGATGCGGGCAGAGTCCAGGCTGTCGAGGCGTGGGCCCATCCAGTTGAAGGGACGGAACAGTGTGAAGTTGAGCCCCTCTTTTTTGCCGTAGGCCCAGATCACCCTATCCAGCAGCTGCTTGGAGACCGAGTAGATCCAGCGCTGTTTGTTGATGGGGCCGACGATGAGGCGGGATTCATCTTCGTCGAAGCTGTGGTCGTCGCACATCCCGTACACCTCGGAGGTGGAGGGGAAGATGATGCGCTTGTGGTACTTGACGCAGTAGCGGACGATCTTGAGGTTCTCTTCAAAGTCGAGTTCGAACACCCGCAGCGGGTTGCGGGTGTACTCGATGGGGGTGGCGATGGCCACCAGCGGCAGGATCACGTCGCACTTCTTGATGTGGTACTCGATCCACTCGGTGTGGATGCTGATGTCCCCCTCCACGAAGTGGAAGTGGGGGTGGCCGATGAAGCGTTCCACTGCGCTGGAGCCAATATCGAGGCCATAGACCTCGTAGCCGCCATCCTTGAGCAGACGCTCGGTGAGGTGGTTGCCGATAAAGCCGTTGACGCCGAGGATCAACACCCGGGTCAGCCGTGCCTTGCGCATGGCCTTGCTCGCCTTGTGGCCGATCTTCATCCCTTCCATCAGCCCCAGCTCGCGGGCAAGTTGGGCGCCGCGTACATAGAGCCCTCCTTCGGCCTGGCCTGTCAGGATCTCCAGCACCCCTTCACCACAGGCCACCTGCAGCGGGTCGTGGGAGATAATGGTGCCCGGCTGCTGGTCGCTCTGGATCGCCAGCGGCTTTGCCTGCCAGACCGTCAGCTTGCGATCACCGGCGAAGCTGAAGGCCCCCGGGTAGGGCTGGGTAACGGCACGTACCAGGTTATAGAGATCCCTGGCGGGCTTATCCCAGCGCAGCTCGCCATCGGCCGGGGTGCGGCGACCATAGTAGCTTGCCTTGTTCTCGTCCTGCGGGGTGAAGGTGGCGTCACCGCGCTTGAGTTTGACCAGCTCCCCTTCCAGCAGGGCGTGGGCTGCCTGGCGCATCTTGCCATGCAGGGTCAGTGCGGTGTCATCGTGGGCAATGGTTACTGCCTGCTGGGCAAGGATATCGCCGGCATCGGCACGGGCTGTCATCCGGTGCAGGGTCATGCCGGTTTCGCGCTCGCCGTTGACCAGACACCAGTTGATGGGCGCCCGGCCACGATAGGCAGGCAGCAGGGCTCCATGCAGATTGAAGGCCCCGACGGTCGGGATATCGAGGAGTTCCTGCTTGAGCAGGTTGCGGTAGTAGAAGGAGAAGATGGCCTCGGGCGCCAGTTCGCGGATACGCTCGACCCAGAGCGGGTGGTTCACGTCTTCGGGAGAGTAGACCGGCAGGTCATGTTCGGCGCAGAGCTGGGCCACCGAACCGAAGAAGCGGTTCTCGCCCGGATCATCGGCGTGGGTGAAGACCGCCTGGATCTGATAACCGGCCTGAAGCAGTGACTCGATACCGGTGCAGCCGATATCGTGATAGGCAAAGACGACAACGTTCATGATTGAGTTTCCTGTTGCGAAGCATCCGGTGTGGAGCGAACGATTTGGTGAATGAAGTAGCGGGGGCGGGCGCGCACATCGGTATACATGCGGCCTATGTACTCACCCAGCAGCCCCATCCCGATCAGCTGTACGCCGACAAAGGTGAAGAGAATGGCAAACAGGGTGAAGACGCCATCTGCTGCCCAGTCGGCGCCCAGTAACAGACGCAGCAGCAGCAGCAGGATCGAGAAGGTGAAGCCGATCCCCGCCACCAGGCTGCCAACGATGCTGAGCAGGCGCAGCGGGGCCGTGGTCATGCAGGTGACCAGGTCGTACATCAGGTTGATAAGGTGCATCAGGCCATATTTGGATTCGCCGTGGGCCCGCTCGGCGTGGCCCACCTCCAGCTCGGTGGTGCGGCGGGCAAAGCTGTTGGCCAGGATGGGGATGAAGGTGCTGCGCTCCTGACAGCAGAGCATGGCGTCGATGATGTGGCGGCGATAGGCACGCAGCATGCAGCCGTAGTCGCTCATCTGGACGCCGGTGGCCCGCTGTACCGACTTGTTGATAAAGCGTGAGGCTGTCTTGCGAAACCATGAATCCTGCCGGTTGCGGCGGATGGTGCCGACCACGTCATACCCTTCCATGGCGGTGGCGACCAGCCGCGGGATCTCTTCCGGCGGGTTCTGCAGATCGGCATCCAGGGTGATCACCAGATCCCCTGTTGCCGTCTCGAAGCCGGCCATGATTGCGGCATGCTGGCCATAGTTGCGGTTGAGCAGCACGGCGACCAGCTTGCTCCCTTCGCGATTGGCGGCTTCGCTGATGATGGTGGCGGATCGGTCGTTGCTGCCGTCGTCGATCAGGATCACTTCGTAATCCTGGCTCAGCTGCTCGCAGGTGTCGGTCACCCGTTGCAGCAGTTCCGGCAGGCTCGCCTCCTCGTTGTAGACGGGAATGATGACTGAGACCCGTTTGATGTCGTTATGGTTCACGTATTGTTACTCCAGTATGTCGGTCAGGGCTGCCACAACCCGATCCACGTCGGAGAGCGTCATGTCGGGGAAGAGGGGCAGGGTGCAGAGCCGTGACGAGTTCCACTCTGTGTTGGGTAGCGAAAGATCCGGATAGCGCTCCCGGTAGTACTTCTGGGTGTGGGCGGCGCGAAAATGCAGGCCACTGCCGATGCCTCGCTCCTGCAGCGCCTGCATCAGCTGATCGCGATCGAGGCCGCACTGCTCGGGGTCGACCCGCACCATGAAGAGGTGCCAGGCATGCAGATGGGGGTAGGTGGGGATGGCCAGCGGTGCCAGCGGCAGGTTGGCCAGACGTTCATGGTAGCGAGACACCAGTTCTACCCGCTTGGCATTGAGCTCGGGCAGGCGGGCCAGCTGCACCAGGGCGATGGCGGCGTTGATGTCGGCCAGGTTGTATTTGAAGCCCGGCATGATCACCTCCGCCTGCGGCTTGCGTCCCTGCGTCATGCGGTCGAAGGCATCGACTCCCAGGCCGTGAAATTTCAGCATGCGAGCCTTGTCGGCCAGCGCCTGGTCATCGGTCACCAGCATTCCTCCCTCGGCACAGGTAAGATTTTTGATGGCGTGGAAAGAGAAGATGGCGGTGCCGGTTTCCCCGACCCAGCGCGCGCGATAGCGGGTGCCGACTGCATGGGCGGCATCTTCGATGACTGGAATATCGTGCTGGCGACCCAGGGCGAGGATGGGGTCGAGGTCGACCGGTGCCCCTGCGTAGTGGACCGGGATGATGGCCCGGGTGTTGGGGGTGATGAGCGGCGCTATCTGGTCGGCGCTGACCATCAGAGTATCCCTGTCCACATCGACAAAGACCGGGGTGGCCCCCAGCAGGGTGATGATGTTGATGGTGGAGACCCAGGTCTGGGAGGGCGTGATCACCTCGTCACCCGGGCCAATCCCCAGCGCCATCAGGGTGACATGCATGCCCGCGGTCGCGGAGCAAAGCGCGACCGCATGCTGGCAGCCAAAGGTCTCGCAGAAACGCTGCTCCAGCTCATGATTTTTCGGGCCCGTGGTGATCCATCCCGATTGCAACACCTCGCTGACGGCACGGATCTCGGCCTCGCCCATGGCAGGCTTTGAGAATGGCAGAAAGTCTTTCATACGACTCCGGTCTTAATGTCGCAAAAAATAAAATGACGATGAAAATCTGCATTGCTGATTTTCACTGGAAATATGCCTGGGGAAAGTGTCGAGATTGCTCGATATATTTTGAAAGTAGCTGAATAACGAGTTTTTATTCAAGCGCACAGCAACACTTGGTAACAATTACTGCCGTTTTGATGGCGTGGCTTAATATGGAAATATCTCGTAACAAAAAATCGCTTGGCTTTATTTTAGGTTGGTGTTTAGCCACTTTTTTGACTGTCGCCATCTAAATCATCTGCTATTGATCAACAGGTTGGGTGTCATTCAGAATTGACATTGCTTGTTACAAATTGCCCGTAGTGCAATTGAGTAAAGGATGTAAAGTTTCCATCATTACGCATTATGGAAAAATCGTTATGAATATCACAGTGTTTGGCAGTGGCTATGTCGGACTGGTACAGGCAATTGTATTGGCAGATGTAGGGCACCAGGTTGTTTGTATCGATCTCGATGCAGATAAAATAAATAGATTATCCCATGGCGAATTACCAATATATGAGCCGGGACTGGATGTGTTATTACACCAGACATTGCAAAATGGCTCGCTGACATTCACCACGGATATTCCCATGGCGGTTACCCATGGTGACGTGCAATTTATCGCCGTCGGTACGCCCCCTGATGAGGATGGTTCGGCCGATCTGAGCGCCATCAGGGCGGTGGCGAGATCGATTGCCCAGCATCGTGCAGATGAGGTGATCATCGTCAACAAATCCACCGTGCCGGTTGGTACGGCAGACAAGGTGTTTTACTGGGTCAGGGAGCAGCAGGCCGAACTTGGCAAGCAGTTTGAATTCGATGTGGTCTCCAATCCGGAATTTCTGAAAGAGGGGGCGGCCGTCAGGGATTGCCAGCGCCCGGATCGCATTGTTATCGGCACCGGCAAGGAGCGTTCCAGAGCCGTGATGCGCGAGTTGTATGAGCCATTTAATCGCAATCACGACCGCATTCTGTTTATGGATGTTCGCAGTGCCGAGCTGACCAAATACGCCGCCAACTGCATGCTGGCCACCAAGATCAGCTTTATCAACGAGATGGCCGGGCTGGCCGAGCGGGTCGGTGCCGATATCGAACTGGTGCGGCAGGGGATTGGTGCCGACCAGCGCATCGGCTACCAGTTTATCTATCCCGGTTGTGGTTATGGCGGATCCTGTTTCCCCAAGGATGTGAGGGCATTTCTGGCGACTGCAGCGGCCCTCGACTACGACACGCCGCTTATTCGTGCGGTGGAGCGGGTCAACGAGCGGCAGAAGTTCAAGCTCTTCGACACCCTGGCCTGCCACTTTCACGAGCGAGGCGAGTCGCTGGCGGGCAAGACCATCGCCATCTGGGGACTCGCCTTCAAGCCCAATACGGATGACATGCGCGAAGCGCCGAGCCGGGTGTTGATGGAGGCGCTCTGGCAGGAGGGGGCCCGGGTGCAGGCCTTCGATCCGGTGGCGATGAAGGAGGCACAGCGTATCTATGGTTGCCAGCCCGAGCTGTCGCTGATGGGGACCAGGGAGGCAGCGCTGGCGGGGGCGGATGCGTTGGTCATCTGTACCGAGTGGAACGAGTTCAAGGCGCCCGATTTTGCCCAGATCAGGAAGATGCTGGCGCACCCCCTCATCGTCGATGGTCGCAATCTCTACGATCCGCTCAAGATGAAGGGGCTGGGCTTTTCCTACTATGCCATCGGGCGTGGGGAGACCATTACAGAAGGTATGAGCCATGCAGAGTGCTGATATTTCGGAGCGCACGCTCTGCTGGATGTTGCTGCTGGTTACGCTGGTGCTGCTGTCTGGCCAGTTTGACCATCAGCTCTGGACCCCTGACGAGCCGCGTGAGGCAGCCATTGCACTCGAGATGTACCGCAATGGCGATTGGGTGGTACCGACCCTTGGCGGGCACAGCTTTATCGAGAAGCCGCCGCTCTTCTATATGGCCGCTCTGCCGTTTCTTGATGGGTTTGAATCCTGGCTGGGGGTGACCAATAGCCTGCGGTTGGCGGGCGTGGTCTGGGCGGCGGGTATGCTGCTCTTTACCGGCCTGCTGGCCTATCGCCTGCTTGGCAATAGATCGGCCGCGATCTGGTCGGTGATCGCACTGGGCACCATGGAAGGATTTATCATCAACACGCACTGGATTAGAACGGACAGTGCGCTTGCCTTCTTTGTCATATTTACCCTTTGGGCATTTTCAGAATATTACCTTGTAAGCCGTCGGTGGATGGCGATACTGGCCGGAATAGGGTTGGCGGGCTGTTTTATGGCAAAAGGTCCTATTGGGCCACTGACAGTTTTTTTTGGCTGGTTCCCGCTATTCTTCTTCGCTGCAAGATGTGCCGCCATCGACAAAAAACTGCCAGGATTTATCTGGCAGCATCTGCTGATGCTGCTCTGTTTTATATTGCCAGTGGCAGCGTGGATTCGTGAATTAATTAATCATGTCGATGGCGATGCTTTATGGAATGAGTGGTTCTGGCAGAATCAGGTAGGCCGCCTGACAGGCACCTCGACCGAACTCGGCCACATCAAGAAAGGGGCATATCTTTATTATTTATGGGGGATGTCTGAATATACCATCCCCTGGTTGCCATTCATTTTCTATTGGGGTTGGCAAACCATCAAACAGCGACGCTGGAGTCGTGAGAGGTTATTTCTGTTGT
This sequence comes from Aeromonas sp. 603607, assembly GCF_049171595.1. Taxonomy (NCBI): domain Bacteria; kingdom Pseudomonadati; phylum Pseudomonadota; class Gammaproteobacteria; order Aeromonadales; family Aeromonadaceae; genus Aeromonas; species Aeromonas sp. 603607. Next base: position 126,892 of record NZ_JAAKOV010000006.1, read on the forward strand.
GCTGGGCAGTGGGCACCCTTTTGCTGTTAACCCTCTCATCCACCAAGCGCACCCTCTATCTTTTTCCGTTGTTGCCGGTATTTGCCATCATGCTGGGTCAGGTCAGCCTGAACTGGCCGGGATGGACGGCTCGCTATGGTCGGGGATGGCTCTGTTTCATGCTGCTGTTCTGTGTCGTGGTCATAGGGCTACCTCTGCTGGGCCCTTCACTACCGGTGGCCAGTCATGTTCCGGCAGACGTGCTACAGGTCGCCAGCAAGCTGGGGTGGCGTTATATCCCCGCCAGTATGCTCTTCGTGATTGCGCTGGCGCTGTTGTTGCGGCGCAAGGAGGTGCATGGCGCTACTCATGTTGCCAGCTCGGTGGCCATCATGTTTCTGCTCACCTTTACACTGGTTTACCCCTTGATCGATGCCGCCAAGGGAGTATCGGGAAAGATGGCCCGGTTGCTTGAGGGAATACCGCTCGAGAAGCGGGATCGCATCGCCGGCTGGCAATTGGGGGAGACGGAGCTTGGTCTGCTCTCTGCCTATGAGCAGATGCAGGTAATGAATCTGGACAGGGAGAAAGTGAGGGATGTGGTTGCCTGTCGTGATGCCCGGTTTGATGCCGTGTTGGTCAATGGTACGGCCGGGGAGAGGGTCAAGCTGCTGGAGGGGATTCCCTATCAGTTGCTGGCCCAGACCGCTCTGCGCTCGGACAAGGGGCAACTACTGACTCTGGTGACAGGATTACAGTGCCATTAAGCCATCTATTCCCATTCAGGGGCACTGTATGAGGCAATATGGCCGTGTGGTGACGGTTCCGCTCTTCCCGGCCTAGCGTCGGGCTGACAGCGGGTTTGCAACCCTTGGTGATAAGCGAACTTCACGATGCGGCCATCTCGCAGGTGGCTAATGAATGGGATAGATGGGGTGTGAGGGGCCGCGACCGCTATGGGTTGCAGGAACTTCACCCAGCCGGATTGGTGGATTGCAAAGATAAAAAAACCGATGCCTTGGCATCGGTTTTTTTATTACCGGTTTATCCGTATCACTCAGCCACGGCCGAGGCGGTTCTCCGGGTAGTTCTTGGCCAGCACTTCGCGGGCATGCTTGGCCAGCTGCGGCATCTTCAGGGCGTCGTAAGACTCGACCATGATCTCCAGTGCCTTCTCGGTTTCGGCTGTGTCGGGGTAGGTCTCGACAATCAGCTTGGCCCGGTTGGCGGCCGCGACCAGTGCATCACGCTTCACGTAATACTCGGCCACGCTCAGGTCATATCGGGCCAGACGATTCTTCAGGCCAATCATGCGAGCGCGGGCATCGGCGGCATAGACGCTGTTGGGGTAGTTTTGCAGCAGGGTCTTGAAATCCTGGAATGCCTGACGGGCATAAGCCGGGTCTTTGTCGTCACGACCGATACCGAACAGGCTCTGGAAGAAGTTGTAATCCGCCGCCATGTTGGTCAGGCCGCGCATATAGAATACGTAATCGATATTTTTATGCGCCGGATTGAGGCGGATAAAACGGTCGATATTGGCGATCGCCTGAGCGGTATCATCCTGCTTGTAGTAGGCATAGATGAGGTCAAGCTGTACCTGGTTAGAGTAGGCGCCGAACGGGTAGCGAGAGTCCAAAGCCTCAAGTAATTCAGTGGCTTGCACGTAATTGCCAACGTCCAGTTTGAGGCGTGCTTTCTGGTACAGGGTCTCCGGCGGTTCGTCGGGTACCTTGGGTTTGGTGCTGGAACAGCCTGTGATCAAGGTAGCGACCAAGGCGAACGACATCAGCAGGTGAGACTTCTTTCCCATCAACAACATCCGGTCCATTTCCACGAAATTGGCAAAGTATCCGTTATGCTTGGCTAAAAGAAAAGCTAGAATACCCGGATTATTTCGAATTGATACCCCCCGCTCAAGAGACCATACATGAGCCAGCATATTGAACTGACAGGCGAATTCCAGGATCACCAATTCGGGCAGCGACTCGACCAGGCCCTGGCCGAATTGTTTCCAGACTACTCCCGCACCCGCATCAAGGAGTGGATTTTACAGGACAGAGTGACCCTGGACGGTCAGGTTGCCAACACCCCGCGCGAGAAGATTTTGGCCGGGCAGCAGGTGCATGTGAATGTCGAGCTGGAAGATGATACTCGCTGGGATGCCCAGGATATCGAGCTCAACATCGTTTATGAAGATGAACACATTCTGGTGATCGACAAACCAGCCGGTCTGGTGGTTCACCCGGGCGCAGGCACGCCGGATGGCACCATCCTCAACGCCCTGCTGCACCGCTACCCCGGCATTGCCGAGGTACCCCGCGCCGGTATCGTGCATCGTCTGGATAAAGACACCACAGGTTTGATGGTGGTTGCCAAAACCGTACCCGCCCAGACCCATCTGGTGGAAGCGTTGCAGGCGCGCCAGATCACCCGTGAGTACGAAGCGATCGCCATCGGTCACATGACCGCAGGTGGTACGGTTGATGCGCCCATAGGCCGTCACCCGACCCAGCGTACCCATATGGCCGTGGTGCCCAATGGCCGCCCCTCTGTGACCCACTACCGGGTGCACGAGAAGTTCCGTGGCCACACCCGTCTGCGTCTGCGTCTGGAAACCGGCCGTACCCACCAGATCCGTGTCCACATGGCGCACATCAAACACCCGCTGGTGGGGGATCCCGCCTACGGTGGCCGTCTGCGCCCGCTGCGCAACGCGACCCCCGAGCTGACCGAGGCGCTGCGCAACTTCCATCGTCAGGCGCTGCACGCCACCATGCTGCAGCTGGCTCATCCCATCACGGGTGAAGTGATGCAGTGGCACTCCCCCACGCCGCAAGACATGGTGGCGCTGATGGAGGTGCTGCGTGCCGACACCCTCGCCAATCCGGATGAATTGGTCTGGAAATAGTGCTTGATTGAGGCACTGCACTCCTGAATAGCCCTCGCCAACCTGGACGAGCTGGTCTGGAAAGGGTGATGAATCTGGCGGTATTGCGACAACTTCTGCCGTAACCCGCCGATACAGCGCGTAGCACACAGAACCTTGAAACGGGGCGTCTTGACTGGTTGCAGCCAAGCGCCCCGTTTCCATTTGAACGATAGAGCGTGAAGGAGTGAGCAATGAAATGGCTTGAACCCGACTGGCCGGCACCAGCGTGCGTCCGTGCCCTTTCGACCACCCGGGATGGCGGAGTAAGTGAAGGGGTCTTTACCGGCCTCAATCTGGGGGCCCACGTGGGTGACGAACCGGTGCGAGTCGAGGCCAATCGGGCCCGGCTGCAGCAGGCGGTTGCCATCCCGGGGCCCCTCAACTGGCTTAATCAGGTGCACGGCACCGTGGTTCATCAGGTCAGCAGCCATTATCAGCAGGCGCCGGATGCTGATGCTGCCTGCGCCCATGAGGCGGAGCAGGCCTGCATCGTGATGACTGCTGACTGTCTGCCGGTGTTGTTCTGCGATCGGGCCGGTACCGTGGTCGCAGCGGCCCACGCAGGCTGGCGTGGACTGAAAGAGGGCGTGCTGGAGGCGAGCATCGCCGTCATGGGTTGCGAGCCGGGCGAGATCCTGGCCTGGATGGGCCCGGCCATCGGCCCCACAGCGTTTGAAGTGGGTGGCGAGGTGCGCGAAGCCTTTATGGCTGAGCAGGCTGAAGCAGAAGCGGCGTTCGTCCCTTCGTCCAACGATGGCAAATGGTTGGCGGATATCTACCAGCTGGCGCGGTTGCGCCTCGCCCGTGCTGGCGTTACCGCCGTCTATGGCGGCGAATACTGCACCTTCAGCGATAGCGAGCAGTTCTACTCCTATCGTCGCGACGGTCAGACCGGCCGGATGGCCTCCCTCATCTGGTTGGCCCGCTAAGCAATCACCCGCCAAGTAATAGCCCGTCTCTCTCAAGAACAGATCCGTATGAGAGAGGCGGTGATCCTGCCCTCTCCCCGCTTTGCAGAAAAAATAACCAGCCCATGCCCTTGAAATAGCCCGTACGGGCCTCATCTTTCATCTCAGAAAGTTATGTTGTTTGCCGCGTAAGCGGCGTCTGCCTGTTTGAAGGGGGAGTGCAATGCGCCTCGATCGCCTTACCAGCAAATTCCAGATTGCTATTTCCGATGCCCAGTCTCTTGCGCTGGGTCGTGACCACCAATTCATCGAACCCGTTCACCTGATGACCGCACTGGTCAATCAGGATGGCGGCTCTATCCGTCCGCTGCTCACCCTGACCGGGATGGATATCAACGCCCTGCGCTCCCGCCTTGGCGAGGAGCTGGATCGCCTGCCGCGCGTGAGCGGCGTAGAAGGGGACGTGCAGCTCTCCAACGGCCTCGGCCGCCTGCTCAACGTCTGCGACAAACTGGCCCAGCAGCGCAAGGATCAGTTCATCTCCTCCGAACTGTTCGTGCTGGCTGCCCTCGACGACAAGGGTACGCTGGGCGAGCTGTTGCGCGCCCAAGGGCTGACCAAGGAGAAACTGGAAGCGGCCATCGACAAGGTGCGTGGCGGCAAGAAGGTGGAAGATGCCAACGCCGAGGAGAACCGTCAGGCGCTGGAGAAGTACACCATCGATCTGACCGAGCGGGCCGAGATCGGCAAACTTGACCCGGTGATCGGCCGTGATGACGAGATCCGCCGTACCATTCAGGTACTGCAACGCCGTACCAAGAACAACCCCGTGCTGATCGGTGCTCCCGGTGTCGGTAAAACCGCCATTGTCGAGGGGCTGGCCCAGCGCATCATCAACGGCGAAGTGCCGGAAGGGCTCAAGAACAAGCGGGTGCTGTCGCTGGACATGGGGGCGCTGGTGGCCGGCGCCAAGTATCGCGGCGAGTTTGAAGAGCGGCTCAAGGCCGTGCTGACCGATCTCGCCAAGGAGGAGGGCAACGTCATCCTCTTTATCGACGAGCTGCACACCATGGTCGGCGCCGGCAAGGGCGAAGGGGCAATGGACGCGGGCAACATGCTCAAACCTGCGCTGGCCCGTGGCGACCTGCACTGCGTCGGCGCCACCACCCTGGATGAGTACCGTCAGTACATCGAAAAAGATGCCGCGCTGGAGCGTCGCTTCCAGAAGGTGCTGGTGGAAGAGCCGACAGTCGAAGACACCATTGCCATCCTGCGCGGTCTGAAGGAGCGTTACGAGCTGCACCACCATGTGCAGATCACCGACCCCGCCATCGTGGCTGCGGCCCAGCTGTCGCACCGTTACATTGCAGATCGCCAGCTGCCGGACAAAGCCATCGATCTCATCGACGAGGCGGCAGCCAGCATCCGGTTGCAGATCGACTCCAAGCCGGAAGCGCTCGATCGCCTCGAGCGGCGCATCATCCAGCTCAAGCTGGAGCAGCAGGCGTTGATGAAAGAGGACGACGACGCCAGCCGCAAGCGTCTGGAGCTGATCAATCAGGAGATTGGTGAGAAGGATCGGGAATACAACGAGCTGGACGAAGTGTGGAAGGCCGAGAAGGCCGCCCTCGCCGGCACCCAGCATATCAAGGCTGCGCTGGAGCAGGCCCGTCAGGATCTCGATGTGGCGCGCCGCGCAGGCGACCTGGGCCGGATGTCCGAGCTGCAGTACGGCCGCATTCCGGAGCTGGAGAAGCAGCTGGATCTCGCCACTCAAGCCGAGATGCAGGAGACCAGTCTGCTGCGCAATCGGGTCACCGATGTGGAGATCGCAGACGTCCTGGCCCGCTGGACCGGTATTCCGGTCGCCCGCATGTTGGAAGGGGAGCGCGACAAGCTGCTGCGGATGGAAGATCAGCTGCACAGCCGGGTGATTGGTCAGGAAGAGGCGGTCGATGCGGTCTCCAACGCCATTCGTCGCTCCCGTGCCGGTCTCTCCGACCCTAACCGCCCCATCGGCTCCTTCCTGTTCCTGGGGCCCACCGGGGTGGGCAAGACCGAGCTGTGCAAGGCGCTGGCCGAGTTCCTGTTCGATACCCAGGATGCCATGGTGCGGATCGACATGTCGGAGTTCATGGAGAAACACAGCGTGGCCCGTCTGGTGGGGGCGCCTCCCGGATACGTGGGTTATGAAGAGGGTGGTTATCTGACCGAGGCGGTGCGCCGTCGTCCCTACTCGGTGATCCTGCTGGACGAGGTGGAGAAGGCACATCCGGATGTGTTCAACATCCTGTTGCAGGTGCTTGATGATGGCCGCCTGACCGATGGTCAGGGTCGCACCGTCGATTTCCGCAACTCGGTGGTGATCATGACCTCCAACCTCGGGTCGGATCTGATTCAGGAGCACCACTCCGAGAAGGATTACGACGAGATGAAGGCCATGCTGATGGATGTGCTGACCCGCAGTTTCCGGCCGGAGTTTATCAACCGGATCGACGAGACCGTGGTGTTCCATCCACTCGGCGAGGAGCACATCAAGTCCATCGCCCGGATCCAGCTCAAGAGCCTGATGGGCCGTCTGGAGGCTCAGGGTTACGAGGTGGAGGTGAGCGAAGCGCTGCTCGAGAAGCTGGTGCATGCCGGGTTCGACCCCGTCTACGGGGCACGACCCCTCAAGCGGGCGATCCAGCAGAAGGTGGAGAACCCGCTGGCGCAGGCGCTGCTCTCCGGTCGCATCGTTCCCGGCAAGAAACTGCTGCTGGGAGCCGACAGCAACGGCCTCACCATGACCCAGTAATGGGATTGTCGATGAAAAACGCAGGCCTTGTGCCTGCGTTTTGTTTTCAGGGGAAGCGAGATGCTGAAGTTTTCCGTGCTGGTGGATGACGACGTTCATCTGCCAGGCTGTCTGCCCGAGCGAGGGTTGGCGCTGCTGCTGGAGTGTGACGGCCTCAGGGTGCTGTTTGATAGCGGCCGTGGCCGGGCGCTGTGCCACAACGCCGCCGTGATGGGGATCGATCTCGCCTCGCTCACCCATGTGGTGCTCTCCCACGGTCATTATGACCATGTGGGCGGGGTCGGCTCGCTGCCCGTCTATCCAAGACCCATCCCGCTCATCGCCTGTCCGGACGTGTTTTGCGAGCGGGGCTACTTCCTGTCGCTGCCCTTCTGGCGACGCAACCTCTATCGCCTGTCGGGGGCGCTGGCTCGGGAGTCGCTGCCGGCCAGAGGCTTGCTTCCCCACTGCTCAGCCGAGCCGGTGTGGCTCTCGGATCGTCTGGTGTTCCTCGGCAGCATTGTGCGGCGCGACCGGGCTGCGCCTTCGCTGCTCGGCTACATAGTGCGGGGTGGGCGGGTGGAGAAAGACCTCATCAGCGACGACTCGGCACTGGCTTTTAAGAGCTCCAAGGGCCTTATCGTCTTTATCGGCTGCGGTCACGCCGGGGTCGAGAACATCGTCGAGTGGGCCAAGGAGGTGTGTGGTGACGAGCGGATCCACGCCGTCATCGGCGGCCTGCACCTGAAGTTTTCCGGCCCACAGCGGGCGGTGGCGCTCGGTACCTATCTGCAGGCAGAGGCGGTAGAGCTGTTGTTTGCCTGCCACTGCACTGGCAGCAGAAAGGCGGGGTTGCCGCGCCAGCGCCAGATCGGGGCGGGTTTTGAGCACAGTTTTTCGGCGTAAAAAAAACGGCAATCCGAAGATTGCCGGGAGGAATGTAGTGACGCGACCTGGCGTGGGTTGAGCGGGTCGCAGGGGCAAGCCCCCGATTGCGAAGCGCGGCCACTGCTGGCCTCGCTTCTTACAGCCTGCTGGGGATGCGCTCGCTCAACCCCGACGGCCACCTGCCTGTTGCCATGCCCGCGCGATGACGCCGGCATGGCCTTCATTCGTTACAGCATGCCTTGCACGGCGGCTTTCATCTCGGCCGGCCAGACACCGACCTGCACCTGACCGATATGCTCTTTTTGCAGCAGCAGCATGGCCAGACGGGATTGGCCGATGCCGCCGCCGATGGTTTGCGGCATCCGTGCTGCCAGCAGATCCTGATGCCAGTCGTACTGCAGGCGATCCTCGTCGCCTGTGATGGCCAGTTGGCGGCGCAGTGCCTCGGCATCGACCCGGATCCCCATGGAGGAGATCTCGAAGCTGTCTTGCAGTACCGGGTTCCACACCAGAATGTCGCCGTTCAGACCTGCCAGTCCCAGCTCGCTGTGGCTGCTCCAGTCGTCGTAGTCCGGGGCACGCACATCGTGGCGCTCGCCGTGGGAGAGGGCACCGCCGATGCCGATCAGGAACACGGCCCCCAGCTCTTTGGCGATGGCCCGCTCGCGCCCCTTGGCATCGAGATCCGGGTAGCGGGCCAGCAGCTCTTCACTGTGCAGGAACTGGATCTCCGCCGGCAGGAAGGGGGTCAGTTCATGCTCGGCACAGACTGCGCGCTCGGTGGCCTTGATGGCGGCCCAGATGCCGCGCACGGTTTCCTGCAGATAGGCCAGATCGCGGCGCTCGCTCGGCATCACCTTCTCCCAGTCCCACTGATCCACGTAGACCGAGTGGATAGGGGTGAGCTTGTCTTCATCCGGACGCAGTGCCTTCATGTGGGTGTAGATCCCTTCGCCCGGGCCGAAACCAAAGCGACCCAGGGTCTGGCGCTTCCATTTGGCCAGTGAATGGACCACTTCGTAGCTGTGATCCGGCAGGGTTTTTACTTTGACCTTCACTGCATTCTCGTGGCCAGAGAGGTTGTCCTGAGTACCATCACCGACCCGGCTCAGAATGGGGGCTTGCACCTCCATCAGACCCAGTTGCTGGGCGAGTTGGCGGGAGAACATCTCTTTGACGAAGCTGATCTGCTGTTGGCTGCGAATGTAGTGCTGTTTCATGCTGAATTCCTGTTTCAAACCCCGTTGGATGTGGTGATTCTTCAACGGAATGCCAGCTAAATTCAATATTCGATAATAGAAATAGGTTTTGTGTGTTTTTTTCTTCAAAATAAGCCGTTATTTAATGAGGTATCGTCAATGGGAGTGCAAAAAAATGCCGGAAAATTACCGGATCGATAATCTCGATCAGGCCATCCTCACCGCTCTGATGGAGAATGCGCGGATCCCTTACGCCGAACTTGCGAAACAACTGGCGGTCAGCCCGGGCACCATCCATGTGCGGGTGGAGAAGATGAAACAGGCGGGGATCATCGAGGGGACACGGGTGCAGGTTAACCCCAAGAAGCTGGGTTACGACGTCTGCTGCTTTATCGGGATCAATCTGAAGAGTGCCAAGGATTATCCCTCGGCACTGGCCAAGCTGCAGGCGCTGGACGAGGTAGTGGAGGCTTACTACACCACCGGCCACTACAGCATCTTCATGAAGGTGATGACCCGCTCCATCGACGAGCTGCAGATAGTGCTGATCAACAAGATCCAGACCATCGACGAGATCCAGTCCACTGAAACCCTGATCTCGCTGCAAAACCCTATCCTGCGGGATGTGAAGCCTTGAGGTGGGTTGTATAAGGGGTAGGGCGTAGAGATCCATCTCCCGTGCGAAACCCTGACCCCTTGATCAGGGTTCGATATAGGGGATGGCGTACTTGTCGTAGAGGGCCTTGAGGCTGCCGTTGCGCTTCATGCGCAGCAGTTCGGCATCGTAGGCGGCCATCAGAGCTGGGGTCTGTGCATCCGCTCGTGCGCGGGCCCAGGTGTTGAAGTAGGGGCTGCTCTTGAGCGGTTTGGGCAGGTAATCGACCTTGCCCGTCAGCCCCTCCTCCTTGATCTGGGTGAAGGCGGTGACCAGCGGCATGGGCACGGTATCGATGCGTCCGGCCAGCAGTTTGCGCAGTTGCAGCTGGTTCATGGTGATCTCCTGAAACTGATAGGCCGGGTCGGTCATGGCCGCTGCCAGTTCAGGGGTGTAGGAGAAATCCTTAGTTACCCCGATGCGCCAGGGTTTGAGATCGGCCAGCGTTTCGTAGCGGATCTTCATCAGGTCCGCCTTACGCACGAAGAAGTGCCAGCTGTGGCGAAGATGGGCCTGTTGGGGATAGATGAGATAACTCTCCCGCTCCGCCTTGTAGGAGTGGGTCATCACCAGGTCGCAGGCGCCGGTTTCGGCATTACGGGTGAGGCGGGCGCCGGAGTCGGCCAGCTCGATCCGAAAGGGCGTCTCCAGCTTGTCGAAGATGGCGGTGACGATGTCGATATCGAGTCCGCGGGGTTTCTGATCGGCATCGAGAAACTTGAGCGGGGGCTCCATGGTGCCGCAGATCACCAGCTCTTTGGCGGGCAATCCGAGTGGAAACAGCAACCAAAACAGGGGGATCACACGCAAACTACGTCTCCTGAGCCCGTTTGAAGATATTCCAAGACCTGATTCCAGTATATTGGATGGCACCTGATCCGTTAGAAGCGACTGTTTATGGCAAATCCTGAAATCGAGAGCCCGCTGGACGGGATCGACAAGTTGACCGTCTCGCTCTACCGCCTTGGCTTGAGTGCGGCTGCCCTGTTGCTGCTTTGCCGCGGTGCGGCGCTGCTGAGCGGGATGGCACTGCTTCCGTCGGCACAATGGTTGATGTCGCTGGCAGTGGCAAGCGCAATCTGCGGCTTCTCGCTGCATATCTACGACAAGCGGATTCGCCTGATTCTGCAGGGATTTGGTTGGGGCGCGCTGGCCCTGGCTGCGGTAGGAGCGCCGGATGCGCTGGTGCTGGGAGCGGCCTTGGCGACCCTCTCCGGGCTGGCGTTCAAGGAGCAGTTTTGCTTCTCGATTCCCGGCATCAAACTGGTGCCCATTTTGCTGCCGGCGTTATGGCTGCTGGAGTGGTTGCGGGTGGAGTGGGCCGCCGCATTGGTGGCGCTGGTATGCGGGGCCCTGTTGACCTTGCTGGCGCTGGCCAAGTGGCGGATGCCCCTGCACTTCGATATCGGTGACAAGGGGCGTTACCAGATCTAGGTCTGCTGGCACACCTTCATCTGCTGGTTGAGGGCCTGCATCACCTGACGGCGGCTGATGATGCCGATCACCTTGCCCTGTTGCAGCACCGGGTAGATCTTGGGCTTGGCATCGGCCATCTGGCGAGCCAGATCCAGAATGCTCTCATCCGGCCCGACCGAGAGGGGCGAGCGGTTTATCAGATCCTCCACCCTGGTGCGGGTATCGCAGTGGTAGCTGCCGGTGAGCAGGCTGGGAATGCAGTCTTGTTCGGAAAGAAAGCCGATAAGCCGTTTTTGCTCATCCAGCACCGGCAGGCCGCCAAGACCCGATTGATGCAGGCGATCCAGCGCCTCGGCCAGGCCGAGTCCGGCAGTGAGGGAGTGGGTCAGGCGACCCATGTGGTGGTGTACTTTCAGCATGGTGGTGACTCCGCAAGAGGGGGATGCCGCCACTATGACGCGGGTGGGTGGCCCGCGACCAATGGCTTGTGCCGCAGAGATTGATAGGCACCGGCCATCGGCGGTGATCCGCTGGCAGGCGGGCTTCGTTCATGCAAGACCATGAAAGGGAAAGGAGATCATATGCGTGCATTGGTAACGGGCTGTGGCCGTCGACTCGGATTTTATCTCTGTGAACAGCTGGTGGCAGCGGGTTGGCAGGTGACGGGCAGCTATCGCAGCGAGCGGCCGGAGCTGGCCACGCTGGCGGCATTGGGGGTCGAACTGGTGCAGGCGGATTTTGGCCGGGAAGAGGACGTTGGCAAGCTGATCGATGTGCTGGCTGCCCATCAGGATCTGGCGCTGGTGATCCACAACGCCTCTGCTTTCGAACCTCAGGCAACTGATCCGGCGGCGCAACTGGCCCAGTTCGAGCAGTTCTACCGGGTACACATGGCGGCCCCCTTCCAGCTTAACCGGGCGCTGGCCCCTCAGCTTGCCAGCAACCCCAACGCCAGCATCATTCACATCACCGATATCTATATCCATGCCCCGGCCCCCCGTTTTGCCAGCTATGTGGCCACCAAGGCGGGAGCCCATTCGCTGGCCATGAGCTTTGCCCGCGAGCTGGCGCCCACGGTTCGGGTCAACACCATAGAGCCAGGGCCGATCCTGTTTCTCGATGAACATGACGAGAGCTGGCGCCAGCAGGTGTTGGCGAAAACGCCGCTGGCGCGGGAGGGGGGACTGGAGCCCATCTGGCAGGCGGTGCAGCTACTGGTGGGGAACAGTTATATGACGGGTGCCAGCATCAAGGTAGATGGCGGGCGTGCTCTGGCCAACCTCTGAGGGGTTGCCGAGCACCAGCGGCCCCAGCCCGACCTGCCGGGTCAGCAAGCCCTTGCCGGGTTTTAGCTTGCCCGACTGGGCGGGGAGCGTCACTTGCAGCGCCACCTTGGGGTCATGCACCTCGCCATGGCCGTAGAGCTCTGCCAGCAGCTCCGCCAGATAGGAATCGACCTCTGCCGAGGCAAAGTCACCGCTCCTGTTGCTGGCCAGAATATCGATGTCGAGTGGCCGGTCGTGCACCTTGCAGAGCGGATCGCTGCGATCACGGCCGTGAGCCACCTCGAGGGCGACAAAGTGCTGCTTGAGGCGGGCGGCATCGAGCGGGCTCTCCACCACCAGCAGGCAGTTGAGAAAGTCGTGGCTGGAGTGCATTCCCACCGGCTTGGTGAGGATCACCGAACTCAGCCGAAGGGGACCGACGTTCTCAAACAGCTCGGCCAGCGCGCGGCTGACATGGATATGCGGGTCAATATTGGAACCAATGCTACACAGATAGAACATGCTCACCTTCCCGGGGTTGGGCTCATCTGAAATGTATACGCAGCTCACGGTTATCGGATTAACTATGGCTTAACATTGTCTTATCTATTGTGATCCGGCACTGATTGGCAGAAAGGAGGTTTGCATGAGTGTGGAGCTGAAATGGGCGCTGTTGACCGCTTCGGGTGCGCTGGCGCTGATCATGATTATCTGTCTGGCCTCTGTCGCGTTGGCGTGAATCACCACAATCCAGATAATCCAAACCGGCCTGTTGGCCGGTTTTGTTTTTCTGGGCGGTGCAGCTATGCTGGCGCACCGGTGAGAACGCAAGAGAAGAGATGATGACCAAGGTTCGCCCACGCTCCCTGCTGCAGGTGGTATTGATGGGATTCGTGCTGGTATTGATGCCGCTGGGCGGCATGATCTGGCACAACAGCACCTCCCTTGCCCACCTCAGCCAACTCACCAGCGACGAGATGGAGCGGGCGGTCAAGGATACCCGCCGCGCCACCCTGCTGACGGCGCAGGCCATCGATATCGAACGCACCTTGCGCCGCTTCGCGGTGCTGGGTGATCGCCGCAGCCTCACCAGCTACCAGCAGCAACTCGACGGGTATCGGGTGTTGCTGGCAGAACATCGCAGCTCTATCTCCGACGGTCAGCTCTACAGGGGGCTCGATCAGGGGCTGGCCTGGCTCGACAGCTTGCAGGATGCCGCGCTGGCCCAGGCTGCGGTGGCGGGGGACAAGCTAGAGCTGTTTAACGATGCCAACAAGCAGCTTGAGATGGTCACCCGCAGCCGGGTTGACGAACACATGGAGCGGGTGCGACTCACCATCGCCGGACTGACCAGGGAGCTCTGGTGGGTGAGCGGCGCTGTAGCGGCGCTCAGCCTGCTGATGGTCTTTATCTTCACCTACCTGATCATCCACCCGGTACGACAGATTGAGTCGCGCATCTTGAGCCTAGGGGCGGGGGTCGAGCCGGATCCAAGGCCGGTAGATGGCCCCGCCGAGCTGGTGTTGCTGGGGGAGCGGATCCTCTGGCTTTACGACAAGCTCAAGGAGCTGGAGCAGCAAAAGTACCAGTTTCTGCGTCATGTTTCCCACGAGCTCAAGACCCCGCTAGCGGTGCTGCGGGAGGGGTCGGATCTGCTCTGCGAGCAGCTGGTCGGGCCGTTGACGCCGGATCAGCTGGAGATCTGCCAGATGCTGGACGAGAGCAGTCGGCGTTTGCAGACCCTGATCGAGCGGCTGCTCGACTTCAACCGGCTCAGTCAGCAGGAGGCCTTCGAACTGGAGCCCGTCCCCCTGCTGCCCATGCTGTCAGAACTCACCATCGAGTACCGGTTGGCATTGGAGTCCAAGCAGATCCGTGTACACTTGCCGACCGGGCCGGTTACCCTGTGGGCGGAGCCCTACCGGTTGAGACTGATCCTCGATAACCTCTTCTCCAACGCAGTCAGTTACGGCGCCAGCGGGGGCAATATCTGGATCAGGGCAGGGCAGGATGAACAGACAAGCTGGCTGGAGGTAGCCAACGAGGGGCCAGAGATCCCCGCTGCCGATCAGCAACGTATTTTTGAACCCTTCGAACAGGGCAGTACAGTGCGGCAAGGTGTATTGAAAGGCTCTGGTATGGGTCTCTCTATCGCCCGTGAGTCTGCCCATAGCCTCGGAGGTGAGTTGGTTCTGGTAAGAGATGAACAGGCAGATGTCTGCTTCAGGTTGACGTTGAAAAGAGAACTATGAAGATACAGCGCGTATTTCCAGCCCTGATGATGGGGTTGCTCGCGGGTTGCGGCCTGCTGCCACAGCACGAGCAGCAGAACACCTCCGATATCGCTTTTGCCAAGCGGATGGAGTTTGCCAACAAGGAGATGCAGGTACGTCTGCAATACTCCGACTGGTTGCTGGCCAGCCATCCCCAGCAGCGTGTGCAGGAGCGTCAACGCCTGAAAGGGGCGGGAGATCTTGAGAGCCGGGTCAGTCTGGCGATGGTGGATTCCCACCCGGCCGAATCGGTGGCCAATCGTACTGCCGGGCTGGTGCGCCTGAAGCAGATGCTGCCCGAGCTGGGTCTTGATGCACAGGCTTTTTTGCGCAGCTGGATCGCTCTCGGAGAGCAGTTGCTGGCTCGCGACAGCCGGCGTGATGATCAGAGTCAGGAGATCCAGCGGCTGCGTCGTCAGATCGAGCAGCTGACTGCCATCGATGACCAGCTCAACCAGCGCAAGCTGAACGAGAATCGTGAGGCTATACCATGAGCCGGATCCTGTTGGTGGATGACGACGTCAGCCTGCTCAAACTGATGAGCATGCGGCTGCGCAGTCAGGGTTATGAGGTGGATACCGCCGACAGTGCGGAGGGAGCCCTTGATCGGCTGCGCCAGCAGCGGGCCGATCTGGTGTTGAGCGATTTGCGGATGGGGGGGATGGATGGCCTTGCTCTATTCGAGCGGATCCAGGCCCAGTGGTTGGGGCTGCCGGTCATCATCATGACTGCCCACGGCACCATACCGGACGCTATTCAGGCCACCCGCTCCGGCGTCTTCAGCTTTTTGACCAAGCCCATTGACAAGGATGAGCTGCTGGCCACCATAGAGCATGCTCTCAGCCTGACCCGGCCGAAACAGCAGCAGGAGTGGCAGTCACTGATCCTGACCCGCAATCCCCAGTTGGAACAGTTACTGATCCAGGCTCACAGCATCGCCACCATGGAGGTGCCGGTACTGATCATGGGGCCGTCAGGCTCCGGCAAGGGGGCGATGGCGCAGGCGCTGCACCAGGCCAGCCAGCGCCGCGACAAGCCGCTCCATACCATCAACTGCGCCGCCATTCCGTGGGCGTCACTCGACTTGCAGCTGTTTGGTGAAGATGGCCAATCCGGTCTGTTCGAGCAGGCCAAGGGGGCGACCCTGTTTCTCGACGAAATTGGCAGCCTGTCGGAATCCTTGCAGGCCAAGCTGCTGCAGGTGATGGAGGAGTATGGCCAGGGCACGCCGGAGGTGCGTGTGCTCAGCTCCAGCCATCAGGATCTGGTCAAGGCGATGGAGGAGGGACGCTTTCGGGAAGATCTCTTCTATCGTCTCAACGTCGCCAATATCACCTTGCCGTCTCTCAGTGCCCGCAGTGAAGACATTCCGCTGCTGGCCAGACAGGCGCTGGATGATTATCGCTGCCGCCACAGCGACTGCGCCGCCATGGGCTTCTCGCCGGAGGCGCTGGCGATGCTGGCCGCCGCTGCCTGGCCCGGTAACGTGCGTCAGCTCTGCAATCTGGTGGAGCAACTCGCCAGCCTCTGTTGCAGCCCGGTGATCGGGGTCTCCATGGTGGAGTCCGCCCTGAGCGGCGGCGGTGGTGGCATCCCTTCCTTCAACGAGGCTCGTGCCGAATTCGAGAAGGAGTATCTGATCCGTTTGCTGCGCACTACCGAAGGCAACGTGACTCTGGCGGCCAACCTGGCGGGCAGAAACCGTACCGATTTTTACAAGTTATTGAATCGGCACGGTATCGAAGCAGCAAACTTCAAATCGAAGGGATAAATCAGGCGGGATCAACCACCGCCGGAGCGGCATCGGCTTTTTGGGTTTTATGGGAGAGCCAGAGGCCGCTCGCCTTCATCAGGTAACCGAACAAGGCGCCAATGATGAGGGAGGGCAGGATCAGCCGCCACTCGCCAGCCGCCCCGAAGGTGGCACAGCAACCGGCAAAGGTGCCGGGAATGTAGCCGAGCCACTGCTGCTTGGCCTGTACGCACATCAGGGTTGCGACCACCCCCGTCATCACATAACCCGCCACACCCGCTCCCCACAGACTATCGCCATGGATCAGCAGCAGTGCCCACAGCATGCCGCTGGTGTTGCAGAAGATGGTCTGCAGCAGCGCCTTGTAGCCACCGCTTGACGCGAAATAGCTGGTGCAGCCGAGAAAGCCGACCCAGGAGATAAGGCCGAACGCGACGGCAATCCAGCCCCAGACGGCGGAGAGAATTCCAGTGGTGATGGCGATGGCGATCAGTGGGCTCATGGGCGACTCTTCAGTTGGCTTCGCAAAATGGGCAGCCTACCCCCGGCAATCGGGGCGGCAAGCGGGGGCCGAATTGTGTGTGATCTTCATCACCCTTTTCAACTCAGGAATACGCTTGCGCTCGCGAAAAAAATTCATTGGTGACCGGCCTGACAGTCGGCCATAGTTAGAGGCCCTGTCCTGCTCATGGAGTGAGTCTGATGGCGCCAAATGTGATCGTTCCCCTGCTGGTGTTCGTAGTCCTGTTTCTGGTCGGCACCATGGCCAAGGCACTGCCCCTGCACCACATGATGTAAATTTGTGTGAAATAAAAATCTGCCGGGGCGGGTCTTATCCATACTGCCTCACTCAGCCCCGGGAGCTTTTCATGTTGATCAAGCGTCGTACCGCC
Source organism: Aeromonas sp. 603607 (assembly GCF_049171595.1). Lineage (NCBI taxonomy): Bacteria > Pseudomonadati > Pseudomonadota > Gammaproteobacteria > Aeromonadales > Aeromonadaceae > Aeromonas > Aeromonas sp. 603607. The sequence goes on from NZ_JAAKOV010000006.1 coordinate 143,829, forward strand.
CACCCCCTCACCGAACAGGATGTCACCCCGGAAGCCGTCTATCAGGACCGCCGCCTTATTCTCAAAGGGCTGGGTCTGGGCGCGGCTACTCTGGCGTTTCCCACTCAGGCCGGAGTGCTCGACCTGCTGCGTGGTAAAGAGGATGCTCCCCAGTTAGCCACCAAGCCGCTCAACAGCAAGCCTGCCGAGCGCCCGGCCAATCTGGTACTGACACCGGAAGAGAAGGCCACCAGTTACAACAACTTCTATGAGCTGGGCACCGACAAGTCCGACCCGGCTCGCAACGGCCATTACCTCAAGCCCGAACCCTGGACCCTCAAGGTGGAGGGGGAGGTGGCCAAGCCTTTTACCCTCGATGTGTGGGATCTCATCAACAAGAGCGAGCTGGAGGAGCGGATCTACCGGCTGCGCTGCGTCGAAGCCTGGTCCATGGTTCTGCCCTGGAATGGCATCTCGCTGGCGGAGATCATCCGCCGTGCCGAGCCCACCGGTCGTGCCAAGTTTGTCGCCTTCGAAACCCTGTTTGATCCGAAACAGCTGCCGGGGCAGGCCTCCAGTTTGGGGGGCGGCATCGAGTATCCCTACGTCGAAGGGCTGCGTATCGACGAGGCGATGCACCCTCTCTCTTTCCTTGCGATGGGACTCTACGGCAAGACCCTGCCCGCCCAGAATGGCGCGCCTATCCGGTTGGTAGTGCCGTGGAAGTACGGCTTCAAGAGCATCAAGAGCATCGTCTCGATCCGGTTGGTGGAGGAGATGCCGCCGACCACCTGGAACCTGCTGGCTCCCAACGAATATGGCTTCTACGCCAACGTCAACCCGCAGGTGGATCATCCGCGCTGGAGTCAGGCCAGCGAGCGCTTTATCGGCGAGGGCGGGGTGTTTGGCGCCAAGCGTCAGCCGACCCTGATGTTCAACGGCTATGGTGACGAAGTCGCCTCGCTCTATCAGGGGATGGATCTGCGCCAATGGTACTGAGATTGAAACCGGCCCATATCAACGGCTTGCGGGCACTGGTGCATCTGGGCGCTCTCGGCTTCCTGCTCTGGCTGGGGTTTGCCATTCCGGCAGGCCTGCTGGGGGGCGATCCGGTGCCCGAGCTTATCCACTACCTCGGCAAGGGGGCGCTCAACCTGCTGCTGCTCACCCTGCTGGTGTCACCGCTGGCCAAGCGCTGGCGGCAGGGGCAGCTCATCAAGCTGCGCCGCCCCCTCGGGCTCTGGTGTTTTGCCTGGGCGCTGCTCCACTTCATGGCGTGGCTGGGGCTGGATCTGCAGTTTGACTGGGGGCTGATTGGCGGCGAGCTGATCAAGCGCAGCTACATAGTGGTGGGGATGGTGGCATTGCTGCTGCTGGCCGCCCTCAGCATCACTTCGCTGCCCGCATTGCAGCGCCGCATGGGCGCCGCATGGCAGAAGCTGCACAACTGGGTCTATGCCATCGCCCTGCTGGTGCCGGTGCACTACTGGTGGTCGCTCAAGAGCGGTTGGGGGGAGCCCCTCGTCTACCTGCTGCTGGCCTGCGCCCTGCTCTGGCCGAGACGGGAGAAGCTGCTGCGCCCCATGCGGGGACGCTGGAATGCAAAAGAGGCCTAATCGGCCTCTTGTTGTTTGATCTCGCCGGTGTAGGCATCGACGATGAGATATACCGTCTGATCCTGGCGATTGAGGGTTTTGACCTCGAATTTGTCCCCTTCCAGCTCCACTTCCCGAATGTCGTGATACCCTTGCGCCAGCAGGAGTTTGACCAGCCCGGCCATATCGAGACGGCTCTGTGCCGCCCAGCTTGTGGCGCTCAACAGGCAAAGGATCAGCAGGAAACTGCGCGGGATCATATTCATTCCGGATTCATGGCTGGCAGACTATAAACGCCATTATGTTAGGTTTTTGGAGATGAATCATCCATGAATAGAGCGCTCCCTCTGCTCGGGTTATTGCTGCCGGTGCTGGCACAGGCGGTCACGCCTGATGAAGCCCAGCTGCAGCAAGCTGTCCATGAGGGACGGGTTCGGCCCTTCCATGAAATGATGGAGGTGGCGGCCAGGTTGCCGGTACGGGTGTTGCGGGTGGATCTGGGAGAAGAGGATGGTATCTGGCTCTATGAACTGCGCGTCATCGATCGGGAAAACAGCGTGATCAAGGTAGCCTATCGGGCCGACAACCTTGAGCTGGTGTGGGCCAAGGGCCACCACCTGGAGCGTCTGTTCGAACCGCCTGTCTCTCCGATCGAGGATGATGAATAACCCCAGAGTGGAAATCTGTTCATGCGAATTCTGATTGTTGAAGATGAAAAAATCCTGGCCGGCCAGCTGGCTGAGCAGTTGCGCCTCTCCGGCTTTGTCACCGACCTCTGCCATGATGGCAACGAGGCCGGTTTTCTCGGCGAGACCGAACCCTACGATGCCATCATTCTCGACCTCGGCCTGCCTGGACGCGATGGCCTGAGCGTGTTGAAGGAGTGGCGCAGCAAGGGGATCGATACGCCGGTGCTGGTGCTGACCGCCCGTGGCCAACTGCACGAGAAGATTGAGGGGCTAAACGCCGGTGCCGATGACTACCTCACCAAGCCGTTCCAGGTGGCCGAGTTGGTGGCGCGGGTCCATGCGCTGGTGCGACGGGCTGCCGGCAATGCCAGCTCCGTTCTGGAGATTGGCGGGGTGCGGCTCGATATGGCGGCCTCCCAGGTGTGGTACGAAGGGACCCCCATCAAGCTGACCGCCCACGAGTTCCGGGTGCTGGGTTATCTGATGCAGCACAGGGGCAAGGTGGTATCGCGCAGCGAGCTGATCGACCACATCTATGCCCAGGATTTCGATCGTGACTCCAACACCGTTGAGGTGTTCATCGGCCGGATCCGCAAGAAGACCCATCCAGACTTGATTGAGACAGTGCGTGGTCTCGGATACCGGATCAACGAATGAGGTTGGTCCGAACCCTTCGGGGGCGGCTGCTTGCCATTGCGCTGGTGTGGTGCGGGCTGTTTCTGTTCGCTACCGGCTTCAGCCTGCAGACCATGATGCGCAACTACTGGCAGGAGGCAGAGGCTGACGGCTTGCGCCTGCAACTCTACGATCTGCTCTCCCGGTTGGAGGTGGAGAAGAGTGGTCTGCCTGTGGTGATCGAACCGATGGCCGATCCCCGTTTCAGCCAACCTTACTCCGGCTACTACTGGCAGCTGGAACTGGGGGAAAATGTGGTGGGCCGCTCCCGCTCCCTGTGGGACACCCATCTGGTGAGCCATGGCCTCAAGTCTGCCTTTGGCGATCCTGACCTCTTTTTTGGCAAGGGACCCAACAAGGAGCCGCTGCTGATCATGACCCGTACCGTGCTGTTGCCCGGTTCGGATCGGGTCTTTACCCTGGTGATGGCCAAGGACAGCAGCACCCTGATCCAGACCCTGAAGAAAACCCGCATCAGCCTGTTCCTCGGTCTCGGTTTTGCCGCCGCCGGTCTGGTGCTCGGCTTCATGTTCCAGATCGTCTACGGTTTGCGGCCGCTGCACCTGCTACGCCGTGAACTGGGGCGGGTTCACGAGGGTCATCAGGAGGGATTTCGGCTGCGCTATCCGCTGGAGATCCAGCCGCTGGTGGAGGATATCAACCGGCTGCTGCACCACTACGGCGAGCTGCTGCAGCGGGCCCGTGCCCACACCGGCAATCTTGCTCACGCCCTCAAGACGCCGCTCAGCATCATGCGCAATCAGGTGGCACAGTTGCCGCCGGAGGATCAGGCCGCCATCGGCGAGCAACTCGACCAGATCCAGCGCCATATCGACTATCACCTCGGCAAGGCGCGGGTGACCGGCGCTGCCAAGATCCTCGGGGTGTCGACCCCGGTGCGGGCGCGGGTGGAGTATATCTGCCGCGCTTTCTCCCGCCTCTATCCGGGCAAGGCGGTGGATCTGCAGGTGCCCGCCAATCTGGCGGTCGGGGTGGAGGAGCAGGATTTCGACGAGATGGTGGGCAATTTGCTGGAGAACGCCTTCAAGTGGTCAGCCAGCGAGCTGCGTATCTCCAGCGCCGAGCTGGGGGGCTGGATCACCCTGCGTATCGAGGATGACGGCCCCGGCATGAGCGAGGATCAGATCGCCAAGGCGGTGCTGCGCGGGGTGCGGCTCGACGAGAAGGTGCCGGGTTCCGGTCTCGGCCTCAACATCGTATCCGATCTGGCGGAAGCCTATCGAGGCAGCTTTATTATGGGCCGCGCCGAACTGGGCGGGCTGGCCGCCTCCCTCTCGTTGCCCAAGGTGGCAAGGGTCGAGAGCTAGGCATAAGATATGGCATTTGTTTTAGCCTGAGGAAGAGAACCATGACCGACGATCCGTGGGCCCTGTGCCATCTTGACGATTCATTCGATGCCTCTGTACTGGGGGTCAAGGGCGCCCAGATCCAGTGGTTTGAAGATCGGGATGGCCTGATTGCCTATCTGCTGGAAGATTATGCCGATCTGCTGGCCGATGTGGGCGAGCTGGACGAGGAGCAGACTGAACAGGCGCGTGAGCGCTTCACCCTGCTGGTGGAGCAGAGCTTTGACGATCGCACCCTGATGGATGCTATCAACGATCTCGCCTCCGGCTTGCGCCGCATCGCCTGGTTGGGGCCACTCTCGGAGCTGGCGGAGATCAGCGACGACTTTGCTTCCGGTCTGCGCCGTTACTTCTGGAGCCAGTACGATGGCGATGAAGATGACCCGGACGCCTGGGTGCCGGAAGAGCTGTGGCCGCAGCTGGTGGAGTGCGCGCAGGAGTATATGGAAGAGGGGGATTTTTAAATCTGTCCGGACTATGTGTGCTCTTTGGCAGACAGATAAAGAAACGGCGCCTTGATGGCGCCGTTTTTATTGGGTGGCAATCGCCTTAGCCGTTGGCCGGTACCGCGTGGGCGGTGTTGGCCAGCACAGGTCCTGTGTACTTCTCGATCTGCAACTGGGCCATGTGGCCGCAGTTGCCCTGTGCCAGACTGGACGAGCCTTCGTCGAAGGTGAGGCAGTTGACGTTGCCGTTCTTGCAGATGCTGCCCGCTTCGCCCGGCTTGGCCGGGTCGTACCAGGCCCCTTCGCAGATCCGCACCACCCCTTGGCGCACATCTTCGGAGAGCAGGGCGCCCACCAGGATCTGGCCGCGCTCGTTGAAGGCACGCACCAGATCCCCCTGGGCGATACCACGAGCCTTGGCATCCAGCGGATGGATCATGATCGCCTCGCGGTCGGCGATGGCGAACTTGTCCCGCAGCGGAGTGTTGTCGAGCTGGGAGTGCAGCCGCTGGGTCGGGTGGGAGGTGTTGAGCGACAGCGGATAGCGCGCCGCCACCTCGCTCTTCACCCACTCTTTGGGCTCATACCACTTGGGATGGCCGGCGCAGTCGGCATAACCCATCCCGGCTACCGTGTTGGAGAAGATCTCGATCTTGCCGGATGGGGTACCGAGCGGGTTGAGCAGCGGGTTCTCGCGAAAATCGGCGTGACGGATCCACTGGCGGTTGGCCTCCGGGATCGGGAAGCGGATGTAGTTGTTGGACTCCCAGAACATGTTGAACGGCGGCAGCGCTACCCGGGCACCACGGGCCTGCGCCGCCATGCCGTCGTACATCTGCTTGAGCCACAGCATCTCGTCCTTCCCTTCGGTGTACTGCTCCTGCACACCCAGCTTGGCGGCGATGGCGCTGAAGATGTCGAAGTCGTTGCGGGCTTCAAACTGGGGCGGCACGCACTGATGCATCGGGAAGACATAGCGCTGGGAGTAGTCGCCACCCATCTCCAGATCGTTGCGCTCGTAGCTGGTGGTGACCGGCAGCACGATATCGGCGTGCTTGGCAGTCGCCGTCCAGTAGGGCTCGTGAACGATCACTGTCTGCGGCTTGCGCCACGCTTGCAGCAGGTTGTTGGTGTCCTGATGGTGGTGGAAGGGGTTGCCGCCCGCCACGTAGACCAGCTTGATGTCCGGATAGGTCACCTTGCGGCCGTTGAAGTCGATGGTCTTGCCCGGGTTGGCGAGACAGTCGGCAATGCGGGCCACCGGGATCGGTGCCGGGCTGTTCTTCGGTGCGTTGCCGGCGGAGATACCCGCCAGAATGCCGCCCTTGGCGGTGGGGCTGCCACCGGAGGAGTAGTGGTAGCTGAAGCCGTAGCCGCCGCCCGGCAGGCCGATCTGGCCCAGCATGGAAGCCAGGGTCACCAGCATCCAGTTCGGCTGTTCGCCATGCTGCTGACGCTGCATGCCCCAACCGGCCATGATCATGGTGCGCTTGGCGGCCATGTCGAGAGCCAGCTGGCGGATCACCTTGGCATCGACGCCGCAGACGCTGCTCGCCCATTCGGCGCTCTTCGGTTGGCCGTCATCCTTGCCGAGCAGATAGTCCAGAAACTTGTCGAAGCCGACGGTGTAGCGATCTAGGAAAGCCTGATCGTGCTTCTTCTCGCTGTAGAGGGTGTGAGCCACACCCAGCATCATGGCCACGTCGGTGTAGGCGTTCGGCGCAATCCACTCGGCACCGACCAGCTTGGCGGTCTCGTTGTAGATGGGGTCGATGCTGATGACGCGGGTGCCCTTCTCTTTCAGCGCCATGAAGCCGGCCTGACCTTCGTGATCCGGCATGTTCCAGCTGTTCTTCAGAGTTACTTGAGCGTTGACCCCCCACAGCACCACCAGTTCGGCGTTTTCCACCACATTCGGCCAGGCGGTCTGCTGCTCGTACACCTCGATGGAGCCCATCACGTGGGACATGATCACCTGGGCCGCGCCCGTGGAGTAGTCACCGGCATAACCGGTGAAACCGCCGGAGAGGTTCATCAGGCGGTGCAGCAGGGTGCGGCTGTTGTGGAACATGCCGACACTCTTCCAGCCGTAGGAACCGGCGTGGATCGCCTGCGGGCCGAAGTCACTCTGCACGCGCTGGATTTCACCGGCCACCAGTTCGATCGCCTTGTCCCAGCTCACTCGCACCCACTCGTCGGCACCGCGCAGCTCCGGCTTGGCGCCCGGGCCATGCTCCAGCCAGCTCTTGCGTACCATGGGGTATTTGATGCGGTTCTTGGCGTGCACCTGGAACGGCGCCATGTCGATGAGATCGTTCGGCGCCGGATCATCGGCCACCGGCTGGACGCGCACCATGCGGCCATCTTCGACGATCGCCTCGAAAGCACCCCAGTGGGCGCCGGTCAGAATGCCCTTCTGGGCGGGAACCAGGGTCGGGAACTGGCTCAATGCGGTGCTGATGGCTTGCGCCAGCGCACTCTTGGGAAAAATACCGCCGAGCAGGGGCAGGGCTGCGCAGGCGCCGAGCCCCTTGAGCAGGTTGCGGCGGGACAGATTGGTCTTCTTGTCATTGAAAAAAGTCATAACGGTTTTCCTCTGTGCCAGCCTTAGTGGGCCGCGCTCATGTCACTGGCGTGTTTCTGGACATACTGGGTCAACATGCGAGCCTGTTCCGGGGTCAGGGAGGTGCGAGATTCCATCCCCTTGATGACGCCGATCCACTGGTTGGCATTGAAGTGATCCAGCGCGGTGAGGCCGTGGCAGCCGGTACAGTTGTTGGACATCAGGGTGGAGGCGTATTGCCACAGCTTGCCCTGATCGCCGATAAGCTGGCTCTGGTCGACCCAGGCGGTCAGCTTGACCTGATGCCAGGTGAGGTTGGTGGCGCTGTCGGTTTCGCTCTGGCCGGTGACCAGCGCTTTCTTGGCGGCATCGCCGACCAGTACGCTGAGGATCCGTTTGCCCGGTGCGGCGTAGAATACTTCGCTCACACCATCCTGTTGCCAGCCTTCGATCTGCACCTTGGCGCGGCCGTTTTCGTTGGCCAGCACTTCCACCTTGGTCGAAGGCATCAGGGTACCTTCGTCGGTCTTGGCGGCGGCATCGAGGAACAGCGGGGTGGTGGCGATGGCGTAACGGGTGGTGACGTTGGCCGGGGTCTGGGCCGCAGCCTGCGCCAGCTCGCTGGCACCGGCGGCAGCCAGGCCGCTCATGTCAGGCATGATGTGGGCGACACCGCGGTGGCAGTCGATACAGGTCTGGCCTTCCTTGATGGCGACCGGGTGCTCGGCACGGGCATTGGGGCGCTGGGCCAGAATGTCCATCGCCTCGTAGCTGTGGCAGCTGCGGCAGGTGGCGGAGTCGTTGGCTTTCAGCTCGTCCCAGACGGACTGGGCCATCCGCAGCTTGTGGGCTTCATACTTTTCCGGGGTATCCAGCGTGCCGATCGCCTCGTGATAGATATCCTTCACGGCGCGGATCTTGGTCCACAGGTAGGAGGTGGGGTCGCCCGGGATGTGGCAGTCGGCGCACTCGGCGCGGATCCCCTTGGTGTTCTGGAAGTGGACACTGCCCTGATACTCGGCGAGCGGAGTCTGCATGGAGTGGCAGGAGACGCAGAATTCGGTGGAGCTGGTCTTGTGCAGCACGGTCACGGTGACACCCAGTGCCGCGACACCCAGCAGGGCCCCGAGCAGCAGGAGCCAGAACCAGGTTTTTCTTATCAGTTTTCCAATCATGGCGGCGTTTTCCTACGGTCAATAATTACCTACATAGTACTAGTCCAATAGTAGTAGTAATGACAGGGATAAGGCGTTGACCTCCATCATGGTTTATATTTTTGATTATTGTCACATTTTGTCTTTTGTTTTGTTATTGATTTAATTGTCGAATTAAGTTCAGTTGTTTTCTGTTTTATCTATTTGTGCACTTTCCGCGACAGCTGTTAGCCCCCTCGCAAAACCCCACAAGATTCGCTGATATAGTGAGCAGTGAGCCTCAACGGAGTGTCGCTGATGAGCCCTTTCTCGCTGCTGTGTGTCGCCGCCAACGTGCAACTGCTGGCCGAATTCGAACAGGAGTTGGCTCCGCTGCTCGGCCATTTCGCGCTGGTGGTGGTGGTCGGTCAGGGGTCGGCGGAGCTGGCCTTGGACGAGTTGGATCGCAAGGGGCAGCCACCCGCCGTGGTGGTGTGTGACAGCGAGCTGGGGGATGGGCGAGGGGCCGATTTTCTGATCCGCCTCGGCAGCCGTCACGAGGCGTGCCGCAAGATCCTGCTGGGCAGCCAGCCGGAGATGAAATCGATCATCGAGGCGGTGAACCTCGGTCGTCTCGACTACTACCTGCAACGCCCCTGGCGCGATGGCAGCCTGCGCCGGGCGGTGATTGAGCAGGCGAGCCACTTTGTATTGCAGCGTCCCGAGGCGGACCTGCTGAGCTATGCCGCCGTGCTCGACAACCAGAAGCTGCTGCGAGCCCACGTCGATCGCCAGTTGGCAGCCTATCGGCAGGGCTTTATGGATTACACCCACTGCAGCGATGAAGAGCTGTCGCGGGTGGTGATCGACGGCCTCTACCAGTTTTTCGAGGGCAATGACGAGGAGCGGGTCTGCCGTCACTACAGTCCGGGCCATGTGCTGACCCGCGAGGGGGAGCCCAACAGCTTCCTCTGGTTTATCGCCAAGGGGGAGGTGGTGCTGCGCAAGCGGGACGAGCAGGGGATCGATCAGGAGGTGGTGCACTACCGTACCGGTTCGCTGGTGGGGGGCATGTCCTTTGTGACTGGCGAACCCGCCTTCACCACCGGCGTGACCCTGACCGGTGCCGAGGTGATCAAGCTCGACAAGCTGCAATTCTCCCGGGTGATGCAGGCGCGCAGCGAACTGCTCCCCTCCTTTACCAACCTGCTGCTGCGCCACTTCAACCGCCGTCTGCAAAACAGCATCCGCACCGAGATGCGGCTGCAACAGACCCTCAACTCACTCGATGCCGCTCACGCCCAGCTGGTGGAGAGCGAAAAAATGGCGATGCTGGGTCAACTGGTGGCCGGTGTCGCCCACGAGCTGAACAACCCGGTGGCGGCCATTATCCGTGGCAGCGAGACCCTGCGGGCCGCCATCCCCGATCTGGTCAATCTCGAGCTGCCAGCAACCATCAAGGGGCTGGGCAACCAGACCCTCTGTCAGGCGCTCTCCTCCCAGCCGGTCTCGACCAGCGAGATCCGTGACAAGACCCGGCTGGCGGAGGGGCGCTTTGGCGATCGTCAGCAGGCGCGGCTGGCGGTGCAGATGAATCTGGATGACGAGCTGAACTGGCAGCGCTGGTTTGCCAGCCGCACTGCCGACGAGCGAGAGGCGTTGCTCTCCCGGCTGGAGCTGTTCCAGCAGACCGGCAGCTTCCTGCGCAATATCGAAGTGTGTGCCCGTCGCATCGGCGATCTGGTCAAGAGCCTCAAGCAGTATGCCCGGCAGGATCGGGCCGAGCCCTCGCTGGTGGACCTGCACGAGGGGCTGGAAGATACCCTGATGATTTTCGAAAACCGCCTCAAGCATCATGAGCTCTGCAAGGAGTACCAGCCGCTGCCGCTGGTGCGCTGTCACCCCATCGCCCTGCAACAGGTGTGGACCAACCTCATCGCCAACAGTCTGGATGCCATGAGCGGCCCGGGGCGACTCACCATTCGCACCGGATTGCTGGATCCCGAGTGGGTCATGGTAGAGATCGAGGATAGCGGTTGCGGCATCGAGCCCGAGCTGTGGCAGCGGATCTTCGATCTCAACTTCACCACCAAGCGGGAGGGCCATTTCGGCCTCGGTATCGGTCTGAGCGTTTCGCTGCAGATAGTTCAGCAGCACCACGGCCGGATTGAGGTGGCCTCCGAACCGGGCCGTTACACCCGGATGCGGGTCTGTCTGCCGCTGGACGGCATGGGGCAGGCCGGTTACGGGGGCGAACCTCATCATAACAAGGAGCATGCGGCCTGAGCCGTCGCCAGCATCAATCGCGCGGCGTGCCAAACCATGTCGCCAAGGAGGAGCAATGAACAAACACTATCTGATCCTGTGTGTGGACGATGAGCGGGAGGTGCTGGATGCGGTGATCCACGATCTCGCCCCGTTCCGTTCCCACTTCGAACTGGAAGCCGCCGAGAGCGTCGATGAGGCGCGAGCGGTGGTGGAGGAGTGGGAGCGCGACGGCAACAAGCTGGCGCTGATCCTCTGTGACCACATCATGCCGGGAACCCTGGGGGTCGATTTTCTGGTGGAGCTGAACCGGCGAGCCTCCACCCGTGCCAGCCGCAAATTGCTGCTGACCGGACAAGCGGGGCTGGAGGCCACTGTCGAAGCGGTCAATCGCGGCGGGTTGCACTACTACCTCGCCAAGCCGTGGAAGCTGGAGACCCTGCAAGAGGCGGTGCGCGAACAGCTGACCGACTATCTGCTGGCGGAAGATGGCGAAAATGCCTTCCACTATGCGCCGCTGCTCAATCAGGCGCGGCTGTTTGCCGCCATCCACGATCACCCGTTCGACGAATAGGGGCAGTTGGGCTTTCGCGGTGGCAGTTGTATACTGTCTGCATATACAGTATTGCAGGTAGCCACCGATGCGACTCTTTATCGCCGAGAAGCCCACGCTGGGCCGCGCCATTGCCGATGCCCTGCCCAAGCCCCACAAGAAGGGCGACGGTTTTATCGAAACAGCCCAAGGGGATGTGGTCACCTGGTGTATCGGCCATCTGCTGGAGCAGGCCGAGCCCGATGCCTATGACGCCGCCTTCAAGCAGTGGCGGATGGAGCATCTCCCCATCATCCCCGCCCAGTGGCAGCTGGTGGCCAAGCCCAAGACCAAAACCCAGCTCACCGTCATCAAGCGGCTGATCAAGCAGGCGGACTGCGTGGTCAACGCCGGTGACCCGGATAGGGAAGGCCAACTGCTGGTGGACGAGGTGATCGACTTTCTCGGCTACCCGAAAACCAAGCCGGTGCAGCGTTGTCTCATCAGCGATCTCAACCCGCCCGCGGTGCGCCGCGCCCTCGAGAAGCTGCGGGACAACAAGGAGTTCGTGCCGCTGGCGGTCTCCGCGCTGGCTCGCAGTCGGGCTGACTGGCTCTATGGCATCAACATGACCCGCGCCTACACCCTGCTCGGACGCAAGGCGGGTTGCAGTGAGCTGCTCTCGGTTGGCCGGGTGCAGACCCCGCTGCTGGGGCTGGTGGTGCGGCGGGATCTCGAGATCGAGGCCTTCGTGCCCAAACCCTTCTACGAGGTGCTGGCCCATCTGCTGACCGAGGGCAACGAGCGCTTCACCGCCAAGTGGCTGCCATCGGAAGCCTGTCTGCCGTGGCAGGACGAGGAGGGGCGGGTGCTCAACCGGGCGCTGGCCGACAAGGTGGTGAGCCGGATCAACGGCCAGCCTGCGCAAGTCGAATCGGTGGAGGAGCAGGCCCGCAAGCAGGCGGCGCCGCTGCCTTACAACCTCTCCAGCCTGCAGATCGATGCCGCCAAGCGCTTCGGCATGGATGCCAAGCGGGTGCTCGATATCTGCCAGAGCCTCTACGAGCGCCACAAGCTCATCACCTATCCGCGCTCCGATAGCCGCTATCTGCCGACCGACCATTTCAAGCGGGCCGAGCAGGTGCGCGGCGCCATCGCCGCTACTGCGCCCGCGCTGGCCAAGGCGGTGAGCGAGGCAGACGGCAAGATCCGCAGCAAGGCGTGGAACGACAGCAAGGTGGATGCCCACCACGCCATTATCCCCACCGAGAAGCAGGGCAACCCCGCCACGCTGGGGGCCGACGAGGCGAAGCTCTATGGCCTGATTGCCCGCCAGTACCTGCTGCAGTTCTATCCCCCGTTCGAATACAACGACAGCAAGGTGCTGCTGCGCATCGCTGGTGGTCTGTTTCAGGCCAAGGCACGGCGCATTCTCAAAGCGGGCTGGAAGGCGCTGCTCGGAGTGGAGGAGGATGACGACGAAGAGAAGGCGGGCACGCTGCCTGCGCTGAAAGAGGGAGAGCAACTGCTGTGCGAGCGGGGCGAACTGCAGGAGAAGATGACCCAGCCGCCCAAGTCGTTCACCGATGCCACCCTGCTGGCGGCTATGACCGGCATCGCTCGTTATGTGCAGGATCCCGAGATCCGCAAGACCCTGCGCGACACCGATGGCCTCGGCACAGAAGCGACCCGGGCGGGTATCATCGACCTGCTGTTCAAGCGCCGCTTTCTGGTGCGTCAGGGCAAGAGCATCAAGGCGACCCCGACCGGGCGGGCGCTGGTGCAGGCGCTGCCTGCTACTGCCACCACGCCGGATATGACGGCGCTGTGGGAGCAGAGCCTCGGCCAGATCGCCGAGCGTCACGGCAGCTACCAGCAGTTTATGGGGCCGCTCACCGAGCAGCTCAACGGCCTGATTGAAGGGGCGCGGCAGGACTCCGGCGCCAGCTTCAGCGCCCTGCCCAAGGAGGCGCCGGGTGCCGGCAAGCGGCGTTTTACCAGGCGCAAGAGTCCGGCGGCCAGCACGACTGGCGGGCCCCGACCGCGCAAGACGGCCAGCAAGCACCAGACCAGGGCTGCATAACGAAAAAAGGCGCCCATCCCGGGCGCCAAAGGCATTGTTGTCAGGCTGCCTGAGTGGACAAGCTGGCACGGATCCTGTGCTGGTAGTGCAGAACCACACCGAGAAACACCAGATCCTTGAACAGGAAGAACTCGGTGACTGGCACGCCATCAACCACTTTCCAGACACCTGTCAGGGTCAGCAGGAAGCTCAGCGTCGCCAGGAAGGTGACGATAGCCCCCATGCTGCACCAGTAACCGATGCGAGGTTGCCACAGACCCACGACCAGCCCGATGGCGATCACTATCTCGACCACCCCGATCAGGTTCGATACGCTCTGTTCCGACAGGGGGCCATAGAGCCAGCTCATCAAGGGGTGGCTGGCTACCAGTGGTTTGATGGCGGCTGCCTCTGTCGGGGTAAACTTGAAGACGCCGATCCAGAGCAGGGTCAATACCACGCCCGCCAGGGCGACCAGAAAGCCTTTGTCATGTTGCTGCATGGGGGGGCTCCTTGTTTAAGGGGTCAGAGTGACGGGCGGGAAGTCGATCTCGGTCGCCGCCAGGTGGTTGCCATAGTTGGTCAGGGTATTGACCACCACCTGGCCGAGCACCTCCAGCAGCAGCTCGTCATCTACGCCTGCGGCACGGGCGCTAGCAAGCTGCTCGTCACTGATCACCCCGCGCTGACTGACCAGCGCTGTTGCCAGTTGCAGCAGGGCGTGATCAAGGGGAGCCGAGGCCTGGCCGAGTCGGGCAGCCCGGATCTCCTGGGCCGAGAATCCGGCCTTGCCCGCCAGTAGTGTGTGGGCAGACAAACAGTATTGGCAGGCGTTGGCTTGACCTATGGCCAGTGCCAGCAACTCCCGTTGTGGGGCTGTGAGGCGCCCCTTGCCAAGCGCCTCGGCAAAGGCCAGGAAGCCATTGAGCAGGGCTGGCGAGTGGGCCAGAGTGGCGTAGAGGTTGGGCACCATGCCCAGATTGCGTTGCAGGGTAGCCAGGGTCTGGGCGGCTGCGGGTTGCGGTTGGGATACGGGTTGGATACGGCTCATGATCTTCTCCTGTGGTAGTGAAGGTACGGGAGACAGTGTGCCGTCATTCGTGATACGGTTTATCACTCATCGTCTGCAAATAAATACTATTCGTCTCAAATATGGATCCGCTCTCCGCCCTGTTGGTTCATGCCTCCCCCGAAGCCAAGATCTTCTTCGCCGGCAACCTGTGCCAGAACTCCTCCAGTGATGATTATCCGAGTGGCGGACATCTTCATCTGCTGCGCAGTGGCGCCGTCATGTTGCGTGAAGAGGGGGGCGCCAGCTTGCTACTCGAGGAGCCGACCCTGATCCTGTTCCCCCGGGGACGTCCTCACAAGCTTGAACCCAGAACGCTGGGGGGTTGTGATTTGGTGTGCGCCAATGTCGCATTCGGCAAGGGGGGATCATCGCCGTTGCAACTGGCATTGCCGGGCTCGCTGGTGCTGCCGCTACGTGAGTTGCCTGCCCTGACGCCGGTGCTGAACCAGTTGTTTGACGAGGCGTTTCACCCCCGCTACGGGCAGGATCCGCTGATCTCCCGCTTGCTGGAGGTACTGTTGATCCTGCTGCTGCGTCATCTGGTCGAGCAAGGGGGGTGTCAGCAGGGGATGCTGGCAGGTATTTCCGATCCCCAGTTGGCCAAGGCGATCTCGGTGATGCATCAGCGTGGGGATGAACCCTGGACGGTGGCCACGCTGGCGCGGGAGGCCGGCATGTCGCGGGCCCGCTTTGCCGCGAGGTTTCAGGAGCGGGTCGGTCAAGCGCCGCTTGGTTATCTGACCCACTGGCGCATGGCGCGCGCCTGCCAGCAACTGCTGGCGGGGGAGCCCATGGTGCAGGTGGCGCTGGGTGCGGGATACAGCAGCAGTGTTGCCTTTGGTCGGGCATTCGAGCGGGAGCTGGGGGTGAGCCCGGGGCGCTGGCTCAAGACGCAACAACAAGCCGAATAAAAAATGGGGCAGCCAGTGGCTGCCCCGAGTTCATAACCGGTCAGCCGGTATAGACGTTCTCTTCCGGATAACGGATGCGGGTCTCGACCGGGCGGGCCAGCATAAAGGCCAGGGTCAGGGGGCCGAGACGGCCGCAGATCATCACCAGCACCAGGATCAGCTTGCCCGGCTCGCTCAGGGAGGCGGTGATGCCGGTGGAGAGGCCGACGGTGGCAAATGCCGAGATGGTCTCGAACATGATTTTGTCGAACGGCAGATCCTCGGTCACCATCAGCAGGAACATCGCCAGCATCAGCACCATGGTGCTGACGATGATGATGGCCAGCGATCGGGTCACGATCTGGGGCGACAGGGTGCGGCCAAAAGCGGTGACATGGGGCCGTTTGGTCAGAAACGCCTTGGTTGCCAGCAGCACGACTGCGAAGGTGGTGACTTTGATGCCGCCACCGGTGGAGGTGGCACCGGCACCGATAAACATCAGCATCATCAGAAACAGCAGCGCCGCCGGGGTCATCTGCCCGATATCTATGGTATTGAAACCGGCGGTACGGGCACTGGCAGACTGGAAGAAGGCAGCCAGCAGCTGGCCACCGACACCGGCCTTGCCGAGGGTGCCGGGGTTGTTGTGTTCCAGCAGCCAGAACATCAGGGTACCGGCCAGCAGCAGCGCCGGGGTCATCAGCAGCATCAGCTTGCTGTGCAGCTTCAGCTTGCGCCAGCGGCGGTTGCGCACCAGATCGACGATGACGGTAAAGCCGATCCCCCCCAGGATCAGCAGACCGGCGATGGTCAGGCTGATGATGGGGTCGTCCCTATAGTCCATGAGGTTGTTGGCAAACAGCGAAAACCCGGCGTTGTTGAAGGCCGATACTGCGTGGAAGAAGCTGACATAGAGGCCGTGCACCCACCCCATCTCGGGCACCCAGCGGATCGCCATGATGCCGGTGCCGATTAGCTGGGCAATAAAGGCGAACAGCACGATGCGTTTGACCAGCTGAATGATGTTGACCGAGCCCTCCTGTCCCAGCGCCTCCTTGGCCAGTACCTGTTGGCGCAGACCGACCCGCTTGCTGAAGATGGCGATCAGCAGCAGGGTCATGGTCATCTGGCCCAGACCGCCGATCTCCATCAGCATCAACAGGAAAATCTGCCCCTGCAGGGTGAAGGCGGTGCCGGTATCCACCACGCCAAGACCTGTCACGCTGATGGCCGAGGTGGCGGTAAACAGGGCGTTGACGAAGGTAACCTCGCCATTGTGGCTGGAGGGTTGCACCAGAAAGATGGTGCCAATCAGCAGAATGATCAGAAAGCTGCCGAGGATCAGCCGGGCTTCGCTCCAGCGAGAGTCCTGCTCCCGATGGAGGGCGAAGGCGTAGCTGCTGCGCCAGTTGATCATAGGGTTTCGAGCCAGTGGTCGATGGCGTGCTTGTTGCCCGCCAGGATCAGGATGTCGCCCAGTTGCAGCTCCATCTTGCCGGTCAGCACGTTGTGCAGCACGTCACCACGCTTGATGGCGAGCAGCTGGAAATCGCTCTGTTGCAGCAGATGGAAGTCGCCTAGTTCCCGGCCATTCTGTTGCAGGCCAATCACGAACTCGGTCAGCACCATGTCGTGGCCCAGCTCCAGATAGTCGAACAGCCGGTTGTCCAGCATGCTCTGGGCGACCCGGCGGCCCATGTCCCACTCCGGGTTGATCACCTTGTCGGCGCCCACTTTCTGCAGGATCTTGGCGTGGAACTTGTCGCGCGCCTTGACCCACACCTTCTTCACGCCCGCCTCTTTCAAGACGAGGGTGGTGAGGATGCTGGTCTCCAGGTTGTCACCGATGGCAACGAAGACGATATCGAAATTGGCCAGTCCCAGCTCGGCCACGGTGGCCTCATCGGTGGCGTCGGCCACGATAACGTGATTGCAGAGGGCGGCGATTTGCCGGGTCTTGCTCTCGTCGATATCGATGGCCAGTACTTCGGCATCTTGCCGTTGCAGCTCTTCGCACAGCGCGCTGCCAAACAGGCCCAGGCCGATGACGGCAAACTGGTTGTTCATGAGTTATTCCTCAGCAGTTGAAGTCGCCTACTCTAAACCACTGCTATTCCCCCGAAAAGGGCTCGGGTTTTTCGTCATGGGGCAACTTGAGGTAGACTGCGCCCTTGCACCAAGCCGGGATAGACCGATGAAACTGAATGCCAACGCCTCCTTGTTGAAGCTCAACACCCTTGCCCTCGATGCGTATTGCCTCTGGCTGGCCGAGGTGGAGCAGGTTGCCGATCTGGCGACCCTGCGTGCTGATCCACAACTCAACCAGTTGCCTCGCCTCAATCTGGGCGGCGGCAGCAATATGCTCTTCACCACCGATTTTCTCGGTCTGGTGGTGCTCAACCGGCTCAAGGGGATTACCGCTGAAGATGGTGGCGATCACTGGTTGCTCCATGTGGCGGCCGGTGAAGATTGGCATCAGCTGGTGCGCCATACCTTGCAACAGGGCTGGTTCGGGCTAGAGAATCTGGCGCTCATTCCCGGTACGGTCGGTGCCGCGCCGGTGCAGAACATCGGTGCCTATGGCGTTGAGCTGGCCGACTTCTGCGCCTATGTCGAGGCGTTCAACTGGCAGAGTGGCGAGATTGAACGGATCGCGGCGGCAGAGTGCCGCTTCGGTTATCGCGACAGCATCTTCAAACACGAGTATCAGGATTCCCACCTGATCACCGCCGTCGGGCTCAAACTGCCCAAGGCGTGGCAACCGGTGCAGGGCTATGGCCCACTGGCTGCGCTCGGTGACGCGCCTTCGGCGCAGGCCATCTTCGATACCGTCTGTGCCACCCGCATGGCCAAGCTGCCGGATCCTGCGGTGCTCGGCAATGCGGGCAGCTTCTTCAAGAATCCGGTGGTGCCTGCCGCGCTGGCGGAGAATCTCAAGGCGCGCTATCCGCAGATGCCCTGCTATCCGGCTGGAGAAGGGCAGGCCAAGCTGGCGGCGGGCTGGCTCATCGATCAGTGCGGTTTGAAAGGTTTCGCCATTGGCCGTGCCGCTGTTCATCAGGAGCAGGCGCTGGTGCTGGTCAATCTGGGGGGCGCCAGTGCCATGGAGCTGATCGCGCTGGCGGCTCATGTCCGCGACAGCGTGGAGCAGACGTTTGGCGTGGTGCTGGAGCACGAGGTGCGCTTTATGGGTGCGCATGGTGAAACCTGGCTCGACGAGGTGCTCTCATGACGTTGACTCCCATCAGACAGACCCTGATCACCCTGCTTAGCGACGGCCAGTTTCACTCCGGCGAACAGCTGGGTGAGCAGCTCGGCATCAGCCGGGCGGCGGTGAGCAAACACATGGCGGCGCTCAAGGAGCTGGGGTTGGATCTCTTTAGCCTGACCGGCAAGGGCTACCGGTTGGCGGTGCCGATGGCGCTCTATGATCAGGCTACCTTGCAGGCACTGGCCCCGATGGCACCGGTGCACTGTTTTCCGGTCATTGGCTCGACCAATCAACACCTGCTGGATCGGGTCAATGAGCTGCGCTCTGGCGAGAGCTGTCTGGCCGAGTGTCAGACAGCCGGGCGCGGTCGTCGTGGCAAACCCTGGATTTCGCCGTTTGGTTGCCAGCTGATCCTCAGCATGTACTGGCGACTCGAACAAGGCATGGCGGCGGCCATGGGGCTGAGTCTGGCGGTCGGCGTGGCAGTGGTTGAAGCGCTGGAGAGCCTTGGTTATCAAGGTGTTGAGCTCAAGTGGCCGAACGACCTCTACTATCAGGGCCGCAAGCTGGCGGGCATTCTGGTAGAGATGAGCGGTAGCGCCGGGGCCAGCTGTCATCTGGTGATCGGCATCGGTCTCAATCTGGCGATGCCTGCCCGCGAAGGTGAGAAGATCGATCAGGCCTGGGCCGAGCTGCGCCACATCAATCCCGAGCTGGTCGATCGCAATCAGTTGGCAGCCCGGATGATCGTCCATCTGCAGCGGGCGCTGCACACCTTTGAGCAGCAGGGGCTGGCAAGCTTTGTCGATGAGTGGAACCGGCTCGATCACTTTGCCGGTCGCCCGGTGCGCCTGCTGATGGGGGATCAGGAGATCCGCGGCATCGCTCGTGGCATCGACGATCGCGGCGCCCTGCGACTGGATACGGAGGAGGGCACCAAGTTCTATCTGGGTGGTGAACTCTCCCTGCGCCGGGGCGACTGAGGGTCAGCAAGGCCGCTCATGATACCAAACAAGAAGAGGGGGCCCGCGGGCCCCCTCTTCGTTATCCGGCAACTGCAGTCATCATTTGCGCAGCTTGATCTGTTCGATGGCGTGCTCATGGCCCTTGGTCATGATCAGGTTGGCACGCTCACGCGTTGGCAGGATATTTTCTTGCAAATTCAGATAGTTGATATCTTGCCAGATGTTGCTGGCGATCTGGGTCGCCTCACTCTCCGCCAGCTTGGCGTAGTTATGGAAGTAGGAGTCGGGATCCGAGAAGGCGCCGCTGCGGAATTTCAGGAAGCGTTCGATATACCAGGTACGCAGCAGTTCGGCATCGGCATCCACATAGATGGAGAAGTCGACAAAGTCCGACACGAAGACCCGATGGGGCTCCTGAGGATAATCCATGCCGCTTTGCAGCACATTGAGCCCTTCCAGGATCAGAATGTCCGGCTGCTCCACCACCTTCTTCTCATCGGGAATGATGTCGTAGATAAGGTGGGAGTAAACCGGCGCTTCGACCTTCTCGTGACCAGCGCGGATGTTGGCGACAAATTCCACCAGATGGCGGATGTCGTAGGATTCCGGGAACCCCTTGCGGCGCATCAGGCCGCGCTCTTCCAGTACCTT
Organism: Aeromonas sp. 603607; assembly: GCF_049171595.1. Taxonomy (NCBI): domain Bacteria; kingdom Pseudomonadati; phylum Pseudomonadota; class Gammaproteobacteria; order Aeromonadales; family Aeromonadaceae; genus Aeromonas; species Aeromonas sp. 603607. The sequence goes on from NZ_JAAKOV010000006.1 coordinate 163,924, forward strand.
GTTGGGATAGAGGAAGCCGTCGGTGGTGACCAGCTCCACCCGCGGATGTTCCGGCCAGCGCTCCAACAGGGCCTGCAGAATACGGGCCGTGGTGCTTTTGCCCCCCGCCACGCTGCCGGCAATGCTGATAATATAGGTGCCCTTGCCGCGGGACTGGCCGAGAAACTGCTCCAGCACCCGGCTGCGACGCTGTTTGGCTTTGACATAGAGATTGAGCAGGCGGGAGAGAGGCAGATAGATCTCTTCCACTTCCCGCAATGACACCTTCTCGTTGATCCCGCGCAGGGTCTGCAGATCGTGTTCGGTCAGGGTCAGGGGGACCGAATCGCGCAATAACGCCCATTGTTCGCGGGTGAATTGCAGATAGGGGTTATGCTCTGTCGTCATGGTGTCATCACTGTTTCTTGGGCACGGCGACCATACACCAAGGGTGGGGGAGCGACAAGGGACGCAGCAGGATTGGCTTGTTTGCCCCCGCTTTTTTGCAAACTTCCCAGCAATAAAGCATATTTTGCCGGGTTCAATGGTTGCATCCCCCAAAACCTTACAATAAAATGCGCGACGCTTGACTGTCTGTCGTCTATTTGCCGTGCAAAAGCGATAAACACAACGGGTGCAAGCAGAATTACCGTTGTGACAATCTGGCGTCTGGAGGGGTTCCCGAGCGGCCAAAGGGATCAGACTGTAAATCTGACGGCTCTGCCTTCGAAGGTTCGAATCCTTCTCCCTCCACCATATTTCTCTGCGGTTTGAGTTCTTTGGGTTAGAGAAATGCGGGCATCGTATAATGGCTATTACCTCAGCCTTCCAAGCTGATGATGCGGGTTCGATTCCCGCTGCCCGCTCCAAGATGCTGATATGGCTCAGGCGTTAGCAGAGCCGCACCCTAGGGTGAGTTCGGCAAGCGAACCAGCCATCAGTACCTCTCTCTTTCCCACCAGATTCAAATCCATCATATAAACTGTTCTGTGGTTAGCTTGCCACCGCGTACTCAGCGTTAGTTTAGAGGGACGATCATGTCTAAAGAAAAATTTGAGCGTAATAAACCGCACGTTAACGTGGGTACCATCGGCCACGTTGACCACGGTAAAACCACCCTGACTGCAGCTATCACCAACGTGCTGGCCAAGCACTTCGGTGGTAAAGCTTTCGCCTTCGACCAGATCGACAAGGCACCGGAAGAGCGTGAGCGTGGTATCACCATCAACACCTCCCACGTAGAATACGACACCGCTACCCGTCACTACGCACACGTAGACTGCCCGGGTCACGCCGACTACGTTAAAAACATGATCACCGGTGCTGCCCAGATGGACGGCGCGATCCTGGTAGTAGCAGCGACTGACGGCCCGATGCCGCAGACTCGTGAGCACATCCTGCTGGGTCGTCAGGTAGGCGTTCCGTACATCATCGTGTTCATGAACAAGTGTGACATGGTAGATGACGAAGAGCTGCTGGAACTGGTCGAGATGGAAGTTCGCGAACTGCTGTCCGAGTACGACTTCCCGGGTGATGACCTGCCGGTAGTCCGTGGTTCCGCACTGAAAGCGCTGGAAGGCGAAGCTCAGTGGGAAGAGAAGATCCTGGAACTGGCTGGCCACCTGGACAGCTACATTCCGGAGCCGGAGCGTGCGATTGACCAGCCGTTCCTGATGCCGATCGAAGACGTATTCTCTATCGCTGGCCGTGGTACCGTAGTAACCGGTCGTGTAGAGCGCGGTATCGTTAAAGTTGGTGAAGAAGTGGAAATCGTGGGTATCAAAGATACCACCAAGACCACCTGTACCGGCGTTGAAATGTTCCGTAAGCTGCTGGACGAAGGTCGTGCAGGCGAGAACATCGGTGCACTGCTGCGTGGCGTGAAGCGTGAAGACGTAGAGCGTGGTCAGGTACTGGCCAAGCCGGGCACCATCAAGCCGCACACCAAGTTCGAATCTGAAGTGTACGTACTGTCCAAAGAAGAAGGTGGTCGTCATACCCCGTTCTTCAAAGGCTACCGTCCGCAGTTCTACTTCCGTACTACCGACGTGACCGGTACCATCGAACTGCCGGAAGGCGTAGAGATGGTAATGCCGGGCGACAACATCAAGATGGTTGTTACCCTGATTGCGCCGATCGCGATGGATGACGGCCTGCGTTTCGCTATCCGTGAAGGTGGCCGTACCGTAGGTGCTGGTGTTGTAGCTAAAGTTATCGCTTAATCTTTGGCTTACATAAATAAAGCAAAGCCCCTATAATAGGGGCTTTCTTATGCAGGGGCGTAGTTCGAATTGGTAGAACAGCGGTCTCCAAAACCGATGGTTGCGGGTTCGAGTCCTGCCGCCCCTGCCATATACCTCGTCTCGTACGGGGCTTTTGTGTCTTTGGTTACGTCAGATACAGGTGGGTTGTATGAGTGTTAGTTCTGAGAACCAGGGCGGAAGCAAGGATACCCTGCTTTGGGGCCTGGTTTTCATTATCCTGGTGGCCGCTGTAGTAGGTAATTATCTACTGAGCGATGTTATTGCTGCCGTCCGCGCCTTGGGTGTGGTCATTGTCATCGCTGCTGCCGGTGCAGTAGCCCTGCAAACCACCAAAGGGAAGGCAACACTGGCATTCGCCCGTGAGTCTCGCCTGGAAGTCCGCAAGGTCGTATGGCCAACCCGTCAGGAAGCCATTCAGACAACCCTGATTGTGCTGGCTGTGACCGCCGTGATGGGGCTGCTGCTGTTCGTTCTGGACGGCGCCTTGGTCTGGTTGGTCAACCTGATTACCGGTGTGTAAGGATAAGCCATGACTGAACAACGTGAACAGCGTATGAGATGGTATGTCGTGCAGGCGTTTTCCGGCTATGAAGGCCGTGTCGCCAAATCCCTGCGCGAGCATATCAAGATGCATGGCATGGAAGACATGTTCGGTGAAGTACTGGTCCCGACCGAAGAAGTGGTCGAGATGCGTGCAGGCCAGAAGCGCAAGAGTGAGCGCAAGTTTTTCCCGGGCTATGTCCTGGTTCAGATGATCATGGATGAAACCACATGGCACCTGGTGCGTAACGTACCGCGCGTCATGGGCTTCATCGGCGGTACTTCCGACCGTCCGGCACCGATCTCCGACAAAGAGGCCGATGCCATCCTGAACCGTCTGCAGGATGCCCACGACAAGCCGCGTCCGAAAACCCTGTTTGAACCGGGTGAAATGGTGCGGGTTGCCGATGGTCCGTTTGCCGACTTCAATGGAACCGTTGAAGAGGTGGACTACGAGAAGAGCCGCGTGAAGGTTTCTGTACTGATCTTCGGTCGTTCTACTCCCGTTGAGCTGGATTTCGGTCAGGTCGAAAAGGGCTGATTGATTTCTGTTCACTCAACAGTTGTCAGGGGCAGCGAATATCTCTATAATTCGCTGCCCCTTTATTAGTTGGGGAGCCGTTTGCAGGAGCATGTCTCCGAGGCGCTAGAACCCATTTTTGAGGTAATTTCCTAATGGCTAAGAAAGTCACAGCTTATATCAAGCTGCAGGTTGCTGCTGGTGCAGCCAACCCGTCTCCTCCCGTTGGTCCTGCACTGGGTCAACACGGTGTTAACATCATGGAATTCTGTAAGGCGTTCAACGCTCGTACAGAAAAGCTGGAAAAAGGTTCACCGACCCCGGTCGTGATCACCGTTTACAGCGACCGTTCCTTCACCTTCGAAACCAAGACTCCGCCTGCTTCCTTCCTGCTGAAGAAAGCTGCTGGCATCAAGTCTGGTTCTGCCAAGCCGAACAAAGACAAGGTTGGTAAGGTGACCGTAGCCCAGCTGCAAGAAATCGCCAAGACCAAAGAACCGGATATGACCGGTGCCGATCTGGATGCAAAAGTACGTTGCATCGCAGGCTCCGCTCGTTCCATGGGTCTGGTAGTGGAGGATTAAGACAATGGCTAAACTTTCCAAGCGTATGCGCGTTATTCGCGAAAAAGTTGACGGTACCAAAGAGTACTCCATCAACGAAGCCATTGCCCTGCTGAAAGAACTGGCTACCGCCAAGTTCGTTGAAAGCGTTGACGTTGCTGTCAACCTGGGTATCGACGCTCGTAAATCTGACCAGAACGTACGTGGTGCTACTGTACTGCCGCACGGTACCGGTCGTGATGTACGCGTTGCCGTATTTACCCAAGGTGCCAATGCCGAAGCAGCTAAAGCTGCCGGTGCTGACCTGGTAGGTATGGATGACCTGGCCGATCTGGTTAAGAAAGGCGAGATGAACTTCGACGTAGTTATCGCATCCCCGGATGCCATGCGCGTTGTTGGTCAACTGGGTCAAATCCTGGGCCCGCGCGGCCTGATGCCGAACCCGAAAGTTGGTACTGTAACTCCTAACGTTGCCGAAGCTGTCAAGAACGCCAAGGCTGGTCAGGTTCGTTACCGTAACGACAAGAATGGTATCATCCATACCACTCTGGGTAAGGTTTCTTTCAACGAAGTTCAGCTGAAAGAAAACTTGGAAGCTCTGCTGGTTGCCCTGAAAAAAGGCAAGCCCTCTTCCGCCAAAGGTCAATTCATCAAGAAAGTCAGCATCTCCACCACCATGGGTGCCGGTGTTGCCGTAGACCAAGCTTCTCTGGAAGCTCAGGCCTAATTGATGGGTTTTACAAGGCGCAAAATTTAATCTATAATTTTGCGCCTTGATTGGTTGGGGGTTTCGACCTCCGTCCAAGACCGCAGGAGGCTGTAAAGCCTTAATGTTTCCTGCGTAGACGGTGCCGGAAACCCAGCGAGAAAGATTCTTTCTCTTCTGGAATCCTGCTACCGCATCGTTCCCCTCTGTTGTAAAGGTAGGGGGGATGTGTCAGTACTGGGTCATTTGACCCGGATTCAATCCAGGAGTTAAGCCAATGGCATTGGGACTCGAAGACAAAAAGGCAATTGTTGCTGAAGTCAACGAAGCTGCCAAAGGCGCTCTTTCTGCAGTTGTTGCCGATTCTCGCGGTGTCACTGTAGACAAGATGACCGTCCTGCGTAAAACCGCTCGTGAAGCCGGTGTGTACATGCGCGTTGTGCGTAACACCCTGCTGCGTCGCGCGGTAGAAGGTACCGAATACGAGTGCCTGAACGACGCATTTACCGGTCCTACCTTGATTGCTTTCTCTAACGAACACCCGGGCGCTGCTGCTCGTCTGTTCAAAGAGTTTGCCAAAGCGAACCAAAAGTTCGAAATCAAGGCTGGCGCTTTTAACGGTGAGTTTATCGCCGCAGCACAAATTGATCGTCTGGCCACGCTGCCGACCTACGACGAAGCAATTGCGAAGTTGATGGCGACTATGAAAGAAGCCTCTGCTGGCAAGCTGGTTCGTACCATCGCTGCTGTGCGTGATCAGAAGCAAGCTGCTGCTTGATTCTCGCCTATTTAGGCTGTTTGAGTTTATTCAACATCAGGAATTTTTGTCATGTCTATCACTAAAGACCAAATCATCGAAGCCGTTGCTTCCATGTCCGTAATGGAAGTTGTTGAGCTGATCGAAGCTATGGAAGAGAAATTCGGTGTTTCTGCCGCTGTTGCTGTTGCTGCCGGTCCGGCCGCTGAAGCAGTAGAAGAGAAGACCGAGTTCGACGTAGTTCTGACTGCTGCCGGTGCCAACAAAGTTGCCGTCATCAAAGCCGTTCGTGGCGCCACCGGTCTGGGCCTGAAAGAAGCCAAAGATCTGGTAGAAGCTGCTCCGGCTAACCTGAAAGAAGCCGTCTCCAAAGACGAAGCTGAAGCTCTGAAGAAAGAGCTGGAAGCTGCCGGTGCTTCTGTTGAGATCAAATAATCTGCATTTATGTAGATTAGCCTGATAAAACAGGCTAGGGCTGGTGAATTTTTGTTCACCAGCCTTTTTGCGCTGTAGACTGAGAGCATTTCACACCGTTTACGACTCTCGGTGCACCAGCAATCCGGACTGTCTTCTTTCGTCCGGGCCAACACAAAACGGTGTTGAGACAGAGCTGTCCCGCGGGACAGAGTGGGTCACTTATCAGCGAGCTGAGGAACCCTATGGTTTACTCTTATACCGAAAAAAAACGCATTCGTAAGGACTTCGGTAAGCGAGACCAGGTACTGGACACGCCTTATCTGTTGTCCATTCAGCTGGACTCCTTCAAGCAGTTCATCGAGGCTGACCCGGAAGGTGAATATGGCCTAGAGGCCGCTTTCCGTAGCGTTTTCCCGATCACCAGTTACTCCGGTAGTGCTGAGCTTCAGTATGTCAGCTATCGCCTGGGTGAGCCGGTATTTGACGTAAAAGAATGCCAGATCCGTGGAGTGACCTACTCCGCGCCGCTGCGTGTCAAGCTTCGTATGGTTCTGTACGACCGTGAAGCAGCTGCCGGCACCGTCAAAGACATCAAGGAACAAGAAGTATACATGGGCGAAATTCCGCTCATGACCGAGAACGGCACCTTTGTTATCAATGGTACCGAGCGGGTTATCGTTTCCCAGCTGCACCGCAGCCCGGGCGTCTTCTTCGACCACGATAAAGGCAAAACACATTCATCCGGTAAGGTGCTGTATAACGCTCGCGTTATCCCCTACCGTGGCTCCTGGCTGGACTTCGAGTTCGATGCGAAAGACAACCTGTTTGTCCGTATCGACCGTCGTCGCAAACTGCCAGCATCCATTATTCTGCGCGCCCTGGACTTCACTTCCGAACAAATCCTGGCCACCTTCTTCGAGACCATCGGTTTTGAAGTAAAAGATGGCAAGTTGATGATGGATCTGGTGCCGGAGCGTCTGCGTGGTGAAACTGCGACCTTTGACATCGTGGCCAATGGCGCCGTGGTGGTTGAGACCGGTCGTCGTGTGACTGCGCGTCACATCCGTCAGTTGGAAAAAGACGCCGTTACCCAAATTGAGGTACCGGTTGAGTATGTTGTTGGCAAAGTTGCTGCCAAGGACTACGCACATCCGCAAACTGGCGAGATGGTCGTGACCGCCAACCAGGCACTGAGCCTGGAAGCGATCGCCAACCTGTCCCAGGCCGGCTTCAAGCATTTCGAGGTTCTGTTCACCAACGAACTGGATCACGGTGCTTACATGTCCGAGACCCTGCGTGTCGACTCCAGCTCCAACCGTTTGGAAGCGCTGGTCGAGATCTATCGCATGATGCGTCCGGGCGAGCCGCCTACTCGCGAAGCTGCAGAACAGCTGTTCGAAAACCTGTTCTTCTCCGCCGAGCGTTACGACCTGTCTACCGTAGGTCGGATGAAGTTCAACCGCCGTCTGGGTCGTGAAGACGAGACTGGCGCAGGTGTACTGACCAAAGACGACATCGTCGATGTGATGAAGCGCCTGATCGACATCCGTAACGGTAACGACGAAGTGGACGATATCGACCACTTGGGTAACCGTCGTATCCGTTCTGTCGGTGAAATGGCTGAAAACCAGTTCCGCGTCGGTCTGGTGCGTGTCGAGCGTGCGGTCAAGGAGCGTCTCTCCCTGGGCGACCTGGACACCCTGATGCCGCAGGATCTGATCAACGCCAAGCCGATCTCCGCCGCAGTCAAAGAGTTCTTTGGTTCCAGCCAGCTGTCCCAGTTTATGGACCAGAACAACCCGCTCTCCGAAGTGACCCACAAGCGTCGAATTTCCGCGCTGGGCCCGGGCGGTTTGACTCGTGAGCGTGCCGGCTTTGAAGTCCGAGACGTACACCCGACCCACTACGGTCGTCTGTGCCCTATCGAGACTCCTGAAGGTCCGAACATCGGTCTGATCAACTCTCTGTCCGTGTACTCTCGTACCAACGAGTACGGTTTCCTCGAGACCCCGTACCGCAAGGTCATTGACGGTGTGATCACCGACGAAGTGGACTACCTGTCTGCTATTGAAGAAGGCAAGTACGTGATCGCACAGGCTAACGCCGCGACCACCGAAGATGGCCGTCTGAAAGATGAATTGATCCCGTGCCGTCACAAAGGTGAATCCACCTTTATGAACGCCGACCAGATCCAGTATATGGACGTGAGCCCGCAGCAGATCGTATCTGTGGCAGCCGCTCTGATCCCGTTCCTGGAACACGATGACGCGAACCGCGCATTGATGGGTTCAAACATGCAACGTCAGGCTGTACCGACTCTGCGTGCTGACAAGCCGCTGGTAGGTACCGGTATGGAACGCGCTGTGGCCGTTGACTCCGGTGTAACCGTAGTGGCCAAGCGTGGCGGCGTAATCGACTATGTCGATGCCTCCCGTATCGTCCTGAAGGTCAATGAAGATGAGCTGATGCCAGGCGAAGCCGGTATCGACATCTACAACCTGACCAAATACACCCGTTCCAACCAGAACACCTGTATCAACCAGCGTCCTTGCGTGATGTTGGGTGAGCCGGTCATGGCTGGCGACGTACTGGCTGACGGCCCGTCCACCGATCTGGGTGAACTGGCGCTGGGTCAGAACATGCGCGTCGCGTTCATGCCGTGGAACGGTTACAACTTCGAAGACTCGATCCTGGTGAACGAGCGTGTTGTTCAGGAAGATCGCCTGACCACCATCCATATCCAGGAACTGGCCTGTATCTCCCGTGACACCAAGCTGGGTCCGGAAGAGATCACTGCTGACATCCCGAACGTGGGTGAAGCCGCTCTGTCCAAGCTGGACGAGTCCGGTATCGTCTACGTGGGTGCCGAAGTGAAGGGCGGCGACATTCTGGTCGGTAAGGTAACCCCGAAAGGTGAAACCCAGCTGACGCCGGAAGAGAAGCTGCTGCGCGCCATCTTCGGTGAGAAGGCGTCCGATGTGAAGGACTCCTCCCTGCGTGTACCGAACGGTGTGTACGGTACCGTGGTTGACGTGCAAGTCTTTACCCGCGATGGCGTGGAAAAAGACAAGCGCGCCAAAGAAATCGAAGAGATGCAGCTGAAGGAAGCGAAGAAGGACTTGACCGAAGAGTTCAAGATCCTGGAAGACGGCATTTTCGGCCGCTCCCGCAACCTGCTGCTGGCCGCCGGTTACAGCGAAGATCGTCTGAACAAGCTCGATCGCTCCAAGTGGTTTGAACTGGCCATCGAAGACGAAGGCAAGCAGACCGAACTGGAACAGATCGCTGAACAGCACGTTGAGCTGAAAGCCGAGTTCGACAAGAAATTCGAGAACAAGCGTCGCAAGATTATCCAGGGTGATGATCTGGCACCGGGCGTACTGAAAATCGTCAAGGTTTATCTGGCAGTCAAGCGTCGCATCCAGCCGGGTGACAAGATGGCGGGCCGTCACGGTAACAAGGGTGTTATCTCCAAGATCTGTCCGGTCGAGGATATGCCTCATGACGAGTTCGGCCGTCCGGTCGACATCGTACTGAACCCGTTGGGCGTACCATCCCGTATGAACATCGGTCAGATCCTCGAAGTGCACCTGGGCCTTGCGGCCAAGGGTATCGGCGAGAAGATCGATCGCATGGTCAAAGAGCAGCGCGAGCTGCACGAGATGCGCAACTTCCTGCAACAGGTCTATGACCTGGGCGAGAAGGACACCCAGCAAGTGAACATCGCCGAACTGTCTGACGACGACGTACGTACCCTGGTGGGTAACCTGCGTAAGGGTCTGCCGGTTGCTACTCCAGTGTTTGATGGTGCCAAAGAGCGCGAAATCAAAGCCCTGCTGAAGCTGGCCGATCTGCCGGAATCCGGTCAGATTGATCTGTTCGACGGCCGTACCGGTAACCGCTTCGAGCGTAAAGTAACCGTTGGTTACATGTACATGCTCAAGCTGAACCACCTGGTCGACGACAAGATGCACGCGCGTTCTACCGGTTCTTACAGCCTGGTTACCCAGCAGCCGCTGGGTGGTAAGGCTCAGTTCGGTGGTCAGCGTTTCGGTGAGATGGAAGTGTGGGCCCTGGAGGCTTACGGTGCGGCATATACCCTGCAGGAGATGCTGACCGTCAAGTCTGACGATGTGAATGGCCGTACCAAGATGTACAAGAACATCGTGGATGGCGACCACCGTATGGAGCCGGGCATGCCCGAATCCTTCAACGTATTGCTGAAGGAAATCCGCTCTCTGGGTATCAACATCGAGCTGGACGAAGAGTAAGAGCTCGCTCTTATTGTTCGAGAATTGACGTGGGCGCCCCGCTGTTTTGGCAGCCGGGGCGCCGAGGTTAGACTCCTGACAGGGGAAACACGTGAAAGACTTACTCAAGTTTTTGAAGGCTCAGACCAAGACCGAAGAGTTTGACAGCATCAAGATCGGTCTGGCCTCTCCTGACATGATCCGCTCCTGGTCATTCGGTGAGGTCAAAAAGCCTGAGACCATCAACTACCGGACTTTCAAGCCGGAGCGTGATGGTCTGTTCTGCGCCCGTATCTTCGGACCGGTGAAGGACTACGAGTGTCTGTGCGGCAAGTACAAGCGCCTGAAACACCGTGGTGTGATCTGTGAGAAGTGCGGCGTTGAAGTGACCCAGACCAAGGTCCGTCGTGAGCGTATGGGCCACATCGAGCTGGCCAGCCCGACTGCCCACATCTGGTTCCTGAAGTCCCTGCCGTCCCGTATCGGTCTGCTTCTGGACATGACCCTGCGCGACATCGAACGCGTGCTCTACTTCGAATCTTTCGTAGTTATCGAGCCGGGCATGACCAACCTCGAACGCAGCCAGATGCTCTCCGAAGAGCAGTACCTGGATGCGCTGGAAGAGTGGGGCGACGAATTTGACGCCAAGATGGGTGCCGAAGCAATCCTGGCATTGCTGCGCGCCATCGATCTGGAAGGTGAAGTCAAAGCGATGCGTGAGGAGCTGGATCAGACCAACTCCGAGACCAAACGCAAGAAGACCACCAAGCGTCTGAAGCTGATGGAAGCTTTCCTGCAGTCCGGCAACAAGCCGGAGTGGATGATCATGACAGTGCTGCCTGTGCTGCCGCCGGACCTGCGTCCGCTGGTACCGCTGGACGGCGGCCGTTTCGCGACTTCCGATCTGAACGATCTGTACCGTCGCGTGATCAACCGTAACAACCGCTTGAAGCGTCTGCTGGATCTGGCTGCTCCGGACATCATCGTGCGCAACGAAAAGCGTATGCTGCAAGAGTCCGTCGATGCGCTGCTGGATAACGGCCGTCGCGGTCGTGCCATCACCGGTTCCAACAAGCGCCCGCTGAAATCCCTGGCCGATATGATCAAGGGTAAGCAGGGTCGTTTCCGTCAGAACCTGCTCGGTAAGCGTGTCGACTACTCCGGTCGTTCCGTTATCACCGTAGGCCCGACTCTGCGTCTGCATCAGTGCGGTCTGCCGAAGAAGATGGCGCTGGAACTGTTCAAGCCGTTCATCTATGGCAAGCTGGAAACCCGCGGTCTGGCGACCACTATCAAGGCCGCCAAGAAGATGGTGGAGCGCGAAGAAGCTGTCGTTTGGGATATCCTGGACGAAGTGATCCGCGAACATCCGGTTCTGCTGAACCGTGCACCGACTCTGCACCGTCTGGGTATCCAGGCATTCGAACCGACTCTGGTCGAAGGCAAGGCAATCCAGCTGCACCCGCTCGTTTGTGCTGCGTATAACGCGGACTTCGATGGTGACCAGATGGCGGTTCACGTACCGCTGACCCTGGAAGCCCAGCTGGAAGCGCGTGCGCTGATGATGTCTACCAACAACATCCTGTCGCCAGCCTCCGGTGAGCCGATCATCGTTCCTTCTCAGGACGTGGTCTTGGGTCTGTACTACATGACCCGCGCCCGCATCAATGCGAAGGGTGAAGGTATGGTGCTGTCCGGCCCGAAAGAGGCCGAGAAAGTGTACCGTGCTGGTCTGGCCGACCTGCATGCTCGCGTCAAGTGCCGCATCACCGAGTACGTGAAGAACGAAGCCGGTGAGCTGGTTGCCAAGACCGAGATGAAGAACACCACCGTTGGTCGTGCGATCCTGAGCCTGATCCTGCCGAAAGGTATGGAATACGCCCTGATCGACGAGCCGAAGGTGCTGACTGCTGCCGAGCAGGCCGATCTGGAAGCCAATCCGCAGAACTGGATCAAATGCGTATCCAACAAGGCGCTGGGCAAAAAGCTCATCTCCCGTCTGCTGAACACCTGCTATCGCAAGCAGGGGCTGAAGGACACCGTTATCTTCGCTGACCAGCTGATGTATACCGGTTTCCACTACGCGGCGCTGTCCGGTGCTTCCGTTGGTATCGATGACATGGTCATCCCGGATGCCAAGAAAGACATCATCGCGTCTGCCGAAGCCGAAGTTGCCGAGATCCAGGACCAGTTCCTTTCCGGTCTGGTAACTGCGGGCGAACGTTACAACAAGGTTATCGATATCTGGGCCAGCGCCAACGAGCGCGTCTCCAAGGCCATGATGGAGAACTTGTCCAAAGAGCGTAACGTCAACTCGCTGGGTGAAGAAGAAGAGCAGGCCTCGTTCAACAGCATCTTTATGATGGCTGACTCTGGTGCGCGTGGTTCCGCCGCCCAGATCCGTCAGCTGGCCGGTATGCGTGGCCTGATGGCCAAGCCGGATGGCTCCATCATCGAGACTCCGATCATCGCGAACTTCCGCGAAGGCCTGAACGTACTGCAGTACTTTATCTCTACCCACGGTGCTCGTAAGGGTCTGGCGGATACCGCACTGAAGACTGCGAACTCCGGTTACCTGACTCGTCGTCTGGTAGACGTGGCGCAAGACATGGTGATCACCGAGGACGATTGCGGCACTACCGACGGTCTGTGGATGACTCCGCTGATCGAGGGTGGCGACGTGGTCGAGCCGCTGCGTGAACGCGTGCTGGGTCGTGTGGTGGCAGAAGATGTCATCAAGCCGGGTACCGAGGACGAGATCCTGGTTGCTCGCAACACCCTGCTCGACGAGCAGCTGTGTGACCTGCTGGAACGCAACTCCGTTGACCGTGTGAAGGTGCGTTCTGCCATCACCTGTGAAACCGACTTCGGTAACTGTGCTCACTGCTATGGCCGTGATCTGGCCCGTGGTCACCTGGTTAACAAGGGTGAGGCTGTCGGTGTTATCGCCGCCCAGTCCATCGGTGAACCGGGTACCCAGCTGACGATGCGTACTTTCCACATCGGTGGTGCTGCATCTCGTGCCGCTGCTGAAAGCAGCATCCAGGTCAAGAACACAGGTACCATCAAGCTGCAGAACGCCAAGTTCGTTCACAACAGCGATGACAAACTGGTTATCACCTCACGTTCTACCGAACTGACCATCATGGACGACATGGGCCGTACCAAGGAAAGCCACAAGCTGCCTTACGGTTCCGTGCTGGAAGTGAAGGACGGCCAGGCCGTGAGCGCTGGCGAGACCGTTGCCAACTGGGATCCGCACACCCACCCGATCATCACCGAAGTGGCAGGTCGCCTGCAGTTCGAACACATGATCGATGGCGTGACCATCACTCGTCAGACCGACGAGCTGACCGGTCTATCTTCTATCGTTGTTCTGGACGTCAACGAGCGTCCGAGCGCCGGTAAAGAGATGCGTCCGACCGTTAAACTGGTCGACCTGAACGGCAAAGACGTGATGATCCCGGGTACCGATGTCGCCGCCCAGTACTTCCTGCCGGGCAAGGCGATCGTGAACCTGGAAGATGGTGCCAACGTGGGCGTGGGTGACGCGGTAGCGCGTATCCCGCAAGAGTCCGGCGGTACCAAGGACATCACCGGTGGTCTGCCGCGCGTTGCGGATCTGTTCGAAGCACGTCAACCGAAGGAACCGGCAATTCTGGCCGAGATCTCCGGTACCATCTCCTTCGGGAAAGAGACCAAGGGCAAACGCCGTCTGGTCATTACCCCGACCGATGGTGGCAACGTCTACGAAGAGATGATTCCGAAGTGGCGTAACCTGAACGTGTTCGAAGGTGAAAAAGTTGAGAAGGGTGAAGTGCTGGCAGACGGTCCTGAGTCTGCTCACGACATCCTGCGTCTGCGCGGTATCAGCCCGGTCGCCAACTACATCGCCAACGAAGTGCAGGACGTATACCGTCTGCAAGGCGTTAAGATCAACGACAAGCACATCGAAGTCATCGTTCGTCAGATGCTGCGCAAGTGCGAGATCCTGAGCGCTGGCGATACCGATCTGATCGAAGGCGAACAGGTTGAAGTGGCTCGTGTGAAGATTGCCAACCGTAAGCTGGTTGCCGAGGGCAAGACCCCAGCGACCTACCGTCATGTACTGATGGGTATTACCAAGGCATCTCTGAGCACCGAGTCCTTCATCTCCGCGGCTTCCTTCCAGGAAACCACTCGCGTTCTGACCGAAGCCGCCGTAGGTGGCAAGCGTGATGAACTGCGTGGTCTGAAAGAGAACGTCATCGTGGGTCGTCTGATCCCGGCTGGTACCGGCTTTGCCTACCACCATAGCCGGATCAACCAGCGTGCTGCCGCAGCTCGTGCTGTTGGTACCCCGCAGGTGACCGCTGATGAAGCGGAGCAGAACCTGGCGGATCTGCTGAACGCAGCCGGTAGCTTCGACGAAGAGTAACTCGTCATCCGTGATTAAAAAGGGCTCCTTCAAGGAGCCCTTTTTGTTGGCCAATTCCTCGGCAAAGGTAGACGCAGCGCGGGTTTCAGGATGATCCAGAGCAAAGTTGTAGAGTAAAAAATCAAAAAAAGTTGACTTTACTCCCCTGCAATTTAAAACTCGGGAAAGTTGAATGGTTATTACAGGGGTAGAACATGACTGTCGGTATCGAGGAAGCCATGCTTCCCGAAGAACAGCTGATCAGCCGCACTTTTACAGATGAAGACAGGGAATTGTTGCGCTCATACGATGGGCTCATCGATGGCTTGGCCGAGCTGTTCGGCAAGCATTGTGAAGTGGTTCTCCACTCCCTGGAAAATCTGCACGAGTCGGTGATCAAGATCGCCAACGGCTTCAATACCGGACGCACCCTCGGGGCGCCCATCACCGATCTCGCCCTGCGCATGCTCAAGGACATCGAGAGCACCGGCCAGGATTACACCCAGAGCTATTTCGCTCGCAGCCGTACTGGCGCGCTGATGAAGTCGAGCACCATCGCCATTCGCAACAGCGAGCGGCAAGTAGTGGGACTTATTTGCATCAACCTGCACATCAATGCGCCCTTCCACGAGTTCGTGGCCGAATTTTTCCCGACGCCCCAGCAGGCGGCGCGCCAGTCACCAGAGACCTTCGCCAACAGCGTGGAAGAGCTGGTTGCCCAGACGGTGGATAACACCATCGACGAGATCAATCGCGATCCCACCGTGGCCAACAATGCCAAGAACCGCTTCATCGTGACCCAGCTGTTCGAGAAGGGCATTTTCGACATCAAGGATTCGATCAATCTGGTGGCGGACAAACTCAATATTTCAAAACATACCGTTTATCTTTACATCCGACAGCGCAAGCAGGGTGAAGACGAGAACGAGTAACTCATTCCAGAAGGGGATAGATGAATGGCTAAAGAAGTGATTGCAACCGACAAGGCGCCTGCCGCGATTGGTCCGTATGTTCAGGCTACCAAGGTTGGCGAGATGATCTTCACCTCCGGGCAGATCCCGCTCGATCCTGCCACCATGGAAATCGTGGCTGGCGGCATTGAAGAGCAGGCCGAGCGGGTGATGAAGAATCTGATTGCCGTGTTGCACGCTGCGGGTGCCGATGCCAGCAAAGTGGTCAAAACCACCTGCTTCCTGAGCGACATGAACAACTTCGTTGCCTTCAATCAGGTCTATGCCCGTTACTTTGGCGATGCGGCGCCAGCTCGCTCCTGCGTAGAGGTGGCCCGTCTGCCGAAAGATGTGCTGGTCGAGGTCGAGGCGATTGCCCATCTCTGATCAACAGATCGAATCAAGCCCCTCCTGGCAGGGGCTTTTTTGTTTTTGGCGTAAAATGGACCGGGTCAGCACAGGAGTCCTGCTATGAGTCTGAGTTTTGCCATCCTGGTCACGGGGCCTGCTTATGGCACCCAGTCGGCCAGCACCGCCTATCGTTTTGCCCGCACCTTGTTGGCACAGGGGCATACCTTGTCCCACCTGTTCTTCTATCAGGACGGGGTCTGCAACGGCAACGGTTTGCATCTGCCTGCATCCGATGAGACTGACCTGGTGCGTCTGTGGCGAGAGCTGGCGGAAGAGCAGGGGATCGGTATCGACGTCTGTGTCGCCGCCGCCATGCGGCGCGGTGTGCTCGATGAACAGGAAGCCAAGGGGGCAGGGCTGGAGCACTTCAATCTGCAAGCGCCATTTTGCCTGAGCGGTCTGGGCCAGTTGGCCGAGGCGGCGCTCACCACCGATCGGCTGGTTCAGTTCTAGGGGGAGTCATGAGCAAGAAAATCGCCTTTATCTGCAGTCGTGGTCCCCATGGCCATGCCGCCGGCCGGGAAGGACTGGATGCCTTGCTGGCCACCTCGGCCATGACCGATGAGCTGGCCCTCTTCCTGATTGGGGACGGTGTGTTGCAACTGCTCAAGGAACAGCAGCCTGCCGCCATTTTGCAGCGCCACTACGCGCCCACCTTCAAGATGCTGGAACTCTACGACATCGAAGAGGTCTATGTTTGTGCTGACTCGCTGGCAGAGCGTGGCGTGACAGTGGATGATCTGCTGATCCCCGTCGAGAGTCTGCCGCGCCAGGAACTGGCTCGGCACTGGGCACAATGTTCGACTCACATCAGCTTTTGAGGTTTCCATGTTGCATCTGATATTGAACTCCCCCTTTCAGAGTCAGGCTCTGGCAGAGGCGCTCTCATACCTTCAGCCCGAGGATGAGCTGGTACTGATGCAGGATGCCGTGATTGCGGCATCGGCTCCCCAGTGGAGCGCGCGGCTGGCGGGTATCCCGCTTTATGTGATGCAGGAAGATCTGCAAGCTCGCGGTTTGCAGCATCGGGTGGGCAATGTGCTCGATATGGCGGGTCTGGTGGCACTGGTTGCGCAAAAAGGTTCCCCGCGCACCTGGGGTGGCTGAGAAGCAGATTTCCAAGAAAATTCAAGGTGATGTCGTGAAATCAAACGGATCCGAATTGCCCTTTTGTGACGCAAATTGTATAAATCTTGACTCCCCAGACAACAGGGCATAAAATTTCGCGTCCCCGTATCTGCGGGGAGGATTTTCCACACGTTTATGAAGTCATTATCAGGAGCCTTTTGATGGCAACTATTAACCAGTTGGTTCGCAAGCCACGCATCAAGCTCGTTGTGAAAAGCAACGTGCCGGCGCTGGAAGCGTGCCCTCAGAAGCGTGGCGTATGCACTCGTGTATATACCACCACCCCGAAGAAGCCTAACTCTGCACTGCGTAAAGTGTGCCGTGTACGTCTGACCAACGGCTTCGAAGTCACCTCCTACATCGGCGGTGAAGGTCACAACCTGCAAGAGCACTCTGTTGTTCTGATCCGTGGCGGTCGTGTAAAAGACTTGCCAGGTGTTCGTTATCACACCGTTCGTGGTGCGTTGGACTGTGCCGGTGTTAAAGACCGTAAGCAGGCTCGCTCCAAGTATGGCGTGAAGCGTCCTAAAGCTTAATGGTTCTCCGTTAAGTAAGGCCAAACGTTAATTCGTTTCTAGTTAGATAGCTTTCTAGTTTTGGGTAATCCCTGAAGTTACGGAGAATTTGAAATGCCAAGACGTCGTGTTGTTGGTCAGCGTAAAATCCTGCCAGATCCCAAGTTCGGATCAGAGCTGCTGGCTAAATTTGTCAACGTAGTAATGGTTGACGGTAAGAAATCTGTTGCAGAAGCCATTGTTTATGGCGCCCTGGACATCATTGCCACCAAATCTGGCAAAGAGCACCTGGCCGTATTCGAAGAAGCTCTGGATAACATTCGTCCGGCGGTCGAGGTTAAATCTCGTCGCGTCGGTGGTGCAACCTATCAGGTCCCGGTAGAAGTTCGTCCGGTACGTCGCAATGCCCTGGCAATGCGCTGGTTGGTTGATGCCGCTCGTAAACGTGGTGAAAAATCAATGGCTCAGCGTCTGGCTGGCGAGCTGCTGGATGCCGCTGACAATAAGGGTTCGTCTGTCAAGAAACGTGAAGACGTTCACCGTATGGCTGAAGCGAACAAAGCCTTCGCTCACTTCCGCTGGTAATCCGCTTGCGCAGGGTCTTTTGACTCTGCGCACCTTTAATTATCTAGGGACAAGCGCCTTAGTAAGAGGATGACAATGGCTCGTACAACCCCCATTGAGCGTTATCGTAACATCGGTATCTCCGCTCACATTGACGCCGGTAAGACTACTACTACCGAGCGTGTACTGTTTTACACCGGTGTAAGTCACAAGATCGGTGAAGTTCACGATGGCGCTGCCACCATGGACTGGATGGAACAGGAACAAGAGCGTGGTATCACCATCACCTCCGCCGCGACCACCGCTTTCTGGTCCGGTATGGGTAAACAGTTCCAACCGCACCGTATCAACATCATCGATACCCCGGGCCACGTTGACTTTACTATCGAAGTAGAGCGTTCAATGCGTGTTCTGGACGGTGCCGTGATGGTGTACTGTGCCGTAGGTGGCGTACAGCCACAGTCTGAAACCGTATGGCGTCAGGCTAACAAGTACAAGGTTCCCCGTATCGCGTTCGTCAACAAGATGGACCGTACCGGCGCCAACTTCCTGCGCTGCGTTGAGCACATCAAGACCCGTCTGAAAGGTACTCCGGTTCCCCTTCAGCTGAACATCGGCTCTGAAGAGAACTTCAAGGGCGTTGTTGACCTGGTCAAGATGAAAGCCATCAACTGGAATGAAGCTGATCAGGGCGTATCCTTCGATTACGAAGACGTCCCGGCTGAGTTGCTGGAACAGGCGCAAGAAATGCGCATGAATCTGGTTGAAGCCGCTGCTGAAGCGTCTGAAGACCTGATGGAAAAATACCTGGGCGGCGAAGAGCTGACCGAGGAAGAGATCAAAGGTGCTCTGCGTCAGCGCGTGCTGAACAACGAAATCATCCTGGTAACCTGTGGCTCCGCGTTCAAGAACAAGGGCGTACAGGCAATGCTGGATGCCGTGATCGAGTACCTGCCGGCTCCGACCGACGTTGCTGCTATCGACGGCCTGAAAATGGACGGCGAGACCAAAGACGAGCGTCACGCTTCTGATGACGAGCCGTTCTCTGCTCTGGCGTTCAAGATCGCTACCGACCCGTTCGTTGGTAACCTGACCTTCTTCCGTGTCTACTCTGGCGTGATCAACTCCGGTGACACCGTGCTGAACTCCGTCAAGGACAAGCGCGAGCGTTTCGGCCGTATCGTTCAGATGCATGCCAACAAGCGTGAAGAGATCAAAGAAGTACGCGCTGGTGACATCGCTGCAGCCATCGGTCTGAAAGACGTGACCACTGGTGACACCCTGTGTGACCCGAACGCACCGATCATCCTCGAGCGTATGGAATTCCCGGAGCCGGTAATTTCTATCGCGGTTGAGCCGAAAACCAAGGCTGACCAGGAGAAGATGGGTCTGGCACTGGGCCGTCTGGCTCAGGAAGACCCGTCCTTCCGCGTATGGACTGACGAAGAGTCAGGTCAAACCATCATCGCTGGTATGGGTGAGCTGCACCTGGACATCATCGTTGACCGTATGCGTCGCGAGTTCAAGGTTGAAGCCAACGTAGGTAAGCCGCAGGTTGCCTACCGTGAAACCATCCGTACCACCGTTAAAGACATCGAAGGCAAGCATGCCAAGCAGTCTGGTGGTCGCGGTCAGTACGGTCATGTTGTTATCGACATGTACCCGCTGGAAGAAGGCAAAGCTTACGAATTCGTCAACGACATCAAAGGCGGTGTCATTCCTGGTGAATTCATCCCGGGTGTTGATAAAGGTATCCGTGAGCAGCTCAAATCTGGTCCGCTGGCTGGTTACCCGGTTATGGATCTGGGTGTGCGTCTGCACTTCGGTTCTTACCACGATGTCGACTCTTCCGAACTGGCGTTCAAGATCGCTGCTTCCATGGCCTTTAAGGCTGGCTTCATGAAGGCCAACCCGGTTCTGCTCGAACCGATCATGAAAGTAGAAGTTGAAACTCCGGAAGATTACATGGGCGACGTTATCGGTGACCTGAACCGTCGTCGTGGCCTGATCGAAGGTATGGAAGATGGCCCGTCCGGCAAGATCGTACGTGCTCTGGTGCCGCTGGCCGAAATGTTCGGTTATGCAACTGCACTGCGTTCCGCTACCCAGGGTCGCGCTTCCTACGCCATGGAATTCGCCAAGTATCACGATGCACCGACCAACGTTGCACAAGCCGTGATCGAAGAGCGCAAATCCAAGTAATTTAAGATTCCCCGCCTACGACGGTAGGCGGGTTTAACCTAGAAGGACTACGTCGTGTCTAAAGAAAAATTTGAGCGTAATAAACCGCACGTAAACGTCGGCACCATCGGCCACGTTGACCACGGTAAAACCACCCTGACTGCAGCTATCACCAACGTGCTGGCCAAGCACTTCGGTGGTAAAGCTTTCGCCTTCGACCAGATCGACAAGGCACCGGAAGAGCGTGAGCGTGGTATCACCATCAACACCTCCCACGTAGAATACGACACTGCTACCCGCCACTACGCGCACGTAGACTGCCCGGGTCACGCCGACTACGTTAAAAACATGATCACCGGTGCTGCCCAGATGGACGGCGCGATCCTGGTAGTAGCAGCGACTGACGGCCCGATGCCGCAGACTCGTGAGCACATCCTGCTGGGTCGTCAGGTAGGCGTTCCGTACATCATCGTGTTCATGAACAAGTGTGACATGGTAGATGACGAAGAGCTGCTGGAACTGGTCGAGATGGAAGTTCGCGAACTGCTGTCCGAGTACGACTTCCCGGGTGATGACCTGCCGGTAGTCCGTGGTTCCGCACTGAAAGCGCTGGAAGGCGAAGCTCAGTGGGAAGAGAAGATCTTGGAACTGGCTGGCCACCTGGACAGCTACATTCCGGAGCCGGAGCGTGCGATTGACCAGCCGTTCCTGATGCCGATCGAAGACGTATTCTCTATCGCTGGCCGTGGTACTGTAGTTACCGGTCGTGTAGAGCGCGGTATCGTTAAAGTTGGTGAAGAAGTGGAAATCGTTGGTATCAAAGATACCACCAAGACCACCTGTACCGGCGTTGAAATGTTCCGTAAGCTGCTGGACGAAGGTCGTGCAGGCGAGAACATCGGTGCACTGCTGCGTGGCGTGAAGCGTGAAGACGTAGAGCGTGGTCAGGTACTGGCCAAGCCGGGCACCATCAAGCCGCACACCAAGTTTGAATCTGAAGTGTACGTGCTGTCCAAAGAAGAAGGTGGTCGTCATACCCCGTTCTTCAAAGGCTACCGTCCGCAGTTCTACTTCCGTACTACCGACGTGACCGGTACCATCGAACTGCCGGAAGGCGTAGAGATGGTAATGCCGGGTGACAACATCAAGATGGTTGTTACCCTGATTGCGCCGATCGCGATGGATGACGGCCTGCGTTTCGCTATCCGTGAAGGTGGCCGTACCGTAGGTGCTGGTGTTGTAGCTAAAGTTATCGCTTAATCGATACTTTAAATGCACACATGAAAGGGGGGGCTTCGGCCGCCCCTTTTGTTTTTGGGCTTTATCTGCCCTGTGAGATACTGGGCAAAACCATTGATTGAGGTAGTTTCCGTGAGCAAACCCGCCATTTTTCTGGATCGTGACGGTGTCATCAATGAAGACACTGGCTATGTCAGCCAGGTCGATGACTTCCATTTTCTGCCCGGAGTCATAGACGCCCTGCTGCTCCTCAAAAAGAAAGGCTATCTGCTGGTTGTTGTGACCAACCAGTCCGGAATCGCCCGCGGCTACTTCAGTGAAGATGACTTCATGAATCTGACCGAGTGGATGGATTGGTCACTGGCGGATCGGGATGTGGACCTCGATGGCATCTATTTCTGCCCCCATCATCCGGATCACGGAGCCCCCTGTGATTGCCGCAAACCGGAGCCAGGCATGCTGCTGTTGGCGCAACAGGAACTGGGGATCGACATGAGCCGTTCCTATATGGTGGGTGACAAGCCTTCCGATCTGAAAGCCGCCATCAATGCCGGGGTTGGTCATAAGATCATGGTCAGAACCGGTAAGCCAATCACCGAAGCGGGTAGCGCACTCGCAGATGCTATATATGACAATCTGTATGATTTTGCCGTCGCGGTGCCTGCAGCGAGGTAATTTCGCCGGTTAAATATGCTGATTGGTGGATTTGCGAGCGATTGAACGATGAAAGCCATCTTTTTGCAATTATCCCCTTGCCAGAACGAATTCACTCCCTATAATGCGCCTCCATCGACAGGGCAAGCGGCAACGCAAACAACCTCGTCGGTAACCTCGAAAAGCCTTTGAAAATAAGGCTTGACTCGAGAAGGCGGTTGAGTAGAATTCCACTCCCGCAGCAACACACTGTTGCGCCGCTCTTTAACAATTTGAATCAAGCAATCTGTGTGGGCACTCACAGCATCGAACATCAAAAACAATTTTTGATTTTCAATGTCTGGTG